>NZ_JBNNUK010000001.1:361356-781914 GCF_050279675.1 Viridibacillus sp. NPDC093762 | reverse complement strand
GTGCATGCTTCCAATTATCCTGAGCAACGTTCACAGCTGCCATTTGCTTTCCAGCTAACCCCATAACTCCTTGTGCATGCTTCCAATTATCCTGAGCCGCGCTCACAGCTGCCATTTGCTTTCCAGCTAGCCCCATAACTCCTTGTATACGATTCGAATGATCTTGCACAGCGCTCATGGCGTTCATAGTTGGTTTTTGATTATCATTCTTATATATTTTATAAGGCGGAATACGTTTAGTAAGAAAGTACTTTATTGCCATAACCACTCAACTCCTATAAAGTAAATTTATTTACCTGATTTTACTATTCTAACATGAATATTGAAGTGTATAAGATTCCTAATGACGAGGTTAGATTAAATCGAAGTATGTAAATTTGTCTTTCTTTTTTATTTACACTTATTCCATTGTTCGTTAAATTGGTATTTTGCGAACAATGGATTTTTCTTACTTAGTACTTCTTTCAGTTAAATCTGTCCACTAACAACTTAAATGTGACGTGAACAACTCAATCGTGACGAAAACAACTTAGTTGTGATGTACACAAACTAATCGTGATGTGAATTATTCATCTCCCCCCTGTCATTGCAGCGTTATTAACGTTTAATTACTTTCTACGTCACGAGTAGTTGTATGAAATTTCACTCAAGTAGTAATTGGTACGTCAGAAGTGAGTTGTATATTGACAAAATCAAAAGGAAGGACGGCATTTGAAATCCAAACTTTTGTTGTACACTATATTTCATTACGTTAAGCTTCTAGCCGAATTATTCGTCAATCATCAATAAAGGACCCCATCAAATTTGATAGAGTCCTTTTTATTATCATATTTTAGTTGCTGAAAAAGTTGCTTAATAGTTAAACCAGTTAATTGAACATGAATGGAACAATGATAGATTAGGATAGACTCAGTTTGTTATCTCTATTTTTTTAAGAGTATCGAGCTTTAACTCCCCTCCATCCATTTTGTAAACCTTATCGCAAAGTAAGGATATATCTTCAGGATTATGACTAGCCAAAAGAATTGTTATCCCCTGCTTTTTAAATTCAAGAATCATTTCCCGCATATCCGATACACCTGATTCATCCAGTCCATTCATAGGTTCATCCATTAATAATAATTTCGGCTTTTCCATAATAGCTTGGGCGATTCCGAGCCTTTGTCGCATTCCTAATGAATACTTACGAACCGGTCCCTTATCATTAAAATCTAAACCAACCAATGTTAGAACATTTTCTATATCTTTATCATTGATCCTGTTCTGAATCGAGGCTAGTATTTTTAAATTTTCGAAACCCGAATAATGCGTGAGGAATCCTGGTGTATCTAAAAGTGCACCAAATGATTTAGGAAAGTTCCCATTCCCAATAATGTCATCAAACACCTTCACAGTTCCACTACTCGGAACGAATAACCCCGCAATCGTCTTAAATAATAGGCTTTTTCCTGAACCATTTCTACCGACTATACCGTAAATTCCAGGTTTATCAACAATTAAGTTTATATTTTTAAGCAGCTCACGGCCTTTTATTTTTTTATGCAGATTTTGAATTTCTAGTATTGTCATTCATACATCTCCTTTCAATCAAACACTAACTATTTTTTCTTTTAGGTTTTTAAATAGAAAATAAAGCAAACAATATGACAAAACGATACAAATAAAAATTATACTGTTAGACCAAAAAAAGGATATTTTCTTAATTTCCCTGAAACCGAGAAACATATATGTTAAGGGTAACATCTTAATTAGTGATGGAAATATATAACCAATAGTAGCAGATGAAATCATACTAATTATTACCAGTAACATTGCGAAGGCTGAATTGTTTACTAAAAATGAAAAAATTGTATGTAAAATAAGTAATAACACCAATGTAAAAATAACTAGTGTAAATTGATTCAACATCAGTACCCATTCATTTGTATTTAGGAAAGAAGATAATCCAAATTCGCTTGATGCTACTATCTGGCTATTAAACAAGAAAATAGTTATACCTGTAATGCCAAAGCCAATTCCTATAGTTACAATTATAATTATGAAAATGGAAATGAACATACTATGAAACCAACTACTATAATTTTTCATCCTTAGAATAATGTAAGCAGGACGTTTATGCACCTCATTTACAATGAACGAGCTAAGAGATAGGAGAATAGGCAAAGTAATCAATAACCAACGTAATAAATCAAATTTGAAATCCAGTGGCATATAAAACATAAATACTATTCGATTTACATAACCATTTGGTATGAAATCGCTATATGAAGAGTTAACAAGAAATACATTCAGAACAAAAAATACAACTATGCATAGAAAATACATAGGTTTAAAGAAAGAACTTAAGTAGTATTTAACCAATTTTTTCAACATTATTTTCTCTCACTAACATACATATCTCTTTTGTCTATACAGAAAAAACCAATTATATAAATAACAAAAATCAATCCAATCCAATATAGTATTATTTCAAATGGATACTCACCTATCATAGGGGAGAAACCATATGTGTATTGAAAAATATTAATGTTTTCATAAAACAAGTAGCGAGATATTGGAGTTACTTTTGAAAGAACCACACCAATACTTAGAAAGTTGACTAGAAATGCAACCATACCAGAAAATAGAAGCCGACCTGATAACAAATAACTTATGTAAAAAAGCATCCCGTAAAAAAATAAAAACAGCCATAAAAGTACGACTGACATGGTCGTTAAGAAAAATGGAGTTATGTTTTTCAGCAGCTCTGTATGATATTTATAGTGGTTAAGACTATAATTACTCCATTTGTTATTAAAATCTAACACGAATACAGCTTGCAGTAACATAATGGCAACTAGCAACATGCAGAAGTATGTTACAGATTTTGCCATTCGCAATAAATTTGCATGATACCATTTACGTTTAGTATCAAACCTAATTAACAAATAGTTTTGCACGTTTCCCAATGAAAATAACGATACTAGGACTATTAAAAATGCTGGTAGGATAAAATAAAAAAGAGGATGAAATTCTGTTAGATTAAGTAATAGATCGTAAATATTTCCTCCGATTATCTTTGTCGAAATTAATAGATTAAAGAAATACAACATCAATACAAGATATACGAAAAGATAACTTTTTTTTGGTGAATAGAACTTTACCACTTTTTTATTCTTTATACTTCTCCTCAAACTTTGCTGTCCCTCCTATTAAGAATATTGTAATACCAAACAAACCAAGCAGTGTGCCATATAAAAAAGTTTGTCCGATAGATCCATTCATTAAATCAACATCGTACAATGCCATTGCATTTAAACTGGGATGAATTTTTGCTAATACAGTCGCAGAAATGATGAGATAAATAAACGGGACGAAGATTGAAATATATTTATTTTGTATTATTGTAGATACCCCTAATCCTAAAGTAGCAAAAATGGCGCCACAACAAAACATAATAACTATAATGATTAAAATCATTAAAATTGGTGAACTCACACCGATACTGTTAAAGAACATTACAGGTTCTAATCGTTCTTCTGCTCTTAACATCGGGACATTAAACAGTAGCTTGACAAGTATTAAAAAACAAAAGGAAATAAATGGTCCAATTGCAATTGCTACTCCGCCAACCAGGGCATTCACAGCTAATCTTATACTCATGTACTGCCTTTTTTTCATACGTAATTGTACATAATTATGGAATCCTGTCTGAATATCTGTTCGGTAGGAGCTAGCGAATGGAATACATGCAACTATTGGAAATGTGATCACCAAAAAAGACGCAGTTCCTGAGTTATAGCCCTGTAAAAAGGTGTACATTATTGAAATGCCACCACCTGTTATCCATTTTAATGGTCCAAACATACCTATAAAAACCAAAAGAGTGGAAGACAATATAGTGATAAGTCCAACTTTTGATAATAATGCTCTTCTAAGTTCTTGCCTGATATACATCATCAACTCGAACACCTCAACTTTTATCTTTTACAATTAACATTATTGATATTGATTATTATTCGTTGAATGACCAAAAATTTTTAGTACCTTATTTAATCAAATTACTATTTAACTAGGTGTCCATTCTCCGTCAGTATCTACTGATTCCACCGTACCTGTAGATGTAGATATATTCAAATGAAGATTTTTTCCTATTAGAGAACTAGCATTCCCCAAGTAATCCATTGGAATTACGGCACGAGCTGAGTACGTCCCGCTTTGTGAAACATTACTACCACTTGTATTCTCAACCCATGAAACCAATTTACCTCTCTGAATATACTGAACAAAGTTGTAAGCGCTTGCACTGTTATCTTTAACAGCATTTGTAGACTCTAAATCATTTACAGTTGGAACTTTTCCTCCATATCCGTAATAAGAAGTTGCTCCATTTGCAAACGAACCAAGCCCTATTGTCAAAATACCTACTGCTGCTATACTTGCAAAAAGTTTATTTATTTTCATTTTTATTCTCCTTTCGATACTATCATTATGTAATGAAGAGCATCTTAAATTTTTTAAATTTTCAGCCATTCAACTCTTTTAACATTACCATATTTTTCTTTATTTGTTTTATTTTTTAAAATAATACTACTTGATTATTGTATAAACTTACTCTAGATCGGATAAAAGTACAAAATACTACATTCAATATACTGAACATAATTCAGGTATAAAGTCTTCCTTTCTTTTTAAAAATTCAGTACATTTATCTAAAATCTCTTTGCTATAGAATATAACTTTAACTGTTACTTTTGCTATAATGTAATATCAAACGATAATCTAGACTATTACATATACGAGGTGGTTTTGGCATGAGGGACACGTCAGTTACCCATTTTTCATTTGATTGAGCTGCAGTGAATTTACGATCCAATAGATTTTCTGCAACGTGGTGTACCGGAGAAGAGACATATCGTTTTCTCTTTCGACGAATGACAGACTTTAGTCCACTCAAGTTCATTAAGCGGTAAATACGTTTAAGGTTGACCGTTGGTCTCTTTTGTTCTTGGCGTTTTCTATTGATTGTTAAGGTTATACGCCGATAACCATAAATACCTTCAACTTGTCTATAACATGCTTGAATCTCTTGTAGAATCGCTTCATTTTCTAATTCTTGAACCGAATGTGAGCGCTGAAGCCATTTATAATAAGCTGCACGCGAAACACACGCAATCTTACACAATAATTGTACAGGCAGGTTCTCTTTTTCATGTATTACTTGAATAGCTTTATATTGATTTTGTTGGCGAATCTTAGTTAACGATGCCTCCTTTCGAGTTCTTCTAACTTTTTTAATAAAAGATTTTCAGCACGCAAGCGTTCATTTTCTTTTTCTAATCGTTTCATTTCTATCTTCATTTTTTCATCCGGTGTTAATTCTACTTCTTCCTTTGTTCGACCGCGTTTATCTCGTAAAGCTTCTTCGCCATTCTCTTCGAATTTCTTCACCCATTGATATACCTGTTGATAAGAAACTTGATATGTTTCCGCTGTTAATTGATAGTTTTTATGTTGTTTTATGCAGTAGGAAATAATTTCAATACGTTCCTGTAATGTTGTTTTTCTTCCCTTAGTCATAGAGTGGCTCATTCCTTTATTCGAATCTTTGAATTCTCTATGACTAGTATACTTTTTCACCCACTGCATTAAAACAGAATCACTGGTAATTCCATATTTAGATATGGTCTGAATTAAAGAAAGTCCACCAGCTATATAATCTTCAACAGCTGCTAATTTTAGTTCTTTAGGGTAGCTAATACAGGAAGTAGCTTCTCGAAGAGAATCTTCACCCAAGGTCTCATATTTGATTTTCCAGCGTTTAATAGTTGTCGCAGATACTTCGAATTGTTTAACTAAATCTTTCATTGAATATTGACCTTCACTTAATAAATTTAGAACGATCAATTTCAATCCATATGTGTGTTTACTTCGTACCATAAAAATACTCCCCTTAGATAAACAGATTTTATTTTTTAATCTGTCTACCAAAAGGGGTGCATATCATTTTACCCTAGAATACGCTTGATTTTTGAGTAGAAATGAACAAATCAGTCTCCTTTTTCACTTTACCTAGCAAAAGCCCCTAAATCCAACTACTCTACAACCTCATTTCCTTCTTTGTCAAAAAACAACAATTTAGAAGTAATCGCTTTTTCTACTTCCTTTGATAATTTGTCAGCAACGAGAATAACTTCTTTATTACTTACATCTACCTTTTGGGTATGCGTTCCTTCTAAATTATTGATTTGAACAGTATGTATTACAAATTGAGGATTCAATCCAAATAATAATCCATAATTTCCTTTATTCGTTTCAATATCTTTATATGCAATTTTTGCTGAACCACTACTTGTATAAATAATTTTTAACTTGTTGAAAAACTTTTTTTCCAACTTTGCATATCCGAAGTCACTTTCATTTATAGAAAAAATTGCAACAAATGTATCCGTTTTATCTATCTGTTGAATTTTTAATAGCTTAACCTTCAAATTACCTTCTGGACGATTGATAAATTTATTTAGCCCTTCTTCAATTTTTGTAGGCTCATTCTCTATGACAAATTCATTGAAATTCAAAATAATGAAATAACCTCCAATTATTATGATTCCTAAAAACATAATACTTATTATTCTTTTTTTCATATTCAAGAATTTCCCCTCCTATATTATAGGAACCGTCTTTTTCTATACTAATTTGACTTAACTTTATTCCCATTATAGATTATCATTCTACAAATATTCCCAAAAACCTTGTTATTCTATCATTTTTTTAATGGAATCATTGCTTTAAAATGCAACTGTATCTAAGAAATATTGAAAATATTACTTAGATACACCTAATTAGGTTTTGCTGCTACTAACTTACTCCTTCTTTAATTGGCTTAGGACATTTGCAAATTGTTGTGAATTCTCTGTACGAATGAAGCTATGAAATGGATTACCCTGCTTCTGAATACGGTCTATAACGGCAGGAATAGTAAACATTGTCGGTGTTAACGAATCGTTAACTTCTTCCCAATTTAGCGGTGTTGAGATTAATCCTTTTTCATTCCCTCTAGGAGAGTAAGGAGCTGCTAACGTATTACCAGCTTTATGCTGAACATAGTCGAGATATAATCTATTATTCCGATTCTTCTTTAATCGTTCAGTGGTATACCATCGTGGCTCTTGCTCACATAAAAACTTACATTTAAACTCGAAAAAAAGGCGTGTATCATCATAAGTAAACGTATCAAAGGGTAAAGGTATATAAACGTATATACCTTTACCACCTGAAGTTTTTGGGAATGACTGAAGTCCAAACTGATTAAATATAGTTTTTAAGTGTAGTGCTGCTTCTGTTGCTATAGCGAACTCATTTAAAGAGGGTGGATCCAGATCAAAGACATTTTCCGTAGGCTTATTTGAATTAATCTTATTAAATGGGATGTGAAACTCTATAGCTAGTTGATTTCCAAGCCATAATAGTGTTTCAAGGTCATTGCAAATAATATAATTCTTACCGCGAATTTGTTTCGTAGTCACAAAATCAGGTACGTTATCAGGACTATTCTTTTGATAAAAACTCTCTCCAGGTACTCCATGCGGGTAACGAATAACTGTAAGTAAACGATCTCTTAGATATGGCAGCATATATGGCGCTACATGTTGTAGATATAATAAGTAATCATCCTTCTGTATGTTAATTGCTGGCCAAATTGGTTTATCTGGATGTGTTACCTCTAATGTATGAGGAAGCGGATTGAAGAATCTAATAATAGACATGAAATTACTGCACAATTGCATACCTATGAAGGAGCGCATAATCCGCCGAATGACTTATATGTAATACGTTTTAGCGTTGAACCACCTGGAGATGGAGAAGCTATTGAAAAGGCGAAGTTTATAATGATTAATGTTAAAAAACCAAAATACACCATAATAGGAAATATCAAAAATAGGCAAAAAATAAAATGAGGGTTTATCCCTCATTTTGATTAATCAATAACAATAATCCAACCTATTTCCCCAAAATTGTTTAGCACGATTATTAAAATCATTTGAGTGCCTTTTTAAAAACTTATGTAAAACCTGTTGCCAGGTACTTTTGTCCGAACCATGTTCTGAGATAATTGTTATTTACTAGAAAACAATATTCTTTGCAGGTGAATCCTTTTTCAGTCTAAAATCATATTTCTTTTCATTTTCATATTTCGGATTTAAATAACTGGATCTCTCATCACTACTTGAAGTAATTTTAAATTCCGGAAAAGAAGTATATTCTCCCTCTTTCCATATCCAAATACCAGTTTTTCCTTTTTCCTTATGGAATACATTATTTTGCAGTTTATTTGCTTTATTGGTTGTGAAATAATTAGCAATAAACAGGCGAGATGGTCCAGCTGTTAAAATGTTTTTTTCGATCACATTGTTTTTTGTATCATGTTGTAATAAAAGCTGTCCCCCATCTAGTCCCTTCGTGTCATTTCGATAAATAATATTTTTCGAGATTGTTGAATTTATCGTACCTCCACGATTTTTATCATACCCACCAATCGATATCCCAGTGAAATAGTTGTTATAAATAGTATTTTTTTTAATATTAATATGACTAGCATATTTTTTCGCATGTTCAGACGTTGCTTCAATTCCGATATCGCATTTATAAATGGTATTCATTTCAATAGTTATATTCCTCCCCCCATCTACGTATATTCCACCAGCAGAATAGTTTTTCCCATAAGCCGGGTTTCCGTACGAGGATATTTCATAGACTTTATTATTTTTTACTACCCCATTTCGGACATAGTCAGCTTTTTTATCATTTGAGGTACCCTCATAACCAATCAGATCAATACCGATATTATCACTTCGGCGAACTAGATTATTTTCCACCTTAAAGCCGTCAATATTTCCATTAAGTACAAGAGATTCACTTGAACCGAGTTTTAGATCCTCTACTATACTATTAAAAATATTTATGTCTTTCATTGGACCAGTTCCGTATATGGCAATCCCATGGCCATTTCCGTTATCTGCATGTGTTTCAATTCGCCGCACCTGGTTATTCTCTAATGTAATATGACTGCTAGCTCCTGTTACATAAATCCCCATTACCGTTTCATCTGTTAAATTAGTAGATAAATCCTGTATAGCTAATCCACTAATCGTAAGATAATTTTTATTATTTATTGTAACTAAGGATGTATCCCCTTCAACATCTTTTAAATGCTTTCCACTAAGAACAACTTTATCGTTTTTGTAAGCTTTAAAAATAATTGGTTTTGATTTTGTTCCACTATGTTTAATGACAAGTCTTTCATTATAGGTTCCTTTTCGTATGTAGACGGTAGTTCCGGCTACAGCTTCTGAAGCAGCTTTTTTTAGTGTTCGAAATGGCTTTAATTTTGTCCCATTATTTTGATCATTTCCATTTACAGCTACATATATTGAATTATCCTGTTGTGCTTTGGTATTATCTATTACTAAAACAATCGTGATAGCAGCTGCGGCCAAAAGGATAATAATTTTTTTCATATAATCATTCCTTCTTAAAATAAATTATCTGCATAACTTTCATCAATTTATTAAAACCTCCCCTTTCCTTTCACTTAACTAGAACATTAGTGACAATTCCCGCTATCAAAACCGTTTAATTAACAATTTCAACAGCGAATAACATTTCAAAAATGTTATCTTCAACCTTTTTCCCCCTCATTAACTCTACACTTACCATTGGAGAATTAGTGGCTCCCTTTTTCTCATTTATCACTATGTGCATTTCAAAAAGTTCATTTTCTGTTTGATCCAATATCCTCTTTGGATTTTCCTGCTTCTAATGTTTTCCTTACAAGGACTTGTTTATTCTTCTTAGAGTTCGTTCCCATACCGTCTTTAATTAGCTTTAAAGCAGAAATAACGGTTGCTTCATCAATTGTACCATCGCCTAAGGAATTGGTTATTACTTTACCTGTTTATGACTTCTTTATCCTATTTATAGTAAAAGCTGTCTCTTAGTCATAAAAACTAGTGAGACAGCTTTTTTTATTTCTCCTGAATGTAGTTTGCAATGAGATTACCGTGGAAACGGCCATTTTCAATAAAAATTTCATTCGCATTATTTCCCGCAGCGATTACACCCGCGATAAATAATCCTGGAACATTCGTTTCCATTGTTTCCGGATTATAAATTGGGCGGCCTGTTTCACTATCTACTTTAACGCCCATTGCACGGATGAAATCATGATCTGGATGGTAACCTGTCATAGCAAAGACAAAATCATTTTTCACTATAAATTCTTTACCTTCTTTTGATAAAATAACTTCATCTTCTTTGAAGGCAATAACATTTGACTCAAACAGCATTTCTATTTCACCATTACGAACAAGGGCATCGAAGTCTGGCAGTACCCACGGTTTAATACTTGGTGAGTATTCTGCACCTCTATAAACAACTGTCACACGAGCACCTGCTTTATGAAGGGCTAACGCTGCATCAATTGAAGAGTTCTTCCCACCAACTACTAATACATCTGTATCAAAATAGGGATGAGCTTCTTTAAAATAGTGATGGACTTTAGGCAGTTCTTCCCCTTCAATCCCCATGTAATTTGGATGATCATAATACCCCGTTGCGATAACGACATATGGAGTTAGATATTGATCTTTATCTGTAATAACTTCGAATGTACCGTTCGTTGATGTTACATTAAGAACCGTTTCAAAGCGATTAATTTGAATGTTTTTACGTTTTACTACTTCACGGTAGTATACTAAAGCCTGATTTCGTTTCGGTTTAGACTGTTCGATGATAAATGGTACATCTCCAATGGCTAACTTTTCACTTGAACTAAAGAATGTTTGATGTGTTGGATAATTGTAAATAGCATTTACAATATTTCCTTTTTCAATCACTATTGGTTGTAACCCAATTTCTTGTAATGAAATCGCTGCTGCTAAACCACATGGGCCGCCACCTACGATAATTGCATCTATTTGACGCATGAACCTTCACTCCTCATAAATAAACATCTCCTATAAACAAGGAGATGTGACACTGTATACTCTTTTAACATCTCTATTATACGCTCATCCATTAAAATTTTCTTGGTTCTTGCACTATTTTTCGACAAGATTATGTTAAATTCATCTGTTTTTTTCTACAAAAAATAGAGCTGGCTCTACAAATACGTAGAATCAGCTCCGTTTTACTGTTGGTATTTCGAGAACGAATACTTAACAATAGCCTCCATTAATTGAAGTAAGAAGAGTATCCAGTTGATTATAAAAAGGCATCAGTTAATGAAACCATTCAAATACTGATGCAATTATATAAAGTGGTATTCCAACAATCAACAAACCTGTAACAACATAAGAAATGCTTGTTAAAACAAACTTAAAGAAATCATAGATAGCACCAGCTAAGTCATCAATAAGTCTAAACATCTCTAGCCTCCTTATTTAAATTCTGTCTAAAGCGACATGCGGAAACACTAGCTCAACAAATTGATTCGACATGTTTCCCAATATACCTGCTTTAATAAATTTTGGAATATAAGGATGTCTAAAAGTGATGATGAGAAATCCTATTATCTCTTTATCTTTCCCATCTGCCATACAACTTAATGTTCATTTTTTCTCCGAAGGTTCTGCTCCTATCTCTATTCAACAAAAAAGCAGACAATGACTAAAACGTCACTGTCTGCGATTAAACTTCATCTTGAATGTTGGTGAATAATAAAACAACCACAATGTTAGTTAGACGAGAGTACTAAGTATTCTTTAGAATCATTCCACTTTACCAATCATTTTCAGATATGTATTCAATTTTATAACCAAAGTTATTGAGGGATCGCCAAGCTCGTTCCAACTACAACATTATCACTAGTCAAACCATTTGCTTGTTTAATCTTCGCGATGCCATCTATACTACCGTAATACTTCATGGCTATGTTATAAAGTGTATCCCCTGTTTGAACAGTATGTAAACGACCACTCGTCTGCGCTTGTTGATAGGCTTCTGCAGTAGAGGTTGTATTGGTTTCAGTATTCTGTCCGTTATTATTTGGAGTGGTTGTAACAGATTCCTTTGGAGGTTCTACCACTTTATCGTCAACCTTTTTTGTAGGTGTATCCTCTTTTTCTTTGTTTGCTTTCTTTTCTTCTTTAGCTTTTTCTTTTTCCTTCTTGTCTTCCGCTTTTTTTTCAGCTTTTGCTTGTGTATTTGCTTTTGTATTAGTTTCAAATTTCACATGGTCTTTTTCTAATTCCGTTTCTTCATTACCACCCTTGTCATAGAAAAAACCTACATAAATAAGGATAGATATTGGAATTGATATAAAGATAACGGCTAAAATCGTTGGTAATGGATTAATACGTCGTTTCTTTTTATTATTACCATGAAGCTGACTACGGGTTATTCTCGAAGGGTTTTCGTTATTCTCGAAATCGAGCTTTAACTTAATGGTTTGACGATGCTCTTCTATTTTTTCGCGATAATCCTTTTGAGCCATCTTAACCCCTCCTTTTTCACTAGTACTATTCTATATTATGACGAAATAAAACATAAAAGTAAATGTACGTTCTGTTAAAGATTCGGCAATAAAGCAGTCAATCTCTCTTCCCAAAAAGATATATTTCCCTTAATTTCTAAATGCTTTCTCTCCTTCAAAATTACACCAACTTCTATACCACAATAATGGCAACAATGAGCAGGTTTTTCTTCTAATGACTGTCCGAAATAATGTAGTAGCTGCTCTCGTATACATTTCTCTGCTGTTACAAGTTCTTTCATTTCATCTACTTGATGCATTTTACTAAAACGAATTGTAGTAAGTTTTTGTTGCACTTCTTCTGGAGTCAAACTTTGCATCCAATAAGAAAGTACTCGAAATCCAGTTTCACTTATTTGATGTTGATCTAGCATAATTGCGGGGTTTTCACCTTGTTGTTTATATGCTACATACTGCTCGACATGGCGTTGCTGAGGTAAATCTTCTGTGACGATAAATTTCGTCATATCCTCATCATTTGGAACATAAAGCAATATTGACAGTGCGTCCTGTCCATCACGTCCTGCTCGCCCTACCTCTTGCATATAGTTGGCTACTGTAGATGGTATATGATCGTGAATGATTTGACGAACATTATCTTTGTGAACTCCCATACCAAAAGCGTTAGTTGCACAAATCCATTCGAGATGCCCAGCCAAAAATTGCTGTTGGATAAATTGTCGATCTTCTGCCTCCATCCCCGCATGATATGCTGCTGCTCGAATACCATTAGCTAAGAGTTGCTCAGCATAGATACCCGTTTTTTTACGGGACTGTGTATATATGATCCCTGGACCACAAGTTTTTAAGACATGTTCCACTATCCATGGGGCTTTTTCAGTGGTGTTTTCAAGTTGTACTACATCATAGTGTAAATTGAAACGGTCCACAGAATGAATATATTCAAATGGCTCTCTCATATGCAAATAATTCTTCATATCTTTTACAACTTGCTCTGTTGCAGTAGCACTTAATGCTAAAATCGGTGGGCGTTTCGTATCATCTAGCCAGTCAGTAATTTTTAAATAATCTGGTCTAAAATCAAACCCCCATTGTGAAATACAATGTGCTTCATCTACAACAATTAGCCCTAACTGCATTTCACGAAGTGCACCTTGTACTTGTGGATTCATCAACATTTCCGGTGATGTAAAAATGAATCGATATTGCTGTAAATGCTGTAATACATTTCGTTTCTCAGGCATTTGCAAAAAAGAATTTAATGCTACAACACGCTTTTCGCCAAATCGTTTTAATTGCTCTACTTGATCTTGCATTAACGATAACAATGGAGAAATGATTAATATCGGTTTATTTAATATATAACCAGGTAATTGATAACAAAGTGACTTGCCCATTCCAGTAGGCAATAGAGCAATGACATCTTGTTTTTCAACGAGTGCCTCTATTACTTCTTTTTGACCAGAACGAAATGTTGAATAACCAAAATGTTGTTGTAACAGCTGTTCCAAATTTGTCATTTCACATTTCTCCTTTCGCCGCAAGAATGAGCCTGATTTGGAAATAAGAAAGTTCAGGAACGGCATCACGCAATACTTTTAATTTTTTACTATTTGCTTGTTTTACAACAAGTACAATTGCCTCAACCTCTTGAGATGCCACAAATTCTCCAAGTGGAAACTGCGACATAGTCATCGCCATCTCTACGAAATGATCTTCAATCGTACTTTCTTTCAAACGACGCATCATAGCAATTTGTTCTAACGTAAAACCTTGTTGAAACAAGTTTGCAGTCTTTTGAGATGATTCTGTTAAGAGTTGTTCAATACGTACGCCTTCAGCTAGTTGTGACAAATAGCGCTTGGGCTCTTCATATAAAGCATCTAACCACATATGCAGTGTTTCTATATAAGCTAGTTGAGTATCTAACAAAGTACGATTTTGTTCCCTAGCAAGCTGTTGCCACGTCCAGCCAGGTGTATTAAATCCACTTAAACGATAGAGTAAAAGATTTAACGAGGAATCTTCAACATCCAACTTATTAAGAGAATCTGAGATTTCAACTCTCATAGCCTGATAAAACATGTCTGATTTATAATTATTTTTTAATAAAAATTTTTTTACCCATAATTGAATACCTTCATCTTTTTGGATAGGAGCAAACGATTTTATTTCCTGTACTGAATATGACAATGATTGTACGACTAATGATAACCTTTTGAAAAAGATATGCTCATTTCCTCGGTAATACCAGCCATTAAAATACATAGGTTTACTTTTTCCAAGTACCTCTAAACCGGTATTTGTTAGTATAAAATACTGTTCATCTCTATATGTAGCATAGCCTAAGTCAATTAGTTGTTCTGCATTCTCCATATATTTTTCTTTTGTGAGTTTAGGTGTTAAGCCGAAAAAAGAATGGAGATTAAAATTTCCTACATCTTGAATTGTTTGTCCTGAACGTTTTCCTTTTAGCAAATGAAAACCCGCTGAAACGGAGCGTTCACCTCCAAATTTATGAAAAATCTGTAACAAAATTTGTTGTATGTACAATGCGATTTCCCCCATGAATAAGTAATTTTGGTTGAAATGTGTTGAAAAGCACTTTAGAATGAAAAGGAAGCTAATTAGGAGCGATTGTAAAAAGGAGAGATAAGCATGGCGAAATTTACCATTGTTGATAAAGATACATGTATTGCATGTGGTGCTTGCGGCGCTGCTGCACCAGATATTTACGATTATGACGACGAGGGTATTGCCTTCGTTATTCTAGATGATAACATGGGAACTGAAGAAGTTCCAGATGATCTAATGGAAGATATGCAAGATGCATTCGAAGGATGTCCTACTGATTCAATTAAAGTAGCTGACGAGTCATTCGAAGGTGATGCATTAAAATACGAATAGTATTAACGTACAGAGACTATTTTCACTTAAGTGGAAATAGTCTTTTTTTGTTGTAGTCATATATTGCACAACTTATCCGTATATTGAGTAAAAGTTGTCTTGCCATTATTCGAATTATAATTTATTATCTTTATTTTTTGACAAATAGTAATTTACATTAAAACTATTTATGTTCAAGGGGCTGATATTTTGAAAAACTTACTCATTGGACTCATAAAGTTTGCCCTATCTACCTTTTTTATCTATGTATATATTAAGATATTTTCAGAGGCTGGTCCTCTAATGTCGTTTGATTACAATGTGAGCGAAATCATATTCATCTTTATAGCTATTATGTTAGGTATGGTATCATCTGAATTGCTTATAAATGTATTTCGGTACGAATAGAGAAAAAACTGCAGAATTGCTTCTGCAGTTTTTTTAATAACTTTTCGTCCGATCACGTTTCATTAAATAGCTAATAAGTAATAATGCAGATCCTGCACCTAGCTGAGTAAACCAAGTAATATTAACAAGGGGCCCTAGCTCATCAGTAAGATAAAGAATGGCTATAAACAAGGCAAACGTTACTACTCCCAAAACTCCTGATTTAACAATCGTTCTTTTCGACATTTTTTCTTCAAATGCACTTTGTTTTAACTGCTTCAATATTAGATACAGTAAGCCCGAGCCTATTGCAACAACTGTAACGACATTTATGATAGATGAATATAAATAAATCTGATCTGATTTTGTGAAATAGCGACCAATAGCTCCAATAATAATGAACCAACCGATTATGTCACATAAAATTTCGACTCCGAAAGTAACAAGACTTCCCTTCTTTTCTTTTGGCAATGCCTCTACTATTTCTTCAGCGTACACTTTTGGATTAGAACCAAACACATCACTTGCTGTTTTCCCTTCTACTTGAGCTAATAATAAATGGTCGAGGATCTCTGTTAATACTTCCTCTGATTGACGTTCAGAGAGCAATAAATGCGCTCTAATATAGACAATTAATTTATCAAAATAAATTTCATTTTCTTTCGTTAATAGCTTACGTTTTTCATTATTATCTGCTATTAACTTCTTCACTATAACCATTTCCGCTTATCCCCTTTCGGTAGTCGTTCATACCACTAAGAATTTTATAAGATATAGAATTAAACCTTACTTACTAACCCTTCTCTTTCATTAGTTTTCCTACAGCATCAGAAATACCGAGCCATTCAGAGCGAATATCATCTAATGCTTCTTTGCCCGCTGTTGTAAGTTTATAATATTTACGATTCGGACCTGAATCTGAAGGTCTCATTTCTCCTTTAATTAAATCATTCTTTTGAAGCCGGAGAAGAACCGGATAAATTGTGCCTTCACTGACATCAGATAAGCCTACTGTTTGTAGCTTTTTTGAAAGCTCATAGCCATAGACAACTTCATTTTCAATTACTGCCAATACGCAGCCATCTAATATGCCTTTTAGCAATTGACTTCTAATAGACACCCTATTCAACACCTCTCAGTACAGTATATTGCATGACAAGATAGCTATACAAATAAAACACTACTTTGTATTACAAAATAGCTATACTTACTATATATTGGAATGGTTTGATTGTCAACTACATGGTTATACAAAGTAGCTAAATCACTAGTTGCATTAACCGCTAATTTAGGGTAAAATTTTAGTATCAGGTACTAATAGTAACTATATACAGGAGGCTATTATGGAGAACTTACTACAATTAAAAGATAAAAATATCGTCGTAATGGGCGTGGCAAATGATCGTAGCATTGCATGGGGAATCTCTAAATCTCTTTTCGAGGTTGGCGCTAACGTCATCTTTACATATCGAAAAGAACGCTCTTTAATGAAATTGGAAAAGTTAATGGCAGGTTATGAAGACCAAGAGGCTACTTTCATCCAATGTGATGTGAATAGTGATGAAAGTATTAAAGCTGCTTTCGATACAATTGGTGCTAAAGTTGGTACAATTCATGGTATCGTACATTCAGTTGCATTTGCAAACGCAGAGGATTTAAAAAACCGTTTCCTTGAAACTTCACGTGATGGCTATGCTTTTGCACAGGACACAAGTGCCTATTCACTAATTGCAGCTGCAAAAGCTGCACATCCTTATATGACTGAAGGCGGTTCAATTGTAACAATGAGTTATCTTGGAGCTGAACGTGTCTTAGAAGGTTACAATGTTATGGGTGTAGCTAAAGCTGCTCTAGAAGCATCTGTAAGATATTTAGCAGCAGATATCGGTGCTGATAATATTCGTGTTAATGCAATTTCAGCTGGTGCGATTAAAACTTTAGCAGCAAAAGGCGTACCTTCATTCAACAAAATTTTAAACCGTATTGAAGAAAGCGCACCGTTAAAACGTAATGTTACACAAGCTGAAGTAGCTGATATGACAATTGTTATGCTGAGTCATTTATCTCGTGGCGTCACTGGCGAAACGATTTATATTGATGGTGGCTATAATATTATGGGAATTTAATAATATTACGCACTCTTAGGGGTGCGTTTTTTTCGTTATTAACGTTAGTTACTTTTCTATCCTGTCAAAATAGTCAGTACTTCCCCTCAAATAATTTATGCGCCAAAACCGCGAATGAAAACTAACACAAGGATCAAAACATAACCAAGAACAGCAATAGTACCCATACCAAAATACTTTACGGGTCCATTTTCTTTGGATTTTACTCCTTTAATTCCAAACCAAAAACTTGCTATCCAAGAAGCAATCCATAGGAAAAAATATTGATTTAAAATGCCCTCCATACTTAATGTGCTCAAATAGAACAACAAAATCCCTACTATGCATAATACAACCGACAGTACAGCATATCTCCCATTTAAAATCATTTAGATTTCTCCTAGGATTTAACAATGATCATTCTGGATATAATCGATTACCTCGTCAATGTAAGATTCTAAAGGTAACGAAGTATCTACTTTTAAACATTTTATCATTTCTGGTTTTTTACTATTTTGAATCGTATATAAAAAATCCGCTTTTGAATTTATAGAAGCGATCTGACTCATCTTACGATTTTTTGAAGCTAACCGATGATTAATTTCTTCAAAATCATTTAGTAAGCACTCCACATATTTATAAGTTACATTATGCTTTTTCTGTAGTGAAAGTCCTCTATCAATCATTTCATCATATAAGCATGGACTATCAAAAATCACACTATTACCTAGTCCAAGATAATAATCGATTAGCTGCCAATCCATTTCATAAGAAATAGAACCTGATGTTTTTCTATCTAATATTTCTGTACAACTTGCTAATAAGGCTGATTTGATAATGTCATGATCTACTATAATCGCACCAGTACGCTTTGCAATAGCTTGCGCAAGTGTGGATTTACCTGATCCAGGAAATCCAGACATTTGAATGAAAAACACTGTTCTATAACTCCTTTCACTACCAAACTAAGTGAAGTTTATCTTTATAAAAATGAATAGCGCGCTCGTATTCTTTAATACTTTCATCTTTAGTAGACGAGATAATCACATCAAGTAATTGTCCAATAGAATCTTCGTGCTTTTTCAAATTGAACAAAGTCATCGCGTAGAATACTTGGAGCGCTTTAAAATCCGGATATTTTGTGATACCTTCTTGCAATACTTTTTCTGACTTCTGATACTCTCCAATTGTTCGATACGTGCTACCTAAACCTAGATAAGCATTAGGTTCATCTTGATTATTTAATCCTAGTAAAATAGCTTTTTCATAGTAAGGTATGGCTTCATTTTCAAGACCTAGAACATCTAAGCTCCAAGCAGTTTGATAATTTACTAATCCGTCTTCCGGGTAATCCCGATGAATATCCATCATTAATTGATTAGAATCTCTTAATAAATTTTTCGCTCGTAGTTTTAAAACCTTTTCTAGTCTCTGCATAAATCGGCTCACTCCCTAATATACGATGGACTAATAACCCATTTTCTAACTCTATAAAGATTACATTTATTAGTACCTCTTCCGTTTTGCCACATGCTCTAATTTCTTTGTACAACTTACACAATGAAAGTTTTTTGCTTTTCTCTCTTTATATAGCTTGTAATGCTTCGTGCCTTCTATCAATTTATAAGGTTCTTTACACAAACCACAGACCACTTCATAATATATCACCATCGTTTATAGCCCCTCTCCATATCAATTTTTTTGATTTCTTCGCCAAACATTCAATTTAAATAGCAACCAGCTTTCATCAACTCTTCTTTTAACTGTCCGGATCTAATCCAAAAAACTATCTGATATGATTCCAAATATATCTAATCTATTTATTTCATCTAAGGCCTCCATATTGATGGCCACCCAAATGCTTAAAAAGATTACTGTTTAATAAAAACATATATTAGGAATTATCCACAGCATCCTTTTCACTTTTTTGTCCATAAAAACCCCCTTTTCACTTCTCCCTAACATCTATACATCATTATCCTATATATTCAAAATAATTACATCTAAATATAAAAAAGACTAACTAATTTCAGCTAGTCTTTTTCCTTTTATCAAACATGTAATTCATAAAAATAATAGAATGAACATGTTCAACATACTTTTAATAAACAATTAGGGTATAAGTTAAGAGAAATGTTATTGGCATTATATACTTACATTCCCTAAACTTAACAGGCTAACCTAGCATGATAACTTCCATATGTTCTTCAGTAAATTTGATATCTGTTGCCAGTGAATATGCCGATGAATTTATCTTTGAAATAACAAAAAGGTTAGTTATTTATCTAATTATCAATTATCTTTAATGACTCAATATGAAAGATATTTATCAGGATTAGACCTAGACGGATCTAAAGAAGACAAGGCAACCTTTTCACTGTTAGAATTAAAAATCGATGATGAACATTTTGAAAATTTCCAGCAAGAATTAAATAGTTTAATGCTCAAGTATTACAATAAAAAAATTAACATCCAAAATATCCCTACACGTATAGTCGCAGTAACAATTATTCCAAAATCTTAGCCTTAGAATATGGTTAGGACTACACCACAATTAAGTAAAAATAATGAAAAGGTATAGTTGCTCCCATTTGATACCCCTTCCATACAATTATTAGTAAAACATGTTTTATAAATACAAAATAGGCATATAAAAAGGACTAGCTGATTTTCTAGGCTAGTCCTTTTATTATTAATTTTCATTTCATCTTGAAAATACTCAAATCGTCCATCCTTTTTAATGTGAGCATGTCAGACTTTCTCAATTCATCACTCTCTATAACCATCACTTGCATACCACATTCACTAGTAGTTTCATGCCATTCACCCTTGTCCCAAAACACGACATCACCGGGACCTACCGTTTTTCCGCCTTCTTTACCAGCAACATTGCCTGTTCCGTTTAATACTATAAGCACTTGATTCGTTACTGTTTGATGGTTACCTATCACACCATTCTCTTCTAGAGTCATTAAACTAATATTCGTTGCTGTTGAAGTTTGGCAAATATGCGATAGTTGAAAATCCGAATCAAACACATTCATCTGCCTTTTAGATATATTAAATATTTGCAATTACTCTCACCCCAAAATGTTTAATATCTATTATTTCAATTGAACTTCACAATTCCAAATTCTTTTCATGGCTACTCAAAATACTTCTTTGCAATTGTAATAAAACTAATGAAAGAACTACTGCATTAATAGCATAAAAAATAGAATAGACAACGGACTCTTTCTTTTCGTAAACCTCGAAAATCGGCAAAATATTAGGAACTACTAATAAAAATATTGTAACGACAGATGAATAAAAGATACTTTTGTGTTTAAAAATCCCAATAAAGCTTGAAATGAACACAATCAGTAGAGCGAAATAATGATAGTAAGGAATAACAGACACATATTCTCTCCTCTATAATGTTATTTGTTACTAATAAAATATAAACACTTCACTTACATGATTCACTAACTTTCTTACATACAAAAATCATTGAATAACTATCATTTGTTATTAGGTTTTCTTGCCAATCTTGATATATTTGAATAACTTCAAACCCATGATTAGCAAACATTCGTTCCATCTCCTTTGAGTAAACATATCTTAATGTAATATTAGTACTCACTTCATTTACTATATGATTTGTTTCATCCTTATATTTTCGAATTGTTGTATAATATTGCAATTGATTGAGCGCGTCATATTTAGCAATTGTAGATACATCTACTTTATATTGCGTTTCACTATCAATATATGTATACCAGAATTCTTCTGTTTCTGGCTATAGTAATATTCTTCAGCGCTTGGAAATCTCGTATTAAAGATGAGAATACCGTTCTGAAAAAGATGTCTATTAACCGAAGATAATAAACCATCTTGATCTTCATTCTTTAGAAAATGTTGAAAAGAATTCCCAACAGAGAATGCAAAGTCGGTTTTAAAATTTAATTCTAACTTCGTACAGTCTTGCTGTATCCATTCTATTGGTAACTTCAATTTACTGGATTTCTTCTTCGCTTCATTTAGCATACCTTCATGTGAATCAATCCCTACTATCTTATGACCACTCTTTTTAGGAGGTAGAAACAATGCTACTGTCAAAAGCATGGGAAGCATTTGAATCTGACAAACGAATTGAAGGCTTTTCCCCACTGACATTGAAAGCTTATCGACTCCAAGCCTCGTTGCTAATTAAATATTTTAAGGATATAGAAATAACAAATATAGAAACAAATCTACTGAAAGAATATCTTTCGGTTTCAGGGAAACATTTAAAACCATCTAGCCTTTCACATAGAATTCGCTTTATGAAGTCTTTGTTTCGGTGGTCTCATGAAGAGGGTTACCTACAGATGAATCCCGCCTCCAAAATTAAAGAGCCTAAAGTGGGAAAACGAATACCAAAGTATTTATCTGAAAAGGAAATTGAACTTCTTCGTGAAGCTTGTCATACAGAAATGGAAAAAGCGATGCTTGAGTTTATGTTCTCTACAGGTTGCCGAATAGGGGAAATTATTTCGTTGGAAAAGAACGACATTAATTGGTCCAATCGATCTGCGATAGTAAGAGGAAAAGGTGATAAGGAGAGGGAAGTTTATTTTAATATAAGGAGCGAATATGGCTTAAACGCTATATTGATAATCGAAATGACACTGATCCAGCCATCTTCGTGACTGAAAGACATCCTTATAGAATGAGCGTCGCCCAAATGAGATATATCATCAAGCGAATCTCAAATCGTGCAAGAATTAATAAAGAGATACATCCACATCAACTCAGACATAGTTACGCCACTCATTTATTAAACAATGGTGCACCTATTGAAGTTATTCAAAGTCTGATGGGACATGAGAAAAGCGAAACCACTCGGGTTTATGCTCAATTAAGCGGGAGACATAGAAAAGAGTTTTATCAAAAGTACTTTTAAATAATAAAGGGCAACGTCTATATGACGCTGCCCTTTTTACTAATGCACCCGTTAGTTTAATTACATTTTTTCACAATCTTTATAGTGATTACACTTACAGAAGAATTTCCCCTAAGCAATATATATAGGAAAGATGCTCTTAATTAAACTTGTTAATTTTCAATTTTACTATGTAAAAATGAGTAACAAAGAAAAAAATATTAAACTTAGAAATGATAATATAATAAGAAAATTTTTTTGGAATTTGAATGGAATAATTTTAACTAAGCCTAATAGAAAATTAATGAAAGGGTTTCCACCACTAATTGTCCATGATGGTCCTGTCCCTCTTGCAGCTCCTTTTTTAGTCCATTTGAAACTTAGGATAATTGAAAATATTGATCCAATAATAAGACAAATTAATAATATATAATAACACTTCATTTATAATTTCCTTGCATATCTAATGGCATATTTTTTCCCAGAATTATTTTAAATCTCATTATTCCAATAAAGCCCCCGTTAGTTGAATAACTATTTACTTAAATTCATTTGCAAATGCACCATTTTCGTAATGCAATAAATATCTTTTATCATTAACTACATTATGGTAATCAATTTCTAAAAAATATGTTACTTTACTTAGAACGTCATAAAAGAAAGGAACAAACTCCAAATCTTTAAAAACATAAACTTCTATTTGTTCATCATTATTTCTATATGCTTCAAATATACGATGGTTTCCATTGATACAATAAGGTTTGTTGTTGGTTAAATACCGACTCTGAAGTACCATTACAGGATTTTTATGATTGGGTTTTATTCGGTTTGGGTCTTTATTTATGTTACCTTGGTCAACAGCTTCAATTATATTCGATGGAGAAGTCTTTATGGGTTTAATGTTTTTTTCTTTAATAAATGTAGTAGCCCCGTCTATGTCTAAGGCATACTCAAATACCCCAGTCGTGAACTCTGCATATAACGAGAATGTCTCCTGACCAATTGGATGTATCACTGGGTAAGTTTCATCTCCAAGATTTTGGTTTAAAATATCAGTCCATTTTGAGGCAACTTCAGCCCCATAGCTGGATTCTTTCCGCATTACTTGAATGCGTGAAATAAAGTGTTTAAAAGGTTTGAATTCCTGAGACTCTTTTTCGTATAATTCTATTTTACTTACCATTTAATATCCCCTTTGCTACTTTTATATCAAAAATCAAATTCACTTTTTTAGATTTCTAATAATAACTACCGTTTATACACCCCACTATTTTTTAAAGACATTTTATTTCCTTCTATGTAAAACAATTATTTTCCTTCTTCAATTAAACTGCCCCGTTAGTTCAATAAAGAAAAAAGAGCTGCATATGAACTCAATGATCTTCAAGTAAAGCACCCCGTTAGTTTAAGTACAATTTTTCACAATGTCGTTATAACAAATATACTAACTTGTATCCACCTCAAATAAAATACAACAATATGTTCAATAATGATCTTAGGAAATACACTCTAATCCCCTTAACTCTTTAAACTAATTATTCTACTAACTAATTTAATTCAAGTATATCGTTTTATGAGTTAATAGTAATAGGTATGTATATATACTAATGGTTTTTAACCTAATTTTAACTTTTGTCTGGTAAAATATATATTAGGTGTGAATTTTTTGAATTTGGCAAAAAATCTAAATTCAATAAAGTCGAATTACATAGGAGGAAGAATGTTAATGCGTATAAACAAGATAATGATTTCTTTTTTATTGTTGCTTTCTTTTCTGCCATTTTCAGGTGGAGAAGTAAAAGCAGCACAGGAGGCGGATTTTGAATACAGTGAGTCCAATGGGGAGGTTACGATTACTAAGTATAATGGTTCCGCTAAAAATGTAAACATTCCTGATAAATTGGGTGGTAATACTGTAACGAGTATTGGAACATATGCATTTGCTAATAATCAACTAACGAGTGTTAGCATTTCTGATAGTGTAACGAGTATTGGATCATATGCATTTGCTTATAATCAACTAACGAGTGTTAGCATTCCTAATAGTGTAACGAGTATTGAATCATATGCATTTGCTAATAATCAACTAACGAGTGTGAGCATTCCTGATAGTGTAACGAGTATTGGATCATATGCATTTGCTTATAATCAACTAACGAGTGTGAGCATTCCTAATAGTGTAACGAGTATTGGATCATATGCATTTGCTTATAATCAACTAACGAGTGTTAGCATTCCTGATAGTGTAACGAGTATTGGATCAAATGCATTTTATTATAATCAACTGACGAGTGTTAGCATTCCAAAAAGCGTAACAGACATAGGAATATTTGCATTTGCTAATAATCAACTAACGAGTGTTAGCATTCCTGATAGTGTAAAGGTCATAGAACATGCTGCATTTTCTTATAATCAACTAACGAGTGTTAGCATTCCTAATAGTGTAACGAGTATTGGAACATTTGCATTTTATTATAATCAACTAACGAGTGTTAGCATTCCTGATAGTGTAACGAGTATTGGAACATATGCATTTGCTAATAATCTACTAACGAGTGTTAGCATTCCTGATAGTGTAACGAGTATTGGAACATTAGCATTTGCTTATAATCAACTAACGAGTGTAATCATTCCAAAAAGCGTAACAAACATAGAAAATGCTGCATTTGCTTATAATCCACAAGAGTTCACCATTATCGGTTATGATCCTTCAGAAGCAAAAAGGTATGCCGATAGTACGGGCAATAATTTCATAAAAACAAACTATAAAGTTATCTATTTAGGTAATGGTCATACAAGTGGCAGTGAACCAGGAGATCCTAAAGAATATGACTATCATGAAAAACTCACTATAAAATCAAACGGTAATATACAGAAAGTAGGTTATACATTTACTGGTTGGAACAGCAAACCAGACGGTAAAGGAACAGACTTTAAGGAAGGAACACTAGTGCAACCTGAAGGAGATATAACGTTGTATGCAATGTGGCAGCTAGATAAATATTTAGTAAAGTTTGAGACTAGCGGAGGTACAGCGATTTCGAATGAAGAGGTAGATCTAGGTAAGAAGATTACTGAACCACAAGCACCAACGAAGTCAGGATATATCTTTGAAGGCTGGTATATAGATGATGCATTTTCAACAAAATGGAATTTTACAACGGATCAAGTAACAAAAGATACGACTTTATATGCGAAATGGTTGTATAACAATCCCGGACCAAATAACCCAGGGGTAGAACCACCAAAACCAGAAGAAAAGGATCCTGTAACCGCACCAAAACTTTCTGAAGTAAGTGATAAAGATACTTCTATAAGTGGTACAACTGAAGCCGGTGCATTGGTGACAATAAAGGCTGATGACAAAGTTATTGGCACAGTCATAGCAGACAATAACGGTATATTCAGTATTCGGATTTCAAAACAAAAAGCAGGCACAATTATTACTGCCTTTGCAAAATTAGAAGGCAAACCATCAAGTGAAATTGAGATGGTAAGAGTGTTAGACAAAACACCACCAAAATTAACTGTTAAGCAAATTAGTGACAAGAGCACGACAATTAGCGGAACGACCGAGGCGAATACGGAAGTTAGATTGTATATAAAGGGAAATTTAAAGCAAACAACAACAGCCAATGCCAAAGGTATATATACTTTCAAAATCGGTAAGCAAAAGTCAGGTGTAACAGTAACGATTGTCGCTATAGATAAGGCTAGCAATAAAAAATCACAAACGATTAAAGTACTAGATAAAACAGATCCAGCTAAACCTATAGTAAATAAAGTAGGTACCGAAGATAAGAAAGTAACAGGGAAAACAGAAAAAAATGCGTTCGTATATATCTATAAAGGGAAAATAAAAATAAGTACATCAAAAGCAAACGCAAAAGGTCGCTTTAGCGTGAAAATCAGTAAGCAAAAAGTCGGAACTAAGCTAATAATATACGCAAAAGACAAAGCTAATAATAAAAGTAAATCAACATCTGTCATTGTAAAGAAATAATCAAATAAAAAGAAGAGAAGGAATAGTTCTTTCTCTTCTTTTTTGTCAAATGCGACATAACACCTCGATGGCTCTTATTCAACTAAACTGCCCCGTTAGTTTAAGTACATTTCTTCACAATCTTTATAGTGATATTAACATAAATATCCAACTAAAAAATCATCTCACCTCTAAAAATCTATAGAGGTGAGATGATTTTAATCAAACTTTTTTATAAAGCTACAACAAACTCCAAAGGAGTAAAATGGTGCAACTTTTTTACAAACAGTATAACTTTATTTAAAACGGTATATCTTTTTTATAAACGGTACGACTTTATTTTAAATCAACAGTAGCGCCTAAGATTAAGAATGGAAGTGAACCGTAACTATTGTTTGCTGAAATGAATTGTGTCAAAAAGATAAGTAGAATGAAAGGATATTTATTCGCTTGAAAGCCTTTAACTCTGTGTTTGCATATAAACTTCTTCATACGGCTGAACAATGACAAAACCGTCTCCTTCAAACCTCATTTGAATCGATTCTCCACTACCTCTTCCAATAAAGGTTTTTAGTGAAATATCCGTTTGAAATTCAGGTTGTAGGTTTCCCGACCACGCTACAGTTGCATTTGGATCTGTAATAACTGGTTTTCCTGGTGTTACACGTAATGTGAGTGGTTCATAATGGGTTGTAATGGCAATCATACCCGTTCCTTCGCACCGAACATTAAACAAACCACCTGCCATCATACCTGCTACTTTTCTCATAAGCTTGATATTGTGATTGATAGATGGTTCGAATGCAAGTAGGTCATTTCCATTTACATAAATTGCTTCGTTCTGTAAATATAAAATAATGATTTTTTTTCCACTGTCAGCAAGATACAACTTTCCTTGACCATTTGCTTTCATGAGCGTAGCACCTTCACCAGTCAAAGCCTTTTTAAACATAGCTCCAATGCCATGCTCTAAAATACCCTCCCGCTCAAATTTAATCCTTCCATGATAAGCGACCATAGAACCTGCCTTGGCCCAAACGAGTCCATCAAGGTTCACTTCTAACAAACGCGGTGTCTCTAATTCAAAAAAACCTTCTCCTTTATCCTCTTGCTCTGTATTTTTAATAAACTCAGTTATCGAATATTTATTCATTCTATACACCCTTTCATATTTAACTATACATATGCTGCCTATATAAACTTGATGTTGAACAAGACTAATATGAAAACATCTATCTCACAAATGTAATAAAGTCAACATTAATTGGCTCAATACCCTTTTCTCGAAGTAGTGAGTTAATCTGTCCTCGATGATACTGCCCATGCAATACTACATGTGTTAAAATATCCCTTACTGAATTCTTACATTCTTTTCCTTTACTATTTTTGTAGGAAATTAATTTATCTAGGTCAGTATTTGCTAGATTAGTAAGAAACATAGTTAAGGTCTCTTCATTTTGCCTAACAAGTTCTGCACAGACTTCTATTTCGACATCTGACCAGATAGGCAGTTGTGAACTGTCCAATCCTTGTAATTAGTTATCCATACTTTTCTGCTAATAGAATATGGGAAAATAAACCGCATACGTCTTGATTTTCATCTCCAATACTTTGTAATGTTTCAAGAATACGCTGATTAGCCCAATTTAAATGCTCATACATCTTTTGAATAGTTTTCAATGAGAATCACACCACCAATGATTAAATTTTCAATTGGATTTACCCTTTTAAAAATGAATTTCACTCCAACTTAACATTATCATATAATCCCATTTATTCCAGAGATAATAAAACTGCTGTACACTTACCTTTAAACAAGAGCTATTTCAAACCATTCAACACTCATTTCTTTTCCTCCTACAAAAATTCACTTTTAACAAATCAATATATAGTACCTCTAAGGAGAATATGAATGTATTTGTAAGTTATTAATTTTTTAATGCTGTTATTAACTGTTTAGTTAGTATTGTTAGAGAAGTCACACTTAATTTTGAGAGTAGCTCTATCTCTTCAAATTTAAATACAAAAAAATCTCCCTTCTCGTAAAAAGAAGTAAATGACTAAGTTCGGCATTTTGACAATTGCCCACAATTTAATAAAAATAGGGAAAAACGAAAAAATCCCCAAAGAAAAACAGTACGTTTTTCTTTGGGGATTTTATTTTTGGGGCCATATTAGACAGACCCACTTCCTTTATACAATCTCTTCAAAATATTGTACTGTTTTCATCGGGTCCCCTATTTCCCTTAAAGACCACACCTCATCTAAATACACTTCAGCAAGTTTCTCATATCGTCTACCATGTTTTACTGCCCATTCGATCGCTATTACACTTTCATAAACATGCGCCATTTTCTTTGCTAATTTTTTTGCCTCAAAGCTTTGTAAATCGGCATCTAAACCCGCGAATTTAGAAAGTTCTTCTGTTAATAATTTTAGCTGATTAACGACAATTTGTTTTTGCTCACTGTTTGCAATTTGCTGTAGGCGTTTTTGCATAACATCCGTGAAAACAATATGTGCTGAGTATTTATTTACTAGACGGATTAATTCTAATCCTAGAATATTCGCAGTTCCTTCCCAAACCGTAAGAACTTGCGCATCACGTAATAATCTTGGTGTCACAAAATCCTCAATATAGCCATTTCCACCATGCATTTCGATTGCTTCATGCGCAAAATGAATTGCTTGCTCAGCTGTTTCCTTTTTCATAATAGCGATATACAAGCGATTCAATATCACTTCTTGTTCCGTGGCTTCACCCGCTGTCACTTTGTCATAAAGTCCAATCAAATCAAATACGGTTGCTACTTCCACATGAAGTGTTGCTGCAAGCTTACTTAATGTATCTCGCACCATTGGAAAATCGGCCAATCTCTTGCCAAATGCATTTCTACGGGTTGCATAGTCTTTTGCCTCAAGTAATGCTCTGCGCATAATACCAATAGATGCAACCGCATTACAAATCCGTGAGAGATTTAAAGCTTCCATCATATAGTAAAATCCTCTAGTAGGATCTCCAACAACATAAGCTTCAGCTCCATCAAATTCTACTTCACCTGAAGGTACTGCCCTAACACCTAGTTTATCTTTCAGACGACGCACCCGTAAATGATTGACTTCGCCGTTGTCCTTTCGCCAAGGTACTGCAAATAATGTTAATCCTCTCGAACCTCCTGGTGCCTCTTCAATACGTGCAAGTACCATAGCAACTCCGCACATTCCTGCGTTCGATGCGAAATATTTTTCACCATATAATCGGAAGTTGTTGCCTTCTTTTATTGCTTTTACAACATTGGCACCAACGTCTGAACCGCCTTGTCTTTCTGTTAAAAACGTAGCCCCTTCAAATAAGGGACCTTCCCCTGTAGAACAAACTGGTGTTAAAAAACGCTCTTTTAATGCTTCATCTGCATAATGGTCTAATAAATAAGCTGTAGCCATAGTTAAAGTTACAGGACAATAAAAGCCCGGCTCAGCATGGGATAATAAATAGCCTTGAGCAAAGCTATATGTGTAATTTCCTTTCACTCCAAGAGCTGGAATTTCCTTATGCACATAGCCCACAATCCCTGTATCATAAGTTTCCTGTATCGTTTTTTTATAGCCATCATTAACCCATACTTCAGAAACTTCTTCACCATATTTATCATAGCGTTTCAATTTTGGTTCGCCTTCACGATCAGTATGTTTTGCACGTAAGTCGATGTCGTTCGCACATAATTCACCAAAAATAGATAATTCCCGGTTAGCATAATCTAAAAAATCTGCATCTAATGATTTTTCTAGTATAAGTTGTAAAGTTTGATTATCATGAAAGAAGTTTCGGTCAGTTTGCTCAGTTACACCTTGTAATACTTTCATTGAACTACACCTACATTTCTTAGAGGCTGTTTCAATATTTTACCTGACGCATTTCTTGGTAAGGATTCGACTTGCTCAAATAGTCTCGGCACTTTAAATTTCGCTAAATGCTCAGTTAAATAAGACTTTAACTCCTCTACATCCACTTGTTCAGTTGAAGCAAATACAGCTTTTACAGTTTCCCCCCATTCAGGATGAGGAACTCCTACTACTGCAACTTCATGAATACTAGCATATTGCAATAATTGTTCTTCAATCTCTTTTGGATAAATATTAACCCCTCCTGAAATAATTAAATCTTTTTTTCTATCAACAACCCAAATGTACCCGTCTTCATCAAATCTAGCTAAGTCACCAGTTTTCAACCAGTCACCTATAAATGCTGCTTTAGTTGCCTCTTCATTCTTATAGTAACCTAGCATATTACCTTCACCTAATAGAACAATTTCACCTACTTCTCCAACTGCTACATCCTCACCATTATCGTTAACTATGCGCAATTCGGTATGGAGTGGTGCACGGTGCCCTATGCTCCCTGCCTTATTTTCATGTTCATGTGCCAATAAAATCGAACCACTTGGCCCTGCTTCTGTTAAACCATATACACATACCAAATTGTCAGTTTTAAAAGCGCGTTGTATGAACTCTACTTCTTTTTTAGATACTGGGGCACCACCATATACCCACCATTTCATTGAAGAAAGGTCAGCATCACTTAACTTTGGATTTTGTGCTGTTAATAGATATGCAACCGGTGCTCCAAAGAAATGCGTTGTCTTCTCTTCAACAACCGTATCGATGAAAAGATCTGGTGTGAAAGTTGGTGTTAATACAGCGGTTGCTCCAACAATCATTCCAGCCATTAAAAATAAGTGTAAGGGAGCAGAGTGACTAAGTGGCATCATAAGGAGTAACCTGCTCTCTGGCTTCATCTCCATTTCTACACAGATCATCTGGGCAACTGTTAATATATTTCGATAACTGAATAGTACCCCTTTTGGATTACCAGTCGTACCAGAAGTATAGAGAATAGTTGATTCATCATCTTCTTTTAACGAACAATTTATTTCGTTATCTTTACCAGTAGCTACTAATTGCTCGAAGCTTAACCATCCATCTTCTTCAGCACCTGTTTTAATTAGTAAACCTAGATTTTGTAGCTTTTTGACTACAGGAAATAAAAGTTCATGCGCAATGAAAGCGGTTGCATCCGAATGTTCAACAATATATTCCACTTCTTTTGTTGAAAACTTTGCATTGATTGGTACAATTACAGCTCCTAGACGTTGTACTGCAAAATAGCTAATCATAAATTCAACAACATTCGGCATAAATAAGACAACTTTATCTCCCTGTTTAATTTGCTTCTCTTGTAAAGCATTAGCAAATTGATTAACTAGTTGATTTAACTCTTTGAAATTGACTCGCTTGCCTTGACTCACAACAGCTTCCACATGTGGATACTTTCTTGCATTGCGCGTTAATAATTGTGAACTATTCAATATCACTGCCCCCTTTTAAAATATTTAATTTTTCAGTAAAATCAAGATGCAGAGTTTCCAATTCATCTCGAATTTCCTGTAACTCCCTCATTTTCTCATCAATTTCAGCCATTTTTAATTTTCCAAATGCAACTGTTCTTTCAAGTTGTTTCTTCCCTGTTCTATCCTTGTCAAATAGTAAAACCATTTCTTTGATTTCGTCGAGTGAAAACCCGTATCTCTTACCTCTGAAAATCAGCTTTAGCTTTGCATAATCCGAATTTGTGTACATTCTTTTTTTTGCATCTGTCCGTTGTGGAGACAATAAACCGAGTTCCTCGTAATAGCGAATGGTCCGTGTCGTTACTTTGAATTCTTTTGCGATATCTGTAATTGTCCTCAATAGCGTCACCATCCTAACAAGAACTTAGAAGCAGTATATCATTGACGTTAACGTAAAGTTCAACCATTAACTGATCTAGTTTTCTATGAAAATACAATAATTCATTAAACGAAAGGCGCACTACAAAAAATGTAGGACGCCTAATAATTAATCTAAATCAATAATCTTCACTTATAAAATGATGCACAATATCCGCAACCGTCCCTGGCTTTGCTAAATATAAATTTTCTCCAGCCCACATTGATAGATATTCCATTTTACCCTGTTGGCCGGCTACTTTACGTAATTCCTTTGTTAAATCATTTTGAACTGGATAAGGAGCAATCGGTTGGTCAGCCATGTAAGTCATAAAATCATTTACGATCCCTCTTGCAGCTTTCCCTGAAAAAGCGGTTGTCAAAGCTGTAACATCTTTTTCTGATTGTAAAATCGCTTCTTTATGTAGTGGATGTGCGCCACTTTCTTTAGTTGCTAGTAGCGCGGTACCAATCTGAATAGCTGCTGCTCCTTCATCAAGAAAATCAAGCATATGCTGTTTTGTCATAATACCCCCAGCAGTAATAATGGGTATCTTTATTTTGCCGATTGTATTTTTAAGTAACTCCATTGTTGGATTTAATATAAGAGGCTCTAAAAACGTCCCACGATGACCACCTGCTTCTCCACCTTGTAAAACAACAGCGTCTAATCCTGCTTGTTCAACCGCAATTACTTCCTCTACAGTCGTAGCAGTACCAATGCAATAAACCTCATGTTTATGTAAATAGGATATTGTTTCTTGATCTGGTATTCCAAAAGTAAAAGAGCAAATTTTCACGCCCTCATCAACGACAACTTTTACCTGTTCCGCGAACTCACTGGAAGATAATACTACCTTTTCTCCCGACAACCCAAGTTCTTGTTGAAATGGCTTTAATGCCTCATACGCTTGTGCAATTTGTTCTTCAGTAGTATCAACCTGTTCAGGTACAAATAAATTTACTGAGAAAGATTTGTCAGTCAAAGATTTTACTTCTAGAATACAATTTCTAGTCGCTTCTGCAGTTAAATATCCAGCACCAATAGAACCTAAAATACCTGCATTTGCACATGCTGCTACAAATTCAGGCGTCGTCACTCCAGCCATCGGTGCTTGCACGATTGGTTTATCTATCCCTAAAATATTTTGAACAAACAAAGACTCCATTACTGACTCCCCTTTTTCTCACTTATTACAAACGCACCTAATATCGTCAGCGCTAATCCCCCCCAAGATAACGCTTCACTATACTCTATATTACGAAAGAAAAATTTCCCTGCTATAGTAAGTATACCAAGGAATAATATAATGGATCCTACTATATTGCGATTCATATTATCACATTCTTTCTGTATGGCGTTCCATTAAATTTATTATAACGAACTGCCAATACTTTATCATTTATATATCCTTTACAATTCTCTGCTAAAATTACATTTTATTATTCATTTTCTCTACAATTTGAGTTAAAAAGACAATACGTATATAAATTTATTTTTCTAAAATGTAGTTGTAATCATCATGCGAAAAAATAAATTAGTTATCGTAAATGGAAAAATAATGATAATATTGATAAAAAGGGTTATTTAAAATATTTTGTGAGGAAAGTAGGAATTGAATGATTTATGAAGCTGATATCAATGTAAGAAAAAAATTAGTACCAATGTTCGAAAATATGGATAGTACTATTATTCTTTCATGTCTGCAAGGACATATGGGTACTGCTTGGGTAGACGATCTTGAAAATCCAAAAGTAGCACAAATAACGGTGGGGATTTTTGTATTTTATGCTGGAAATCCGAATACCAAGGAAGCTGAAGAACTATTATTTAATCTACCTGATTATACACTTGCAATTGTTAATTCTGATGAGTGGAAAATGCTACTTGAAAAACTACATAATGGATCTATAGAAAAATTCCAACGATATAGATTTGAAAAAGTTCCTGAACATCTAGATGTGCGCTATATAAAGAACTTATTATCTATACTACCTAAAGGTTATGAGCTAAAAAAAATAGATGAGACCATCGTGAATGAACCATCTCTTCATGAACTTTCTGAAGACTTTGTAAGTCAGTTTAATTCTATAGAAGACTTTATAGATAGAGGGGTAGGTTTTGCAATTTTAAATGAAGGGAAAGCTGTATGTGGGGCCACATCATTTAGTATTTATGATGAAGGCATTGAAATTGAAGTTGCTACACACCCTGATCATACTAGAAAAGGCTTAGCAACCATAACAGCTTCTGCCTTGATATTAGATTGTCTTAACAGAGGAATATATCCTAGTTGGGATGGTGCTAATATAGAATCTGTTAAATTAGCTCAAAAGCTCGGATATATTTTTAAAGAGTCTTATGATACTTACTTTATCGATTATAAAAAATAAGCCTTAAAGTTATTTTGTTTGTTTTTACTCTATTTTTAAGGAGTGACTCAGCATGAAAAAAGGAATCATTGATCGTTTTGAAGGGGGCATTGCTGTTGTTGAATTTCAAAATGGTATGAAAGATTTTTTTCTTACTCAATTACCTAAAGGTGTTCAAATAGGAGATGTATTACTGTTTGAAAATGGAGAGATAACAATTGATTCAGAAGAAAAAAAACAATTGGGTAGAGAAGTAGCTGATTTGATGGATGAATTGTTTCGGGATTAATCTATATTTCAATTCCAAGAAAATTCATTTGGAACAATAGTTTTCCACATTACATTTTCCCTCATCTTTCTTTTTCTACATTGCTAATTAGCAGGTTTTGATTTTATTACACTCAAGATACAACCTTTGGTGTAATAAGAAGGGTTAAATTTGAAAAGTTTAATTTCAATGGAGATATTTAGTGATACGTTTCCCAGTAATAGTTTATATTTTGTCTATTTAAAAGTATAACATGGCTCCATTTTCTAATATTTTTAATTGGTTTGTCGTTTCATTCCCTTGATATTTTATACAATATAATAGGAAAAAATAATAACTCCCATTTGATTTGTCCAAATAGGGGCTATTATTTTTCCATTTTCTATATTTAGCTAAAATATTTATTTGTTATACAAGTGACAGGCAACAAAATGATTGCTTTCTACTTCTTTAAGTTGAGGTTTTATAGTTTTGCATGATTCCATTACAAGTGGACATCTAGTATGGAACACACAACCTTTTGGTGGATCTGCTGGACTAGGAATATCGCCCTTTAATATAATTCTTTCTTTTTTCATTTTTGGGTTTGGAACAGGTATAGCTGATAATAGGGCTTGTGTATAAGGGTGTAATGGTTCCTTATATAAGCTTTGTTTATCTGCTAATTCTACTATATTCCCTAAATACATTACCGCAATACGGTCACTTATATGTTCTACAACACTTAAATCATGTGCAATAAAAAGATATGTCAGGTTAAAACTCTTTTGTAAATCTTTCATTAAGTTTAATATTTGTGATTGAATCGATACATCCAAAGCTGAAACAGGCTCATCTGCTACAATTAGCTTTGGGTTGAGTGCAAGTGCCCTAGCTATACCAATCCTTTGTCTCTGTCCTCCACTAAATTCATGTGGGTATCTGTCAGCATGATAGGTATTTAATCCAACAACTTTTAATAACTCTGTTACTTTAGCATCTATGTCTTTTCTGTTATAGCCATGAATGATGAAAGGTTCACGTAAAATTTCTCTAACTTTCATGCCTGGATTTAATGAGGCGTAAGGATCTTGAAATATCATTTGAAATTCTTTTCGTAAATGACGAATGTCACTTTGTGGCATTTTCACAATATCTGTACCCTCGAAGAATACTTCCCCCTCCGTAGGTTCCAATAATTGCATAATCATCTTACCTGTTGTAGATTTTCCACAACCACTCTCTCCTACTATTCCTAAAGTCTCACCTTTAAATATAAAGAAATCAACACCATCTACTGCTTTAACAACGCTTTTTTTCCCTTTCAGAATACCTTTGTTTTGTACAAAATGCTTTTTAAGATTCTTTACTTCTAATAAGATGTCAGTCATTCTTTTCCACCTCGCTTAACCAGCAGCGACAAGAATGATTTTCTTGCACTACATTTAGCATTGGGGCCTCCGTCAAACACCGTTTTATTACAAAACTGCATCGCGGAGCAAATCTACATCCTGTTGGCATATTTTCAGGAGTTGGTACATTACCAGGAATAGAATCTAGCTTATCAGTATAGTTTCCTAGTTTTGGTATAGAATTAATCAATCCCTTAGTATAAGGGTGTTGTGGATTTTCAAATAGTTCTAAAACAGTTGCCTCTTCTACAATTTGTCCAGCATACATTACAATGACTCGATCGCACATTTCTGCAACAACACCTAAATCATGCGTAATCATCAAAATTGAGGTATCACTATTTTTTCTTAAATCTCTCATTAAATCTAAAATTTGCGCTTGAATCGTCACATCAAGAGCTGTAGTAGGTTCATCAGCGATTAATAGCTTAGGTACACAAGACATTGCCATGGCAATCATAACTCTTTGCCTCATACCACCTGAAAGTTGATAAGGGTATTCATTTAAAATGTCTTTTGCCCTTGGTATTCCTACTACCTCTAACATTTCCAAAGCGCGTGCTTTTGCAGCTGCCTTATCCAACTTCAAGTGTAGACGAATACCTTCTTCTATTTGTCTACCAATTTTGTATACTGGATTTAATGAGGTCATAGGTTCTTGGAATATCATTGCGATTTGGTTTCCACGTAACGCTTGCATTTCTTTCTCTGATAAATTCAACAAATTTTGATCTAGAAATGTAATTTCACCCCCAACAATCTTCCCCGGGGTATTTTTAAGTAAACGCATAATGGATAAGGAAGTCACACTTTTACCACAGCCAGATTCGCCTACAATACCTAGTGTTTCAGCATTATTAATATAAAAAGAAACATTATCAACAGCTTTAACAGTTGCATCGTCACTGATAAAATGCGTTTCTAAATCTGTAACCTCAAGTAATTTACTAACCATCAAGGTAACTCCTTTCTAATCTTTGATTTTCGGATCTAACGCATCACGCAAACCATCACCAAATAGATTAAAGGCAAGTACAGTTAACATAATTGCCATCCCTGGAAAGATTGTAATATGTGGCGCGGAACCTAAATAATCTCGTCCTGCACTTAGCATAGCTCCCCATTCTGGTGAAGGTGGTTGTGCACCCAGTCCTAAAAAGCTTAAACTTGCTGCTGTTAAAATGGAGGTACCTAAACGCATTGTAAAATATACAATTATGCTTGAAATAGCACCTGGGAATATGTGACGCCAAATGATTCTAAAGTTTTTTGCCCCTAATGATTTGGTAGCCTCAACATACAGTGATGATTTAAGCATTAAAGTATTACTTCGAACTATCCTAGCAAACATTGGTATTGTAAAAATTGCTACAGCAACAACAACATTTTCTAAACCAGGGCCTAAAATAGCGATAATACCAATCGCCAAAAGGATTCCAGGAAATGCAAAGAGTACATCACAAAATCTCATAATGATGCTATCTATCCACTTCCCATAAAAACCGCTAATCAGCCCTAAAATAGTTCCTATTACTGCTCCAGCGAATACAGAAGTAAATCCTACTAGCAATGAAATTTTTGTACCTACAATAATTCTGCTAAATATATCTCGTCCAAACGCATCAGTTCCAGCCCAATGTTCCCAAGATGGTCCTTGCAAAGCCTGCATATAATCTGGTTTGGCATAATTAAAGGGTGCAATAAAAGGTCCAATTATCGAAATAACAATTAAAAAAATTATAAATACACCTGCAATAAGTGCTAACTTTTGCTTTTTAAATTTTTTCCAAAACTCTTTTGCAGGCGATTTTCTTACTGTCTTTTCATATGATTGCGGTAATACTTCTTCTATTACTTCTAATTCTTTTGTTTTTTGCATTTTTTCGCCTCCTTAAGAGTAACGAATTTGTGGGTTTAAAAATCCATACATTAAGTCCACAACTAAGTTAATAAGTATAAACTCTACCGAAAATAATAAGATTTCAGCTTGGATAATAGGATAATCCCGTGTTGCTATTGCATCTATTAATAATCGGCCTAAACCAGGGAAGCTGAAAACAGTTTCTGTAACAACTGAGCCCCCCAATAAAAATCCGAATTGTAATCCCGTCATTGTTATGACAGGAATCATCGCATTTTTTATTGCATGTCTTTTTACAAGGCTATTTTCTGCAAATCCTTTAGCTCGTCCTGTTCTAATATAGTCTTCTTTTAGTACATCCATTAGTGAAGACCTAGAGAATCGGGCAATTATAGCGGCAACCCCTGTTCCAAGCGTAATAGAGGGAAGAATGTATCCTCGCCAATCCTCTAAGCCCCCTGTTGGTAACCACCCCAATTTAACAGAGAATAATTGCATTAAAAGTAATCCTAGCCAGAAAGAAGGGATTGAAATTCCTACAACTGCTATCAACATGCCAGTATAATCCTGCCACTTATTTCTTTTTACAGCAGATACTATGCCTATTAGGATACCTACAATACATGCCCATAACATGCTCCAAAAAGTTAACCAAAAAGTAGGTATAAATCTGCCTGCTAATTCGTCAAAAACGGGTTTATGTGTCTTTAATGAAGTTCCGAGATCACCCTTCATTAAATTACCGATAAATGTAAAATATTGTTCGTGCATTGGCTTATCTAAACCTAAATCCTTCCGAACCAGTTCAATTGTTTCTTTATTTGCATCAGGTCCCGCTACTAATCGGGCGGCATCTCCAGGTATCAAATGTACAAATAAAAAAACGATGATCGTAACAATAAACAGAATAGGTATCATTCCTAACAACCTTCGAAGCAAATATTGAAGCATTAATGATCATCTCCTCTAACAGCAAATTGAATAATTAAGCGCTATATTTAATTTATATAGCGCTTAATTTGACTCATTATTCGATTATTAATTGATCGATAGATAATGAACCATCTGGTAGTAATACCATTCCGTCAATGTTCTTTTTCTTCGCAAAAATCGTATCTGGATTAGATACTGCTACCCAAGGAACTTCATTCCATATTGTGCTTTGAATTTCGTTATATGCTTTTGTACGTGCTCCTTCATCAGATGTTGCTAGAGCATCTTTTAGTAATTTATTTACCTTCTCATTTGAATAGTAAGAAATATTATAAGAATTCGGAGGGAATGAATCTCCTCCTAACAATGGTCGAATTCCCCAATCGGCTTCACCTGTTGATGGTGACCATCCGCCGAAGTATAATTCCACCTTAGAATCCTCAGGTTTATCTACTGACCAAAGTGAACTATCTAAAGTACCACTTTCCATAGGTACTACCTCTAAATCGATTTTCAATTCTGCTAATGATTGCTGAATGAATTCCATTGCTTTAATATAATTTGATGAATTAGTTGCCCATACTTTTGTTTTAAAACCTTTTTCTAACCCTGCCTCTTTCAGTAAAGCTTTTGCTTTTTCTACATCATAGGCAAATGGTTCTTGCTCTGAGTAGAATTTTACTTGTTTCCCGATTACAGACGTAGCTTGGCTTGCATAATCGTTGTATACAACTTTGATCAACGCTTCTTTATCAATAGCATAATTTAATGCTTGTCTAACTCGAATATCATCAAATGGTTTTTTCTTCACGTTCATAGATAAGTAGTTCACAACAATGGAAGGATTATTTTCAACAGACACGCCAGAATTCTTAAGTGAGTCTATTTGCTCCGTTGGAACTGGATATACAAAATCCGCCTCTCCTGTTTGAATCATAGCTGTTCTTGCACCATTTTCAGGAACTGGCTTAAATGTTATAGAGTCTGCATTTGGACCATCTGCATTCCAATACCCATCGAATTTTTTCACTTTAATAATATCGCTGGAGTCCCAAGATACGAATTCGTATGGCCCCGTTCCTACAGGTCCTTTACTAACTTCTTTTTTCTTTTCTTCTAGAGATTTCGGGCTATGAATCATTGCCGATGGATGTGCAAAATTATTAATCATTGCAGCAAAAGATTCTTTTAAAGTAAATTTAACAGTGTAATCATCTATAACAGTAGTTTCTTTAATATTAGAAAACAGACTGTATCTTTTTAGAGCATTATCTGGATTAGATATACGGTCAAAATTCACTTTTACAGCATCTGCATTAAAATCTGTACCATCTTGGAATTTAACATTTTTTCTAAGCTTAAATGTAAATTCCGTAGCATCGCCATTTGCCTCATAGCTTTCTGCTAACTTAGGAATTACTTTCATATCCTTGTCAAAACCTAATAATCCTTCCATCATTGTTTTTTGGACAGAGTTATCAAGTGTATTATTAGAATCATGCGGATCTAATGTTACAAAGTTAGCGCTTACAGCTACAACTAGATCTTTCTTCGCTCCTGAATTGCCTTTTGATGAAGATTCTTCAGATGATTTTTCTCCTGAACAAGCTACTAAAATTAGCGATAAAACCAACAACATACTAAGCAAAATTAATGACCTTCTTTTAAACATTAAAACCACTCCCCTTATCATTTTGATGTTATATCATTGGTACGATGAAGCATAAATTTAGGTATCACTGTTCCCACTATCTGTTTTCTTACATTTTTTAATGGTGTTTCATGAAATGGTTTCAAAGATTCTATTTCTTCTTTAGTAATTAGATTTAATTGTTTCAGGACTTCCACAGCTACAGGATAAACTGCACGACTATTACCATCATCAATCTTAATCGCTATACCAATACCTGTATCAATATGACCAATGCAATATACTGCCTCAGCACCCGCTTTTCCAAACAACTTGCCCTTTGTTACGGTCATTAGGCTCGTACAAAATGTATCTGTCCCACCTACCATCTCAGGAGCTGAAGTCATCGCTTGAATAATTTTTCGACTAGCATGTTGTTTACTTTGAGAGAGATTCTGCGGGTTTGACATTCGGGCATATCCTAACGCTATGTTATAAAGGGGTAAGCCATGTACTGGTACACCACAGCCATCTATACCAATATCAATTTGCTCCCTTGGATATTCACAAACTTCACTAATTGTATCGAGAATTCTTTGCTGGACAGGATGTTCGAGAAGGAAGTAGTTTTCCAAGTCCTCCCCCATCACTTTTGCTGTTAGGAGCATTCCGGTATGTTTGCCAGAGCAATTATTATATATTGCAGTAATTGGTTTTCCTTCCTGCAATAGCTTTTTATATTCTTCTTCTATTCTAGGAGGGTGCGCACCACACTTTAGATTGGAAACGCCCATTAAAGCTGTTTCAAGTAAATTTTGTACTCTTTCTGTGTGCATGGGTTCCCCTATATGCGATGCACAACAAAGAGAGAGATCTGCATCTTCAAAAAAATACGTTTCGTCCACCTGTTGTTCAACAATCGGTATAGCTTGTATAGGTTTCATAGATGATCTGGCATATACTTTTTTGTAAGGATTACCCATCTCATAAAGAAGTTCACCGTGAGAATTTACAATTGCAATATGTCCACTATGTACACTCTCAATAAGCCCACCTCGAATAACATTAACTAATTCTTCACCCATAAAATTACCCCCTTAATTAAAAAAATATATATTGTTCAAAGATTAAATATACATTTTGTGTATATTAAAACAAATTTCCCTAGAAGTATATGTTTTCGACAGAACCATTGTTTAAATTTCAAAATAATACATCATTTACACAGAATATTCTAACTATTAAGATTAGTAATAGTGTTATTAAAAATAAGAGGAGACTATAAAATGATGGTGATAAATAAATTATTGAAATCAAACCTGAAGGTAAAATTGAAGATACAGGGGACGACATGGAAAGTGTCTTGAAAGAGTAAATCTAATTTAAAAATAGTTAGTAGAAGAAATTAAAAGGATTCCTCATGCTTGTTTCTTTGTTTTTTGATGGAATCACTACCCTAGTTGCTTATCAGTTTCCTTTTTGTAATTATTTTTCTAAATTATCGGAATAGTTATGATAAAATAATAAATACAGGCTATAATTTTGGACACACCAGATATTAATATTAAAATTGGGTCCATGCGAGCTATAACCATTGAATTATTTTGTATGCGAAGCTGGAGAATTCATATATTTAACTTATTTTTAAGGTACACATCTATTTGTAAGTCAATATTCTTAAACAGACTTTCAGCTTAAAGTGTCTTTCATTCATACGATGTTGCTACTTTTTAAATCTATTTCATTGTCTTATAGATAAACCAATTAAATAAACGGAGCTCATTATATGCAAATTAGAGAAACAGGATTAGTAAAGCAATGGCAAGCCTTTATAGAAATTACCAAAAACATAGAAAATACTACCGATGTTCAGAAAATAATTGAAGTCGTTATCGATACAATCGATAACGCAGACGGTGGTTTCTTACTTTTGTGGGATACGATACAAGAGACTCTCATTATTGAAGCAGCAGTTAATTTTAAAGAAGAATATTATATTCATAGCAGGCTCGCTCCTGGAGAAGGTATATCCGGCACTGTATTTAAAACTGGAAAGACATTAGTTATCCATGGTGAAAGAGAAGTAAAAAAGGCAATGAGTAACATGAAAGAACCTAATTATCAATATTACTTAAAATCTTCCATTCAGCAATTTCCACCGAAAAGCTGCCTTTCAGTACCTATTACCTATAAGGAGACAAAAATCGGTGTCTTAACTTTAGATAATTTCTTCTCAGATGAAGATTTCACTGAAGAAGAAATAGGATTTGTTGAAGCAATTGCTACTCAAATTGCAATGGTCTTAATACTTAGTCAAAATCTTGAGGAAAAAGAAAAACGCGCACAAACTTTGAGTTCAACATTAGCATCTCACCATAATTTAAATGAAATTATATTAAATGAACGTGATACAAAACAGATTATTTTATCATTAGCAAGTATGATTGACAAAGAAATCTTGTATTTTGATGCAAATGGTCATTATTTGTTTGGTAGCCATACAAGTACTAATATGAATCTACCATTGATAATAGATTGGATAGAACAATCACTTTATCAATTCCCTTCAAAAAAACAGTATTTTCAAGTTAATTTGCCCAACGAAATGACTGGATATATTTTCAAAATATCATCTTTATATGGTATAACCGGTTATCTTCTAGTTATTTGCCCTACAAATTCACTAGATATTTATTCAAAATTAACCCTATCCCATGGCACTGCAATAATGGCTATTGAACAAATGAAGGAGCAAAAATTTTTAGAATCAAAAGTCCAAGAAAGAATGGCACTCTTTCGAGAATTACTGATTGATCAATCAGTTCAGACATTAAACACGATTCTAGATGATACATACTTTCAGGCATACTGCTTACTTTCTTATAAGCAAGAAGGTTTTAACGAGACGAATTATGCAAACTTACTAAATCTAGAAACTCAATATCAAAATAAATTCCAACCAATTGGGAACTGCATATTTTTTCCACATAAAGATTCTTTAATTATTTTAATTGCCTTAAGAGATCCACATGAGAACATCGAAAATTCTCTTAATAAATATATTACTCTACAAAATAATGAACGAATTTTAATTGGTCGAATTATAACTAATATTGGTGGAATATTAGCATCTTATCAGGATCTAGAACTCTTACAGAATACTCAACACTTACTAGATGGAACAATTATTTCATATAAAAAACTTGGAATATATCGTTATCTACTATCTATGTCTTCCATAGAAAAACAATATTTTATCGAAGAAATATTGAATCCTATCTTACCCTCTCAAGATAACAAACTTACTAAGAACGACTTATTAGATACACTTATTAATTATTTTCATTGTCATAAAAATGTTGCTCAAACTGCAGAACGAATGCATATGCATCAAAATACAGTCTACTATAGAATCCAACAAATAGAAGAAAAACTCCAACTTGATTTAAACGATAGTCAGCATTCTATGAATATACAAGCTGCTTTGTTTTTATATAAACAGCAACCATAAAAAATCCACGAGACTAAAACTCTCGTGGATTTTCATTTTTATACATTTTATTAGTTGTTCTTGTTTTCAGCCAAATATTTCAGTGTTGCAGCGCCTAAAGTATTTGCAGCTATTAACATAGCACGCTCATCAATATTAAATCTAGGATGATGATGAGGGAAAACCTCTTCCCAATTCGGATCTTTCGCACCTGTAAAGAAGAAGGTACCAGGGACATGTTTTAGATAATAGGCAAAGTCTTCTCCACCCATTACCGGCTCACAAACACGAAGTTCATCCACACCTGGAACTTGTGGTACTAAATCCATAATGAATTCCGTTTCTTTCGTATGATTCACAACAGCAGGATACCCACGTACAAAATTATATTCATAATCTGCTTTTGTTAAATAACATGAAGCTTTTAATACTTCTTCAATTTCTTTTTCCAATAAATCGCGTGTATCCTCATCAAATGTACGAACCGTACCTTTCATGTAAATAGAGTCTGCAATTACATTAAAAGGATTTAGCGCTTCAATATGTCCTATTGAAACTACAGCTGGTTTAATCGGGTCTACACGGCGAGCAACTAGTTGCTGTAGATTTGTGATAAATTGAGCAGCAATTACGATTGAGTCCTTTGTATTACTTGGATCGGAGCCATGTCCGCCCTTTCCTTTCACAGTAATATAGATGCCATCAGCCGCTGCCATTAAAGGACCATCTTTTATCATAATATTCCCTACTGGTTCAGGAGCCCATAAATGTGTACCAAATATAACGTCTACTCCTTCTAAACAACCATCTTCTATCATTGCAATTGCCCCACCAGGAGCAAGTTCTTCAGCGTGCTGGTGGATAAATACGATTGTTCCTTCTAACTCTGCTTGAAGCTTATTTAATACTTTAGCTAGTACTAAAAGTGTTGCAGTATGACCGTCATGCCCACATGCATGCATAACGCCATCTACTCTAGATTTATAAGGGATATCATTTAGTTCTTGAATCGCTAAAGCATCAAAGTCTGCTCGAAGTGCGACAGTCTTACCTGGTTTTGCACCATGCAATTTTGCAACTACACCTCGTCCGCCTACACCTTCAGTTACTTCATGCCCAAGGTTACGATGATATTCAGCAATATATTTAGGCGTATTTACTTCCTCAAAAGATAATTCCGGATTTTCATGTAGGAATCGTCTAATTTCAATCATTTCACCGTAATTATCTTTCAATAAATCATATAATTTTTCCATTTAAATTCCCTCACTTTAAGTAGATTGAATCACCAGGTCCAAGTGGTAATCCTAATAAGAACCAAATACTAAACAACAAAATCCATCCAATCGCAAAGATAACTGAGTATGGTAGTAAAGCGGAAATCAAAGTTCCTATACCAATATTTTTATCGTATTTTTTAGCAAAGGCTAAAAGAATGGCAAAGTAAGCAAGCATTGGTGTTATCGGATTCGTTATCGAATCCCCTACACGATAAACAGCCTGTGTTAGTGCTGGGCTATAATCCAAATACATGAACATTGGAACAAAGATTGGTGCTAATAATGCCCATTTAGCAGAAGCACTAGCAATTAGCATATTTATACTTGCGCATATTACGATAAAGCCAATTATCATTGGTAAACCTGTAAAATCCATCGCTTGTAATAGTTCGGCACCTTTAATCGCTAAAATCGGACCTATATTACTCCATCCAAAATAAGCAATCATTTGAGCTGCTACAAAAGCTAATACAATAAATGAAGCCATATCTGCAACAGATTTAAACATTTTCTCTGCGACATCTTTGTCACTCTTAATATTTCTTGTAACAATTCCATAAGCTAAAGCAGGCAACAGGAAGAAAAATAACATGATTGGTACAATACCCGTCATAAACGGTGAAGATAAGAATCCACCTGTTTCGGGGTCACGTAAAATACCATTAGATGGTACAACTGCAATTAATAGAATAATAACATATATTGCTGTGACAATACCTGCCCATTTCAAACCTTTATGTTCAAGAGGAGTAATAGGCTCAAGTTTTTCCAACTCACCTTTAAATTCTCCAAAACGTGGAATTGTAAATTTATGTGCTACAAATGTTCCTAAAGCAACTAAAACAAATGTTGAAGCAATAAGGAAATAATAGTTCATTGTTGCTCGACCAGTATATTCAGGATCTACTAACCGGGCTGCAGATTCTGTTATACCAAGTAATAGAACATCAAGCGAACTAATTAACAAGTTAGCACTAAAACCTCCCGCAATCGCGGCATATGTAACGACTAAACCAACAAGTGGATTTCGTCCAATACTCATAAAGATTAAAGCAGCAATTGGTGGTAAAACTATGAATGCTGCATCTGCAGCTACGTTCCCTACCAATCCTGTTAATATTAAAAATGGAATAATCAGTTTCTGTGGAGCACTCATCACAGATTTTTTCATCAATGCTGCGATCAAACCCGTTTGCTCTGCTAAACCGATACCAAGCATTGAAACAATAACCATTCCAAGAGGTGGGAATGAGGTAAAATTTGACTGCATTTCACCTAAAATACGTATTAAACCTTCTTGATTAAGTAAATTGATAACGGCAATTCTCTCATCTGTCCCAGGTTTCACAGCCGAAACATTGAACTTTGCCATTATCCATGACATTCCTAAGATTAAAAACGCCATTATGACGAAGAGCGTCACAGGATCGGGTAATTTATTACCCGCTTTCTCTACTCCATCTAAAAATCGTTCAATTATCTTCTTTTTTGGCTTTTTGCTCATCGTTTTCGTCATCGGAAACCCCCTTTTTTCTGAATATTTAAATGATAATGAATAATCAGTGATATTGATATAGTGTAAAATATGAAATTTACTTATTGTTTTTGGAGATTTCTCTAAAAAGATAAAAGAATGTCTCTTCTTGTATCGTTTCGAATACCTAAAATAGAATAACTACGACTATAAGTTGTATTTTTTTAATAATAGATGCTAATAAAAAACAAAGCTAACTTTGCTGCAAACCTACTTAATTTAGTGCTTCTACTGAAATATTATTGTAATAATTGTAAAAAAGGTTCTCTTGTTAAATAAGTGGATGCCCCTTAAAAACCGTTTAACAATATTCTCTTTTAGTTTTATTAACTCATCGTACAATTATCTATATTTTCAATTGAGTAGCATATAAGAGATCGTATGTTTATTTAAACAGCTTTTTGATGAACTATCTACTGTTAATCCCTTTCACTTTTAATAATCAATTAATGTATTTGTAACCATAAAATACCTAATTTTTGATAAGCTAATTTAGTAACATACATCAATTAAAAGGGGAGACAGCATGGAGTACATTAATAATTATGATGATTTAAAAAGTATGTTAGATAATTTACTTCGAGAACCCGAACAATTTTGGGATGAGTTTTATTCAGATCGTAAAAAGAGGATTCCTTTTTTTGAAAACAAACCGGATGAAAACCTAGTCAGTTATTTCGACCGACAACTTTTAAACTCTGGTAATGCATTAGAGTTGGGATGTGGACCAGGTAGAAATGCAATATACCTAACTGAAAAAGGATATAAAGTAGATGCAGTAGACTTATCTATTGAATCGTTAAAATGGGCTACGGACAGAACGATTGAAAAAAATATGTCAATCAATTTTATAAATCATAATATTTTCGATTTAAATATCGAAGATTCGAAATATGATTTAGTTTATGATTCAGGTTGTTTTCATCATATTGCACCACATAGGAGAATGGATTACAGAGATTTAATTAAAAAATCGCTAAAGCAAAACGGTTACTTTGCTATTAACTGTTTTATCGAAGATGGACCTATTGGAGGTTCTAGTATTTCAGATTGGGAAGTGTACAGGATAAAAAGTTTACAGGGAGGTTTAGGATTTACAGAAGAAAAGCTAAGAAGGATTTTCCATGACTTTGAGTGTATTGAAGTACGAAATATGAGAATTGCTGAATCAAATGAACCCGTTTTTGGTGTTGATGGATTGCTCACTGCTATCTTTCAGAAAAAGGTCTGAAAGCAGAAATCAAAAAAGTCTCTCCAATCGGAGAGACTTTTGACGATTTTCGCTATTAAACTTGGACTAATCGGATCTTATTTGCAACACGCTCAGTTAGCATAGTTGTTGCTTTTGGTAATACCGCTTTGAATACTGGATTTAAAACAGGTGCTACTAAACCGCCAGCATTTACTTCTAAGTAACCGACCATTTCGGTTTTTTCTGCTTCTAATGCTGTTGCTTCAAAATAGCCATTTCCAGTAAATTTATCTGTTAAACCAATGAGGTTAAATGTAATTTTAGTTGGCTCTATCCAATCAATAATATCTATTTGTACTTTTACAGTTTTTTTCAAGACACCGACATTTCCAGCAAATGTCCAAGTAGATTGACGATCATTGATAATTTCATGTTCTCTATATCCAGGCACAAGTGTTGCCCATTTCTCCATATTGCTTACAAAATCCCAAACTTCCGTCGCTGGTAATGGAATTTCTACTGCGTGTGATGCTGTTGCCATAATCGTTCACTACTTTCTCTATTCAATATTTACAATTACTATTATAGCGAAAATCTATCAAATAATCGACAAATTAATACATATCCAAAGTACTTTTTATCCTTCTTTTTGATTAATAAGTAAAATAATATTATAGCCACAATAGCATATTCATAAGTTTTCCAACTATGAAATCCTCGTCACTCATGACTTAATACCTATGAATTTTAATCATCATCACATATCAATTGGCGATGAATTACCTCACGATAGCCCATTGCCGCCTAACACTATCTATCTTGAATCAAAAAAGATAATATTTTAATGTACTTCAATATAATATTTGTCTATTAATCTATATAATCATTTCGCTGCTAGAATTCTATTCTCCCCAAGACATTTACCCTATTATTTTATATAATAAACCAAAAATCCCAGCGTTTTGCGTAAAGGTCTTTTTCAAGTACAAAGGTTAAGTCAAAATCAATAAGAAACATTTTCACTTGTTACAAATTGAGTTAAAAGCGTCAGAAAAACACTACCACTTTTGGATATAGTTCACTTGATAAAAGTCCTTGTTTATATGCAGGAGAACTTCCTTATGCTCTTCGCCTCCCTCTAATTTATCTAACATTTGGTTACTTTTTATAAAAGCTCTAAGTCCTACTATACTAAATATAGGAAAAACGCGACTGCAAAGGTGTTTGCAATCCCCATTGCCTATTTAAAAACCGTCTTTCCATCCTTCCAAATGTGTTCGGTATGTAATTAAGCCGTATCCACATCTGGGCTCATAATACCAAAAAGAGTTAACAATAATTCCCCTATCACTTTCATCCAAATAATTAATGGAAAAATTCTCAAACAGAAATAATTAATTGTGAATCATTTAAGCTATGCATTATTTGCATCGGATATGCAAGCACGATTGGTGAGGACTATTTTATATATCCGGATAAACGAAAAATCACATTATTGTATTATTTTTCTCATAAAAAAAGCTCTTTTATGATCAAAGAGCTTTTATGCTTGTTTAGTTTACACCCGAGACACGGCCAAATCCTACTAAATATTGATTCCACCAATCTAATGATTCAACAACGACACCATTATTTTGTGCATCTAACATCCTATTATTCCCTAAGTATATTCCAACGTGTGCAACACCTGAACCGTAACTGAAGAATACTAAATCCCCAGCTTTGGCACTACTACGGTCAATTTTTTTAGTTGCTAAATATTGCTGTGCAGCTGTTCTTGGAAGTGAGTATCCTGCTTGTTTGAATGACCACTGCGTTAAACCTGAACAATCAAACCCTGAACTAGGATTGCTTCCACCCCATACATAAGAAGTACCTAAATATTTACTAGCTTCTGCAATGGCTTCTGTTGCAGCTTGTGAACCTGAAACATTCGGTGCTGATTGATTGCCGTCATCTGGACTACCACCATTATTCCCATTTCCAGCATTAGTTCCATTCTCAACATTATTATCATCGCTTACAAATCGTGTATTCTGTAGATCCTTTAACTTCTGAGCTTCTTTTTCTTTTTCTTTCAACTCTTTTGCAATGCGTTCTTCCTCTTTTTTAGAGGCAATTTGTTTTTTTAGCTCTAATGATTCTACTTTATTTTCAGCCTTTTTTGTTTCAAGTGCATTTTCTTCCTCTTGCATTTGTTGGAATTGTTTTTGCAATTTTGCCTGTGTTTTTTCTAAAGCAACTTTTTGATCAGCCAATTTTTCTTTATCAGCTTCCTGTTCTTCTAACAAGTCTTGGTCTGCATCAATAATTGTTTTAACACTCATTGCTCTACTGACTAAGTCTGTAATACTGTCAGAACCAAGAACTGCCTCTATGTATGGGCTAACTGTGCTATCATTTTTTTGATAGGCTTTAAGTCGATCGTCGATTATTTCTGAACGATTATTTATACGCTCTTCAGTTTCCATAATTGAAGCATTCACTTTTTTTAAGTCTTTTTGAGTTACTTTGTAGGCTTCCGTCTTTTTTTGTAATTTCTTTTTTAAATCTTTAATCTCATTATCTAGCTTTTTGATTTTCTTATCTATCTTTACTTTTTTTTGTGTCATTTCTTGTGATGTTGCTGCATCTGCTTGTAGAGGTTGCGCGGTGTACATAAAGGCGCTTGTTAACGCTAATGTCATAACCGCGGTGCGGCCCCATTTCGTATTCATCTTCAAACTTAGTCAACTCATTTCTCTAATCATTATTTCAGTTTCCAAATTTCTCACTCGTTTATTCTACCATGCCTTGTAAAAAATGGGCACTGAATTTCCCAACCTTAATAAAAGCGTAATTCGTGTCATGTTTTTGTAACAATTAGATAAATTTGTCTCCTTATTAAAGTCGATACACTACACATCTATTTAATAAATGCTTTGTAAAGTGATTACATTTATCGACAAGTAGCTATACTATTTTTATCTATTAATGGTTATTTTACTGGTAATTTAATGTATGCTATTATTTCTAATATATTTTTGAGAGGATGATTACCTAAATGAAGTATGCATTGATTGGAGATTTGCACTCGTGTTTTGAAGATACTAACGCAGTTTTAAAACATATAAATGAAACGGCTGAAGATGCCACAATCATTGGTTTAGGTGATTTATTTGAATGCAAAATAGGAAAAAAGAGAGCAAAAAACATTAGGGGTCTAGCATTTGAAGAAGCTGCTGAGAATTCAGAGTACTTTAGCAATTTGTTACAGTTCCCTTCTGTACGAGGAAATCAGGAAGAGCGTATTATGCAAGTAACGGGCCTCCAAACTTTCCTAGAACTTCCAGAGATACTAAATATTGATGGCGCACTCATTATACATGGACATCAATTTAAGTGGTCGTTAGATTGGAAGCCCCTGTTTACAGAAGCTAAACAATCCGTCTTCTTTTTTGGTCATAGCCATGATTCCGCATTTTATAAAAAAGGTAAAAAAAAATCATTTACTTATGGTAAACCTATTCAATTGAAGGAAAAAAAATATGGTGTTAATGTTGGTGCTGTAATAGGGTCCAGAGAATGGTGTTTATATGATTCAACAGCACGAACTGTTACATTTATGAAGGCTCAACAAATGAAAAAGCACTCAAGTTAGTATATTAACTTGGGTGCCTCTCTTATGCCAGAAATTATTAGTTAGCGATTGACCAATCAATTTGATCTAGGAAATCCGTTACATCTTCACACACTTTATCGCGTTCTTTACCTGTTGTAATGATGTGCCCAGATTCTTTATACCAGATGATATCTTTTTCTTCTGCATCAACTTGTTCATAGATAAATGGTGCACTTTCTTGGTAAATCGGTGCATCTAAAGCACCTTGCATAACTAATGTCGGTGCTGTGATTTCATGTAAGTCTTCACAAGTTTCTTCTGTGATTTTTTGAATATCATTTAATGAGCCTTTTGGTGTTGCTTTTAAACTTTCAAGTTCAGCAATGATTTGTTCTCTTGTTTTTCCTTCAAATGATTTATATATTTTAGCATAGTCATAAAGACGATCAAAAAGCCCATCAGTATTATCACGCTTGATTGGTGCGCACATTGATACTACGCCTTTTACGGGGAACTCTTCTCCTACGCGTAATGAGAATACTGCACCAAGTGAAATACCAACTACTGCAATATCTTCGTATCCCTGGTCTTTTAAATGGTTATAGCCTGCAACAACATCATTCCACCAGTCTTCAGGACCTGTCTCAAGTAATTCTTCAGGTGATCCACCATGACCTTTATACATCGGTGCATGAACTGTATATCCTCGATCTTGCAAATGTTTTCCTAATCTTTTTACATCCTTTGTACTTCCTGTAAAGCCATGAAGTAATAATACTGCTTTACTTCCTCCCTCAAGTGTAAAAGATTTAGGTGCGACTAGTTTCATTTTGACTATCTCCTTTGTAATCGACAAGTAATTAATTTCTGGCTTTCGCCATTCCGTTTATATAAAACATATTTAATTTAATTTTCTTTAAAAAATCTTTAAAACATTAGAAATGTTTTCATTTCTATGTAAAGACTGTCTTTCTCAACAAAATATCTACTTAAAAATGTCAATATTTTTGTTGTGTCTATTTTATGTCTACCTCATATTAACATTGACGATTAATAATGTATAATTTATAATTCTTATCATTATCATGCATAAAAGGTATCAATTGATTCACTATAAAAAAGGTGGTCTTTTCATGGAATGGCAACAACTCGAATACTTCCAAAAACTAGCTAATATCCAACATATGACCCGCGCAGCAGAGCTTTTATCTATCTCACAACCTGCACTTAGTCGCTCTATCGCACGTCTTGAAGATGAGTTAGGCGTACCATTATTTGAAAGGCAAGGACGTTCAATTATTTTAAATCGTTACGGTGCTATGTTTTTAAAACGTGTAAATAATATTATGCAGGAATATCAGGATGGCTTACATGAAATTCAAGAGCTCGTCGCCCCTAATCAAGGTGAAGTTGCACTAGGCTTCTTACATACACTAGGTACAAATGTAGTACCTGATTTAATACGTCTATTCCGCAAAGATTTCCCTGATATCCATTTTCAACTTATTCAAAATCATACACATACACAATTGAAGCAATTAAAATCAGGTGAGCTTGATCTGTCCTTACTAGCAGCGATGGAAGTCGAAAAACCTATTCAATGGACTGAATTATGGCGAGATGAGTTGTATCTAATTGTTCCTATTTATCATCCACTAGCTATGAAAAAGAGTATTACACTTAAAGAATTAGCTGATGAATCATTTATTTTGTTAAAAAAAGGGTACGCTTTACGCATTACGGTTGATGAAATTTTCGAAAAAGTCGGGATTACACCTAAAATCACCTTTGTAGGTGATGAGGTAGGGACTGTTGCAGGGTTTGTAGCAAATGGACTTGGCTTTTCATTGTTACCAGACGGTGAGGAAATTAATCCTAGGAAAATTGCTAAAATTCATATCAGTGATGTGAAATGTGAACGTATTATTGGCATGGCCTGGGCAGAGGGGCGCTATTTATCCCCTGCTGCAAAGCAATTCCAAAAATTCATACTGGATTTCTTTGAGGCACGGAAAAAAGCAGAAAAAGAGCAGCAATAGGCTCTTTTTCTGCTTTTACTTTAGATTCAACTTCCATGTCCCTATTATTTTATTAACTCGACTACTAATTCAACTATTTCTCCTTCATGTTCTTCTAATAATTCCAAGATGTCTTGATCATCTATATAAAAATCATTGGCAAATTTGTTGCCACCATAACCATCTTTTCCTTCAAAATAGAAAATTTCAGCTGTACCTTTATATTCTTGTGATTGAGACTTTTGCAAATGTAAGTTCATTTGCACGTCTTCTCCATCAAAATCAATAAAGTATTTAGCAAGCGCAGTTTTATCTATGTAAAGGATATTCGGTCCTTTCATTTTTTGAATAATAATTATTCCTTTTAAAGCCGGCATCATAAATTCCTTTCTGCTATCTTAGTATATTAAACGGATAAAAGGCTGCCATTGTATGCGGTATTCCCACATTTGGCAGCCTTCTTTGAATTTGATTAAGCGAACACTTCGCCGATTTGTTCTAAACGTTCTTTTACTTCTACCTCAGTTAATCCATTACGAGCGATATAGCGGTTACGAGGGTGTACACGACATTCATGAGTACAGCCACCTAAATGCTTATCTTCATTTTCTTTTGAAGCGATAATTTGCTTGTTACATTCAGGGTTTGAACAATTAATATAACGTTCACAAGGTTCGCCATCAAAATGATCACGACCTACTATTACATGCTCTACTTGATTCACGGGAACAGTTAAACGCTCGTCGAAAACGTAACATTGACCGTCCCAAAGCTGACCTTTAGCTACAGGGTCTTTTCCGTAAGTAACGATCCCACCGTGTAATTGACTCACATCTTCAAAACCTTCACGTTTTAACCAACCTGAGAATTTTTCGCAACGAATACCACCAGTACAGTAAGTTAAAATTTGCTTACCTTCTAGTAGTTCTTTGTTGTCGCGAATCCAGTCTGGTAAATCCCGGAACGTCTCGATATCTGGGCGAATCGCACCTTTGAAGTGGCCTACATCAAATTCGTACGTATTACGTGCATCAACGATTACTGTATTTTCTTCTTGCATCTTCTCTAAGAATTCTGCAGGCTCTAAATAATTACCTGTAATTTCATGCGGGTTAACATCGTCTTCTAGGCTTAAATTTACAAGCTCAGGTCTTGGACGTACATGCATTTTCTTGAAAGCATGTTGCTCTGATTCATCAATTTTGAAAACGATACCGTCAAAGCGAGGATCAGCTTTCATATGAGCCATATAAGCATCTGTTTGTTCCACAGTTCCTGAAACTGTTCCATTAATACCTTCTGAAGCGACTAAAATTCGACCTTTTAACTCAATTGATTTACAGTAAGCTAAATGCTCTGCAGCAAATGCTTCTGGGTCTTCAATCGTTGTGTAAAAATAATAAAGTAAAACATGGTAATTCAATGTTGTTTCCACCTATCGTGTATATTTGCAAGATATAGTTATAGGGTTTTAATGTATAGCATTATTCTTGCATTTGTTGTTTTATAGCACTTTTCAAAAAAAGCACCTATATCATTATACATCATTATTCTGTTTTGTGTTGGGGGACGATTGGGGGACTTTTTAAGGAATAATCAAAATAGCGTCGCTACCGCTTGTCATATTCTAATCCCAGGCAAATTTTCAGTTCATCCTTCACTTTATTTCGTAGAGTAATTTTAGATTATTGTACTTTTTTATCGTTTTCTCAAGTTTCCACCACACTATCAATTAACTTATGTAGGTTTCATTTTTAGTCTACAAGAAATTATTTTAATAGTAAGTTTTATAATGACCTTAACTCATAAAGAATGATGAAGGCCTGAGCGTTATGCTCAGGTTTTTTTATTTAATATAAATGTAAGAGAATCACTAAATGCTTTCAAAGTATAACCGAATTCAACTACCTGTCTACTCTACTTCTATTACAAATAGCATAGGAAACATCTCCGTAAGCATGTGATATTGGCTTTTCCATTCTACTTCATAAGAGTAATATGACAAACCTTTTTCTTTTGTTGTTATTAAGTTATCAATTTGTATCGGCACTTCTTTTTCCACCTACAGCTATTAGTATAGAGTGTAGCCCTGTTTCTTTAGCTTTTTTCACTTTATTGTTATCATAAAAAAAGCAATGAGGTATAGTACCTCATTGCTAATTGATATTACATTCAAATATTCTGCTCTTCATAAGAATATTGCGTCATACGAATAGCGACTTTACGTAACGTTAAATCTACGAAAAAGAAAACGCTTCCTAAAATGAAACCAGCAGTAGCAGCTGTTATTATTTGAAGAGACCAAACTCCACCTTGTGAGTAATAAGCAAATGTAATCGGAATGACAATACCTGTTCCGAAAGCCATATGCAATAACAGCGAGTAACCTCTCACATTCATTTTACGTTCCGCTATTCTATCTGCTATATATGAAGCCAATAAACCGTACGTAAATATTATCGGAACAACATATACGGTTAATGCAAATGCGCTGTGTAGAAAATATTCATCTGCTTGCATAAATAAAAAAGGTAATATAAAGAAGGAAATAATCGATGTAAAAAAAGCGCTTAATAGTTTTCTTTCAGCCATTCACATACATCCTTTCTTTTCTTGGAAGTTGATAAAGATATATTGTTGATAATATATAACATCGTAAAACCTCAAACTAAACATTCTCGTTTCTTCGCCATTATACTACTTAATGTGCTGAATATTCTTTTAATAACAGTATTATACAATCATTCATCTTTTTATACAATTATAAAAGCCGATGTTTTATTACAACATCGGCTGAAGGTTTAATTTAAATAATGCATCCTTTGTTTTTCAATCCATTTTTTCATGCTATTAAACAATATCATGAATATTATCATAACGATGAATCCTTTAATAATATTAAAGGGTAGTATACCAAGTACAATCATTTTAGTTAATGCTGTTCCAGTTGTAGCTGGGACATTTAAAAAGTACGTATACATAGGTAAGAATAGCAGATAGTTCAGTAAACTCATACCTACTGCCATTGTTAAGGTACCAACGACAAATCCAGTAGTTAAGCCTTTCGTACTTGAAAGACGTTTATAGACAAAATATACTGGCATAATAAATAATACGCCTGTTGTAAAGTTTGCAATATGACCAACTGGCATACCTGTTGGACTCCCTGAGAAAATCCAATCTAACACATTCTTAAATAACTCGACTAGAATACCTGCGAGCGGCCCCATTGTGATTGCTGCGATTAAGGCTGGCACATCACTAAAGTCCACTTCCAAAAATGCCGGAAACGGTGGTAGTGGGAAGTTAAATAGCATTAACACAAAAGAAATACTACTTAACATTGCAATTGCAATCCTCTTCTGCAATTTCATGTTCTTCATAATACTTTTCTCTCCTTTTGTAGATCCACTTCAAAAAGAGGAAAGGTATAGTCGTTGCTATGCAAAAAAATACCCTTAAGCACATAGTGTACTCAAGGGAGAATTTAGGCATAGTCAAATAAGCGTCTTATTGATACTCAAATTGAAAGACGACCGTACCTTCACCTTCTCCCATCCAGACTATACTGTCGGCTTTGGAATTTAACCAAATCCTGCCTTGCGGCTCGCGGGCTCAAGAGTATTGCTTAGTTCTCTAATACCGCCGATCGGGAATTTCACCCTGCCCCGAAGATGAACCATAATTTAATTGTAATACACTATAACTATATGCAAAAAAAAACGAATTGTAAAGTCTTCTAACTTACAATTCGTTTTTTGATTTTTATTTACATTTTATCAATAGGTAAATAGAATGTGAATGTAGTTCCTTTATCAACTTCACTTTCCACTGTAATTCTACCCTTATGTGCTTCAACAATATTTTTGGCAATGGCCAGACCTAGACCAGTACCTCCCTTACCACGTGTTCTAGCTTTATCAGCTTTATAGAAACGCTCAAATACATACTGCAGATCGTCTGCTGGTATCCCTGCACCGTTATCTTTTACTTGAATGCGTGCAAAGGATAGCTGACGATCTACAAAAACTTCTACGCTTCCTTCGACTGGTGTATGGCGTATAGCATTGTCAATTAAGTTTGTTAATACTTGTTCTATACGGTCTTCATCCATTTCTAAGTGATGTGTATCTTCAATTGTTGTATTAAATGTTAGATTTACTTGTTTCTCTCTTGCTACTTGAACAAATTTTTGTGTAATTCTTTCAATAACAGGTGATATTGGAACAGAATCTTTATATAAACGCATATGTCCTGATTCCATACGAGCTAAGTCAAGCAAGTCTGTGACTAAACGGCCCATTCGCTGCGACTCATCATAGATGATTTTAATCATTTCTTTACGTTCTTCTTCACTTGAGACGACATCATCCATAATAGCTTCACTATAGCCTTGAAGCATGGCTATTGGCGTTCGTAATTCATGTGAGACATTTGCTATAAAGTCTGAACGTAATTTATCTAAACGATGCTCTTCGGTTTTATCTCGTAACACAGCTACTGCACCGCGTACGGAATTTCCGCTATATAACGGGCTAATTGAAATCGCATAATAGGATCTTTCAATTTCGAGCTCAACTTCCAGCTCTTCTTCCAAATCTAAAACGTGGTCAAGCATATGGTAAATCTCAGCAGGAATAGGTTTATCACTATTAGCACTTTTAATGATAAACCATTTTTGTAGTAAAAGTTCCGCAGGTGGATTGCTGACCAATATGGTACGATCTCGATTAAACGTAATTACAGCGTCTGTCATCGATGTTAATATACTTGATAGCTGTTCTTTCTCTTGGTTAATTACTTCTAAGTGGTGTTTAAGTTGTTTGCCCATTTGATTGAAAGCTGTCGCTAATTGACCTATTTCATCATTTTGTAAAACAGGTACTTTTGTTTCAAAATTACCTTTTGCTAATTCAAATGCTGCTTCTCTCATTTTACGAAGAGGAGACGTAATGCGGGTCGATAAGAAAAACGCAAAGAACGTTGTTAACATCAAAGCAATTGCCGCTGCTAGAAAGACAATTTTAGTCGTTTCTTCTGTCGTCCTATGTATAGCATCCGGACTTTGATAAATAAAAATGGCTCCGTGTAGTTCGTTTTCAACATTTATCGGGAAAGCTAAAACAATGTAAGACTCCATATGCTCTTTTTTCGTTGTTGAAGGTAGCATCATTTCTTTTACAACAGGTGCATTCGTTGTAAATACTTTATCAAATGCTTTTTCATTAAGAATTTGTTGTTTAATTTCTTCTTGATTAAGTCCCTCTTGTAATGAAAAAGTAACATTACCTGGTTTCTCTGCGATTAATGCATTTGTTTCATCACTTAGAACATCTGAAATAATAGCCTTTGTAGAATCCGTTGTTTCACGGTCATTGATAATACGAGCAATTGTAGAAGCTTCTTGACGTAGTGATGATTCTGTTTGTTTAATATGGTAGTTTGATAAAAATTCGAGCATTAGTACAGTGAAAACAAACAATACAAAAGAAACGAGAAGCAATATGGTTACCCATAGCTTCCCGACAACGCTGTTCCACATTCTATTCATTGACTACCTCAAATTTATAGCCGACGCCCCATACTGTTACAATCATTTTCGCTGCATTTTCAGAAACTCGGTTTAGTTTTTCACGTAAACGTTTCACATGTGTATCAACTGTACGTAAATCCCCAAAGAAATCATAATGCCATACTTCTTTTAACAATTGCTCTCTATCAAATACTTTATCTGGTGATTTTGCTAAAAAGTACAATAATTCGTATTCTTTCGGTGTTAAATTGACTTCTACACCATCAGCAGAAACTCGGTGTGCATCATGATCAATTGTTAAATGTGGGAAGACAACTAAATCTTTTGATGCAGAAGTTGTTGTAATTGGTGAGAATGCTGCAGAACGACGTAAAATAGCTTTTACGCGTAAAACCACTTCACGGGGGCTAAATGGTTTTACAATATAATCATCAGCACCTAGTTCGAAACCTGATACACGGTTTGCCTCTTCACCTTTTGCCGTTAATAGAATAATTGGCGTTGTTTTTTTATCACGAATTTCTTCGCATACTTGTAAGCCATCTTTTTCAGGCATCATTATATCAAGGAGAATACAATGATAGTCATTTGCTAATGCCTTTTCCACTGCCTCCTCTCCGTTTTCAGCTTCTTCTACTACATACCCTTCACGTTCTAAATACATTCTTAATAAACGGCGGATTCTATCCTCATCGTCTACTACTAAAACTGAAATTTGTTCATTCACAACTATTCCTCCCAAAACCATCTATATGTCTATTGTACAATCAGCCTATCGAAATGAAAAGAAAAGCCCTTCCCTATAAAGGAAAAGGCTTTAGCTTTGCTACAATTCTATGCTGATTATTAACCAGCGTATGAATGAAGACCTGCAATGATTAAATTAACAGCAACAAGGTTGAACATAATGATAACGAAACCAATTACTGCTAACCAAGCTGACTTCTCACCTTGCCACCCTTTTGAAAGGCGTAAGTGTAAGAATGCCGCGTAGAATAACCATGTGATAAGTGCCCAAACCTCTTTAGGATCCCAGCCCCAGAAACGAGACCATGCTTCTTGCGCCCAAATCATCGCGAAGATTAATGCACCAAGCGTAAATACTGGGAAGCCAATTAATACCGAACGATAACCAATTTCATCCATCAATTGTGAGTTTGCACGTTTTGCGAACGGTTGCATGATAACCGCAATTGGTTTACGGATGATTAAACGAATTAAACCGTATAAAACTGTACCAATTAAGATTGACCAAACAACTGTTGTCAATTTTTTTGCATTAACAATTGCTGGTACGTCTGCAATTGGTTGCATTTTATCTGCGGTTAATAATTCAGATTGATGCATCCCGAACAACGCCGGTGTGTTATACGTAATTTCTTTAGTATTACCATCTTTATCTACGTAGCTAAATTCCGCTTCATAACCTGTTACGTTAAATGTCGTTGTTACTGCTACGAATCCTAGTACTAGTACTAAGGCGTACATAACCGCTTCTATCCAGAAACTTTGTTTAGATCTTTTTGTCAAGTCGATATTTTTTAGTAAATAAATTAAACCTGCTACAGCACTTATCGCTAGAATAGATTCTCCAATTGCAGCTGTAATTACGTGAATGTATAACCAGTAACTTTTTAAAGCTGGAATTAATGGATTTACTTCACGAGGGAACATACTAGCGTAAGCAATAATAATAATTGCGATTGGTAAGGCAAAGAGTCCAAGTGCCGGCACTTTATAAATAAAGTAAATTAAGATAAATGCTCCTACAACGAACATGCCGAATGCTGTCGTGAATTCAAACATATTACTAACAGGTGCATGTCCAGCATACACCCATCTAGTAATGAAATAACCTAGATTTGCTATGAATCCAATAAGCGTAATGATAATTGCTAATGAACCCCATTTTTTCCCTGCATCGGCTGATTCATCTTTTGAACCACCTTTGACTGCACCACCAAAAAGTAAAGTAGCTATTAGGTATGCGACGAAGGCTACAAATAGTAGATTTCCGCTTAAGTCAATTAAACTCATTAGATGTTGTCACCTTCCTTTTCTTTGTCTTTCAATTTCTTCTCAGCATCCTCTGCTTTTTGATCTTCATCATGTTGATCCACATAAACTGGAAGATGAGCGTACTCCGTAACTGCATCCAAATCTTTTTTCATACTAAACCAGTTTTTGTTTGTATGCGATGCCATTAATAGACGACCATCTTTTGTTTTTAATAGCCATAAGCGACGGTGGCTCCAATAGGAACCTATTGTTACACCTAGCATAAAGATTATGCCACCTAACATTAGTATCATAAGTGTTTTATCTTTACGGACTGTTAAACCTGATACGTTACGTGTATCAACAGCACTAAATTTCATTTTATACTTTGTTTCACCTAATGGTTCAAGTGTTTGTTTAATAGCTACAAAGCTTGTTTCGCCTTTTGGTGTTTCGGGTGTATACATATCAAAAATAAATGCTGGATTATTTGGTAAAGGTGAAGCTGTTTGTGGTTCTCCATCTTCAAAGCCTGCAAAGTCTGGGAAGTATTTTTTCAAGACAACTTTACTATCTTTCCCCACTTTATATTCTTTTTCAGGATTAGTTAAATCGATTGCTACTTCTCCCAGGGATTTCTCCGACTTTTTATCAATTAAATCAAAGTGCATCGTCTTTAACTCATTCAAGCGGAAATCCATTTGATAAAGTGCATAACCATCATATTTCAACGGCTTATTTACAATTATCGGCATTTCTTTCACTAGAGTTAAATTAGATGTATCACCAGGAACTGCGTCGTCTGGTGCTTTAAATAACTTAACATCTGTTTGATAGTTTTTCGCAACAGCGTTAACCGCTTTTTTTGATTCATTAAATTCTTCTTTTTGTTCATCTTTTGAATACGTTTCAAAAGTGAATTTTTTACTTTCTAAATAATAGCCTTCCATTCCTGGAATAGCCATTGTTTCACCTTCACGGATCCAAAGTGTTTTATCAATGTAAAAACCTGGCATTAAGCGGAGCATAACACCGAATAAGAAAATGATTAATCCGACATGGTTGATATAAGGACCCCATCTAGCAAAACGACCTTTTTCAGCTAATAATGCGCCCTCTTCACGACGAACATTGTATTTCATTGCTTTCATTTTCTCTTCTGTTAGATCAAATGCTTTATCAGCTTCTTCTGCGGACATTTCGCCTGAAGCAAAAATACGTTGGCGTTTCAAGAAGTTTTCATGACGTTTTACTCGTTGATTTTTTAGAGATTTATATAGTGGAATACCTCGGTCAAGACTGGCAACAATAATCGAAATACCAAGCATACCGATTAACGTCTGGAACCACCATGAACTATAAATATCCGCTAATCCTAATTTATAGTAAATCGATCCGAAAGTACCATAAGCCGCTTTATATGCAGCAGCTGCATCTTGATATTCTGTAAGCGAAACATAAATAACTTGTGGTAAGAATGTACCAATACCTGCAGCAACTAAAGTGATAATAATAATTGCAACGCCAACTTTTACACTTGAAAAGAAGCTCCAAATTTTATCAATAATCGTTTTGTTATACGTTTTTGAACGAATTGCGGTTCCTTCATAACGCATATCTGCTAATTTCCTGCTTTTTTCTTCTTCAGTAAGAGGGCTACCACATTTTTCACATAAAGTTGTGCCTTCTGGGTTCTCGTGACCGCATTCACAAATAATTTTTTTCATCCTCTAGAACTCCTTACTCTGGCTTGATACTTGAAAAGAATTCAGCTAACATTTCTTCTGTCAATTCACCTTCATGTACTCGAACAACTTTACCTGTTGGATCAATAAATATAGACGCTGGTAAGTTATCAACATTGTAAGCCCTTGTGACACTTTTGGTTTTATCGATTACAACTGGGAATTTTAAATTGAAGTCAGAAATGAAATTTTCCACTTCAAAAACTGTTTGTGCTTGGTTAATTGATATCACTTCTATGCCTTGATCTTTAAATACCTTATACTGATTGTTCATTGCTGGCATTTCTTTTTTACAAGGTTTACACCAAGTACCCCAGAAATTCAACATGACACCTTTACCTTTATAATCAGATAACCGATGTGTTTGACCATCTAAATCAACTAGGGAAAAATCTGGCGCTTCTTCTCCAACTTTTAATAATCGAACCTCATCCTTAGTAGCTGTCGTATATATGGTATAACCAATTGCAACTACAAGAATTGCTAAAATCAGCGTTCTTACATATAACCTTTTTTTCTTTTTATCCATACTCGAAGTAGACCTCCTAAAAAACATCCGAAACAATCTACCTAATTATAGCAAAGTTTTGAATGACGGAATTTTGTATATTTGAAGTGTTTGTGAACGTTTCCATTCTAAGCATAGTGTTGTTTATTTCATTTTTTGTAGGTTGCCTCATGTTGTTTTATGCTATGTAAAATTGGTTAAGACGTTTAGAAAATACTAACTAAACGTCTTGTACCTATTTTAGAATGTTAACGATTATTGACATACATAAGGTTTAACCTATTTTACCTGTCTCAGCTAACACTCTTAATTGTTTAACTTCATGATGTGTCAATTCTCTTGACTCACCTGCATTCAATCCATGCAATGTTAAAAAAGCGAATTGTTCACGTTTTAATTTTTGTACTGGGTAACCTACTGCTTCAAACATACGTCGCACTTGACGATTACGGCCTTCATGAATTGTGATTGCCACAATCGCCTTGCCTGATTTGCTATCTGAAGACATTAGTCTCACGCGAGCTGGTGCAGTCTTTCCATCCTCAAGCATAACGCCACGCTCTAATTGTCTTAAAGCTTCTCTCGTAGGAATTCCTTTTACACGTGCTACATATGTTTTATCAATTTTGAATTTTGGATGTGTAAGTTGGTAAGAAAATTCACCGTCATTTGTTAAAAGTAGCAATCCTGAAGTTTCATAATCTAAACGACCAACAGGGAAAATACGTTGTTCAACTTCGGGGAATAAATCTGTTACCGTTTTACGACCTTTATCGTCTGTTACAGCTGAAATAATACCTCTTGGTTTATATAGAAGATGATATACTTTACGTTCTTTTTCTAATTTAACTCCTTCTACTTCTACTGAATCAGAAGGAGAGACTTTTGTGCCAAGCTCTCTAACTACCTGTCCATTGACTTTCACTAAGCCTTGCTTAATCATTTCTTCTGCTTTTCTACGTGATGCAATCCCTGCATACGCTATTACTTTTTGTAGTCTTTCCATTCGTTCACCTCATAAGTTAAATACTATTAGCCTGTCCAAAATTATGGCACACTTTCTACTATAAGAAAAGTATTAGTACCTTAATTAAGTCCTTCACTAATATGTTTGTAAACAGTTTATCTGCTTTTCATATCACTTTTTTATATAAAATCGAAAAAGGCCGCTAATATAAGCAGCCTTTTCTCTACTCAACTATTTATTTCCACTTTACATCAACAATAGCATCCTTTACTGGTTGGTCATCTATATAAAATGACCATCTACCTATCGAGTCTTTGGTTTTGGACCTAGGTAACTGTAAGATATGTTTCACTTTTTTTACTTCTTTCTTCGTCAGAAGTAAGTGCTGTGGCTCTGTCAATTTTATATCAATATCTGATTGTACTGAATACGTACCGGCTTTTGCTATTACTTCATTCGTATAATGTTTAAACACGTAATCAGCAAAATTGCTATGGACAACCCAATCATTACCTTCATTGATCGTAACTACAATTACCTTTTTACCATCCTTTTCAAAATAAGTAGCAAGTGTTCGTCCTGCTACTTTCGTATAGCCTGTTTTACCAGCTATCGCAAATTTGTTATTACGAACGAGCTTATGCTTATTTTCCCATAATGTCCCGTTCTCTGTAGTACCTTTAAAATATTTTGTAGAGGCTATCTTCTCAAATTTTTTATTTTTCATGGCAATCCGTAACATTTGTGCTGTGTCATATGCAGAAGCTAAGTGCTTTTCATCGTGGAGACCTGATGGATTTTCAAAATGCGTATTTTCCAAACCATAAAAGAGTGCGGTATCATTCATCATTTTAGAAAAACCTTCTAGAGATCCACCTGCAGCTTCTGCTATTGCTGCAGCTGCATCATTACCTGAACGTAACAATAGTCCATAAAGTAAGGTTTCTAATGATGTTTCTTCTCCTGCAGTTAGATAAATAGAAGACCCTTCACTCGTTGCTGCTCGTTGAGATATGGTAACTGGTGTTTTTAAATCCAAATTCTCTATTGCAACAAGCGCAGTCCACATTTTCGTCAAACTAGCAATTGGTAAGGGTACATTTTCATTAGACCCCGCTAGTAATCTCCCTGTCTCTGCATCAATGACTGCATATGAACTTGATGCAGCGGAACTAGGCGTCGTAGTAATTAGTAGTAAAACTACCATCAATAATCCGATTATATATCGGCGAAGCAATCGCCCACACCTTTCTTCTATTCTGAATCTGAATCTCGGAAAGCTTCTTGGAACTTAGACATGAATAAATCTGGGTTTTCATCAGTTGAATCAGTTTCACCCATAGGTAAATCTGGTAATTCGTTTAAGTCTTTCAAGCCAAAGTAGTTTAAGAACTCCTTTGTTGTGCCGTATAAAATTGCTCGGCCTGTTCCATCAGCTCGACCTACTTCCTGTACTAAACCTTTTGAGCTTAAAGTATGTAGTGGTCGTTCACTTTTCACACCACGTAAATCTTCAATTTCTACTCTAGTAATGGGTTGTTTGTATGCAACAATGGCAAGGACTTCTAGTGAGGCTTGTGATAATGATTGACTAGGCGGGTTTTCAACAAGTCGCTGAATCGTATCTGCTAGGGCAGGTTTTGAAGTAAGCTGATAGGTACCAGCTAATTCTTTCAGTGTAATGCCACGCCCTTCCTCTGTGTTGTAATGATGAGCTAATTGTTCTATAGCTTGTGCTACCTTCTCTTCTTGTTCTTCTGTTAAGAAACTCAGTTGTCTGACAGTTAAACCATCTTCACCAATTACGAAAAGTAAGCTTTCAATTTTGCTCATCAATTGTTTCAAGTTGTTCATCGTTCAAATCTTCCTTCCGTAATATTACCGTTAAATCTTCAAAGTTATTATTCTGCTCTACTGCTATTATTTGGCGTTTCATCAATTCTAGTAATGATAAAAAAGTAATAACCAAAGTTGATCTATCTTCATAAGGGAATAGATCGAAAAAGCTTGAGCGTCCACCTGCTAATTTTAGCACACCCATCATAGTTTTCATTTGATCTTTTATGGAAACATCGTGCCTAGTAATTTTAGTAGTTAATGGCGCCTTTAAATGTTTTCGTCTAAGCATTTTCTGAAAAGCACCGACCATATCAAACACATTTACAGACGTTTCAAATAATGCTAGTTGTTCTGCCGGTGCGAATGCTGAAAGATCCGCTGGTGGCCTTGTAAAATATTGCGCACGAGACGATTCTAAGTCTTTTAAATTCACTGCAGCATCTTTAAATTTTCTATATTCAATTAATCGGGCAACGAGTTCTTCACGTGGATCGGGCTCATCCATGTCGAATTCCGTTTCATCTAACTCCCCTTCATGGATTGGTAAGAGCATTTTACTCTTAATCGCTAGTAAAGATGCCGCCATAACTAAATATTCACTTGCTTCATTCAATTCAAGTACTTGCATTGCACGAATATGCTCCATATACTGAGCCGTAAGCTCCGCCATTGGAATATCATATATATCAATTTCCAAGCGATGAATTAAATGTAATAATAGATCGAGAGGTCCTTCAAAGGCCTCGAGTTTTACTTCATATGACATAGTCAACCACCTGACAGTTTTTGTTCAAAATACAGTATAGAGGAATGATGTTCGAAATGCATCCGATGTACCACCCATTATTTGTCCAGTTTCTAACATATTTCAATGGCAATCAAGATTACTTTGAATGTCACGAAGTGTTAGAGGAGTATTGGAAAGAAATAGCTCCAAGAGATAAAACTCACCCCTTAACGGGATGGATTCAACTAGCGACCGGCCTCTACCATTGGCGCCGAGAAAATTTTAGTGGCGCCAAAACAATCCTAAAAAAAGCATATATTACTTTAGAGCAGTCCGTCAATTCTTCATTTATGGAAGAAGTGGACGCTATTGCAATTTTACACTCTATGCAGCAAGTTCAACATGCAGTAGAAAAAAAAGAGCCTTTCCAAAAATTTATTCTACCAATTACCTCTGATACCTTAGAGAAGCAAGTTCTCACATCAATTTCCTTATTGCAAGAAACAGATGCTCATTACCTACAACATAAGCATATGCTACGTGACCGCTCGGATATTCTCCTAGCAAGAGACGAAAAAAGAAGAAGCAGACATTAAATTTCTTTGTCTGCTTCTTCTAGCAACGCTTTACATTTCTGTATGAACGATGCAGTTTGATCACAAGCCGCAATCACACAATCCATATCCATCTTAGAAAGCTGTTTAACCATCTCTTTACCGAGTCCCTCACCTCTATGTGAAGGGTCAACCGATATATGTCTAACAATCCATTCGTCATCAGCAATCTCTACGCCAACTAAACCAATAAAGTCATCCTCTTGTTTCCATAAAAACAGTTGCCAGTTTGGATCTGTATCGTATTGTCGAATCGTTTCTTGTAGTAATTTCAGATCTTTTTGATCTGGCATAAATGACAAGAGCCCCATCGCAATTTTTTCGAATGCTTTCTTATAACGACATAACATTTATATGATCCCTCTTTTTGCCTTTAAGTATCTTTCAACATCCTACACGAAAAGCAAAAATTACGCAAATAGATTCACATTATTTACCTATACTGGATGGAGCAATATAAAGCCAATAAATAACGCCCCATGCAGTTGTTAATATTAGGAATAACAGAAGTAATAAAATATTACTTTTCTTCAATTAACGATTTACCTCCTTCCCAATCGTTAGAGGAAGGTCAAGCTTCACAAGATCTTCATAACTTTCGCGCTTCACAACTAATTGGTGCGCTCCATTTTCCGCAAAAACGACAGCCGGCCTTGGTATACGATTATAGTTACTCGCCATTGAGTAACCATACGCCCCTGTACAGAACACAGCCAAAACGTCCCCTGATTCTGCCTTCGGCAACGTAATATCCTCAATTAGTTTATCACCAGACTCGCATAACTTACCAGCAATCGTATATGTGTTAACTAATTTGTCATTCATTTTATTGGCAATGACAGCCTCGTATTTTGCGTCGTATAGAGCTGGACGTATATTATCAGACATCCCACCATCAACCGCAAGATAATTTCTCGTATTAGGAACTTCCTTTTGAGAACCGACTGAATAAAGTGTAGTACCAGCGTCTCCAACTAACGAACGACCCGGTTCAATCCAAATCTCAGGCATCGGCATTGAAAAAGCAGCCATCTCTTGTTGTACCGCTTTAATCATATCATCTACATAAACTGCTGGTTGAAGTGGTGTGTCCTCTTCTGTATAACGAATTCCGAATCCTCCACCTAAATTTAATACTTGGCTAATGAAGCCGGATTCTTTATACCATTCGCCCATTTTATCGCTTATTTTTTTTGCTGCTAAGCTGAAAGCTGCTGTATCAAAGATTTGTGAACCAATATGACAATGCATTCCTTGTAAATCTAAATATGTGTGATTTTGCAGTAGTGTAAATGCACAGTCCGCTTGTCCATTATTTAAGTCAAAACCAAATTTAGAATCTGCTTGACCTGTTGTAATAAAGTCATGTGTATGCGCCTCTACTCCTGGCGTCACACGAATTAGGACGTGCATTTTTTGTTGACGTGCTTCAGATAGTTGTTTCAAGGCATCAATTTCATCAAAATTATCAATTACAATACATCCAATTTTCGAATCGAAAGCAAGATTTAATTCATCGTAGCTTTTATTATTACCATGGAAATGAATGCGTTCGCTTGGGAAACCTGCTTTTAAAGCGGTATATAGCTCACCACCAGAAACAACATCGACTGATAGTCCTTCTTCAGCCGCTAATTGATAGATTGCAACGCTTGAAAACGCCTTACTAGCATAAGCAACTTGTGCTTGCACACCTGCATTTTTAAAAGTATTAATAAAACCTTGCGCTCGCTCACGGAAAAGCGCTGTATCGTAAACGAATAAAGGTGTACCATATGTTTTTGTTAGATCTATAGCGTCTACTTGTCCGATAGTTAAATGACCATTTTCAGTTACGTTTTGAGTCCCATATAAATGCATTCAAATCTCTCCCTTTACCCGTATCACCAAAAAGAATTCACGGAATTTTTCTATAACTAATTGAACTTTATCATAGAAAGAGAAATGTATGCAATGGCATATCATGAACGTTTTCGCTGTTTTGCACCTACAATATACGGTCTTAAAGCATCGCTCGTTATAGGGAATCGTATGAATATACGTAAAAATGCTTGTGGGAAGAATGGAACAAATGGCCACATATAAGGTACATTCATTGGTCGTAAAGAGCAAATATATAATGAAAGCCCTAATATACCTAAGAAGAATCCATTCACTCCGAGCCATGCGGTAAAGAGTAATAGAACAATCCTAAATGCTTTTATAGTTATACTCAATTCATACGAAGGAATTACAAATGTGAAAATGGCAGTAACTGCGGTATATAACACAACTTCAGGTGAAAATAGCCCGACATCAATTGCAATCTGTCCGATAACGACCCCTGCGATTAATCCCATCGCAGTGGATAGTGGAGTTGGTGTATGAATAGAGGCAAGCCGCAAGTATTCTATCCCTGAATCTGCTATTAATATTTGGAGTAATATCGGTATGGCGGACTTCTTATCTACTCCGATGAAATCTAAAAACGTAGGAACCAATTCATGATGCTTGATTAATAAATACCAAAGGGGTAATAATATGAGGCTTAAAAAAGTCCCGAAGAAGCGTATGAATCGGACAACTGTCCCGATAAATGGGGCCTGACGATATTCCTCTGCATGTTGTAAGTGATGGAAAAAGGTCACGGGTACTAAAATAACAGAAGGTGACGTATCGACAAGAATCGCGATATGACCTTCTAATAAATGAGCCGCAGTAATATCAGGTCGCTCAGTGTATCGTACAAAAGGCAGTGGATGGAAACCTTGTTTAAACAACCATTCCTCTAGTGATTTATCCGCCATTGTTAAACCATCATGTTGAATTTTCTTCATACGCTGACGTATATAATTAAGATGGTCCTCATTCGCAATACCCTTCATAAAGATGATTGCCGTATCTGTCTTGCCTTTATCTGAGATTTGATGCAGTTCAAAACGCAAAGTTGCATCTCGAATTCGCCTTCTTATAAGCCCTGAGTTTTGTACAATATTTTCTGTAAATCCATCACGTGATCCCCTAACAACTTTTTCATTATCAGGTTCATCAGGTTGTCTACCAGGATAAGCTCTTAAATCTGCTATAAAAGCATAGCCAGATGGAGTAATAAACGCCACCTGGCCCCCTAATATCGCAGTTAATAGCTGTTCCTGACTCTTCATCGGTTCCCAAGCAAAATATGGGAAGCAAAATTGGAAAAATTCCGACTCATTTTCAGGCGTGTATCCATCTACCTCTTGAGTCGGTTGAATATTGACAAGAATTTCTGTGAAGTTGGCACTATCAATGAGCCCATTAATATAAATAGAGAACACCGGCATTTTGTGTAAATGCAAATGTTTCATTCCTATATCAAAGCTTTCACTTTCACCGAATTTTGAAATCATAAACTTTTCTGCTTCTTCTATACTTGCGAAAATAGGTTTTTGTTCTTCAGTCATTTTTTTGCCGCCTTTTCTAATCCTTTCAATTGACCTGGTGCTAGCCATACTTTCAACTGTGATAAGATTCGTTTTTCTAGTCGCGATACTTGTACTTGTGAAATGCCAAGTCTCTCAGCAATTTCACTTTGAGTACAATCTAAGTAATAGCGTAAATAGATTACAGATTGTTCCCTTTTACCAAGTCTCGTTAAAATGTCTCGAAGTGGTATATGCTCAAAAGGCCTTTCTGAGGTAGCATCTCTCATTTGATCCATTAACGTAATTGGATCACCATCACTTTCGAATAACTGTTCATGCAGTGATGCAGGGTCCCTTAGAGCATCAGAAGCCATTGATATTTCATCAGTTGTGACTTCCAACAAATCGGCCAATTCCTTCATGGTAGGGGGTCTCTCATTGATTTTAAGAAAATCATCTGTGGCATGGCGAATTTTATAGTTAAGCTCTCTAATAGATCGGCTTACTTTAACCATACCGTCATCCCGTAAAAACCGCTGAATTTCTCCGATTATCATAGGTACTGCGTACGTTGAAAATTTCACTTGGTATGACAGATCAAATTTGTCTATTGACTTCATCAAACCAATACAACCAATTTGAAAAAGATCTTCTAAATCTGCCCCGCGTGATGCAAAACGCTGTACGATTGACCAGACAAGACGCGTATTCCCCTCCACCATCTCCTTTCTAGCGTTAGCATCGCCAGCTTGAGACTGCAGTATGAGCTCTCGCATTTTCTCCTGTGTCAGCAATATGGAAGAGGCTTGTGGTTTAGATGTCATTTTCTCACCTAGCGGCAAACGGTGAACCTACTGGTTGAAATTGCTTCTTGAAGGTGACCGTTGTCCCTTTCCCGCGTTCGGATTTAACAGATAACTGATCCGTGAAGCTTTCCATAATTGTAAAGCCCATACCAGAGCGATCCATTTGCTGCTTTGTAGTATATAAAGGTTCCATTGCTTGCTGTACGTCTTCAATTCCACATCCCTGATCAGAAATCGTCACAGTCACTTCGCGATCAACACGAGTAGCATAAACAGTTACAATACCTGTGCGATTTTCCTCATAACCATGAATAATAGCGTTTGTAACTGCTTCTGAAATGACAGTTTTCACCTCGGACAATTCCTCAATCGTTGGATCTAGCACTGTCATGAAACTCGTCATCGCCATACGCGCTAGTGCTTCATTTTCACTGACCGCTAAAAACGATAAAGTCATTTCATTATCCATTCAAAATCCCCCCTAAAGTTCGAATTACTTCATCTTCTGTTCCTTGCCAAATATATTTAGACAACCCTGAAAACTGGAATATTTTCTGCATCGTAGCAGACGGATTTAAGATGACGGTTTGTCCATTGATAGGAGCTAAATCACGCATCCTTCCTAAGATCAAACCAATACCAGCGCTATCCATAAACTGTAGGTCACCTAAGTTCCAAATAATTGCGTGAACGCTACCTTGGTATATTGCTTGTGAAATATCTTCTCGAATACGGTTTGCAGCGTGATGGTCTAAATCACCTTTTAAACGAATAACGGCAATGCCATCCACTGTCAGTTGAATTAGTTGTTGCATAGTCATACCTCCTTTTCACAAGCATATTCCACATTTGTTTTGCGTTATCCTTCCGCATGACAATTTAAGAAGAAACCTTCTAAAATTAGAACTAAATCGACAGTAAATGGATGGCATCTTTATCTACAAGTATTGGAGATTCGAGGTAATTTTAATCAAAAAAAATCTCTATTCAAAAAAAAACAATATTGTATGAAGGAAGATGTGGCATTAAAAAATTAGGACAACAAGACATTCTCCTTATTTGAATAGAGATCCCATTTCACAACATTTTAGTTTTTGTCTGTTTTCTAAAGGATTATTAGTTCTGTTAAACATAAAAAGCCAATTTTCAAGATAATTATATTTTGGTTAGTTGATATTAAAAGGGCTACCCATATAGAAACATCTATATGGGTAGCCCTTTTAATATTGTTGTTGCACTATAGCCCTCTTAGTTTAGTAAGGAGATATTTTTAGTTTGTGAGTATGCATCTAAAGTTGATTTATAAGTTTCACGGCAAATACCGAAATTTTTCATCTCTGCCAAATGGTGCACCAGCAATTTAATCCCTTTCCATTGAAATTTTGCTGCATGCTTTTTTCAACTCTTGACTCTCGAGTTTTGGATTGTTTCGGTGAAGAAAAATAAAGAACGTATGCTCTTTGCCGACATGGCGTTAATACAAAATCATTCATTTCCATTTTTTGAGTCCTAAACATTTAATCAACAAAAAAACTGTTACTCATTTAATTGAGTAACAGCTTTTCAAAAAATTATTCTGTAATGATAGCCTCGATTAATTTCGGTGCTTGAGGTGCTTCTTTGGCAATATTAATATGTGAATATATTTTATCAATCACTGATGAAACATCTTCTTGGTTTGCATAAATTGTCACCAGAGACTCACCTTTCGTTACTTTATCGCCAACTTTTTTGCGCAGCATTAGACCAACAGCTAAGTCGATAGTAGACTCTTTTGTTGCTCGACCAGCGCCTAAAAGCATAGCCGCAGTTCCAACTTCATCTGCTTCGATGAATGATACAAAGCCATCTTCTTTTGCTGGTACTTCGAAAGTATATTGAGCTTGCGGCAACAATGAAGTATCATCCACAACTGCAGGGTTACCACCTTGTCCTTCAATAAATTGTTTGAAGATTTCTAATGCGCTACCATTTTTGATAACTTCAAGTAATTGTTCACGCGCTTCTTCGATTGTTTTCGCGTGACCACCTAGAACCACCATTTGACTGCCAAGAGTTAAGCAAAGCTCCGTTAAATCTTCCGGACCCTCTCCTCGTAAAGTATCAATTGCTTCTTTTACTTCTAATGCATTTCCAATCGCAAAACCAAGCGGTTGGCTCATATCAGAAATAATAGCCATTGTGTTACGACCGACATTATTGCCAATTTGGACCATTGCATGTGCTAAATTTTTCGCATCTTCAACAGTCTTCATGAAGGCACCTTCACCTGTTTTTACATCAAGTACAATAGCATCTGCACCTGCGGCAATTTTTTTACTCATAATTGAGCTCGCGATTAAAGGGATGCTACTTACTGTCGCTGTCACATCTCTTAGAGCGTATAATTTTTTATCTGCAGGTGTTAAGTTACCGGTTTGACCAATAACAGCTAATTTAATGTCATTTACTTGCTCAATAAATTGCTCTGTCGTCAATTCAACATGGAAACCTTCAATTGCCTCTAATTTATCAATAGTGCCTCCTGTATGACCTAAACCGCGTCCACTCATCTTCGCAACAGGAACACCGACAGCAGCTACTAGAGGGCCTAATACTAACGTTGTTGTGTCACCAACTCCACCAGTAGAATGCTTATCAACTTTAATACCTTCGATTTTTGAAAGATCAATCTGATCTCCAGATTCAACCATTGCCATTGTTAAATCTGCACGTTCACGATCGTTCATATCTTTGAAATAAATAGCCATCAATAAACTACTTGCTTGATAATCTGGAATAGAACCATTTGTATAACCTTCTACGAAAAAGCGAATCTCTTCTGTAGTTAATTCTCCACCATCGCGTTTTTTTTCAATAATATCAACTATTCGCATTTAATTATTCCCTCGCTTATTTTAAATTTGATAAAAAGCTTGTGCCGAATTCAGGTAATTTTACATTGAAGTTTTCTGCAACTGTAGCACCTATATCAGCAAATGTAAGTCGTAATGGTAATTCATGACCTTCTTTAAAGCGTGGTGAATAAGCGATTAATGGCACATATTCTCGAGTATGATCACTTCCAGGGAAAGTTGGATCATTTCCATGGTCAGCTGTTATTATTAATAGATCATTTTCCGTCAGCGCTTCCAAAACTTCTGGTAAACGACGGTCAAATTCTTCTAACGCTTCACCATATCCAATTGGATCTCTGCGATGACCATAAGCTGCATCAAAGTCAACTAAGTTTAAGAATGATAAGCCGTGGAAATCCTTACGTACAACTTGTGATATCTTGTCCATACCATCTGTATTATCCTTTGTACGGATTGCTTCTGTTACGCCTTCATTGTTAAAAATATCTGAAATTTTACCTAATGCAATGACATCAAATTTAGCATCTTTTAATTCATTCATCACTGTACGTCCAAATGGTTTTAAAGCATAATCATGACGATTCGATGTACGCTCAAATTTACCTGGAGTCCCAATGAAAGGACGAGCAATTACACGGCCTACTAAATATTCAGGTTGTAAAGTCAATTCACGAGCAATTTCACAAATTTTATACAATTCCTCTAATGGAACAATTTCTTCATGTGCTGCAATTTGCAATACTGGATCAGCAGATGTATAGACGATAATAGCGCCTGTTTTCATATGCTCTTCACCGTAATCGTCAATCACTTGCGTACCACTTGCTGGCTTGTTACAAAGTACTTTGCGACCAGTACGTTCTTCTAATTGCTCGATTAAAGTTTGTGGGAAGCCTTCAGGATACACTTTGAACGGTTTATCAATATTCAAACCCATAATTTCCCAGTGACCAGTCATTGTATCTTTCCCCACTGAAGCTTCTTGCATTTTACCAAAATAAGCTGCAGGTTTTTCGATTGGAGTAATACCAGGTAACTCACGGATATTTGATAAACCTAATTCCCCCATATTGGGCATAGTTAAGCCATTCATTTTTTCTGCAATATGACCTAATGTATCTGCACCTACATCACCGAATTTTTCAGCATCAGGTGCTTCTCCAATACCTACTGAATCCATCACGATTAAGTGAATGCGTTTAAATGGTTTTGTGTTCATTTGTGTTCCTCCTTTATCTTTACATTCATTTTACCAAACTATAAGAAAAAATAAATGTCAGACCTCTGACATTTGAATTTTTTTTTATGCACGTGGGTGGAACTGCTTATATACTTCCGATAATCGCGTCTTACTAATATGTGTATAAATTTGAGTTGTTGAAATATCAGCATGTCCAAGAAGTTCTTGAACTGCACGTAAATCAGCACCATTTTCAATTAAATGCGTCGCAAAAGAATGACGTAAAATATGTGGTGTGATTTCTTTATCTATACCTGCTTTCTCTGCATAATCCTTCATTAATTTCCAACAAAATTGTCGTGTTAAGCGATCTCCCCTTTGACTGATAAAAAAAGCCTCTGCTTTATGTAGCTTATCTTCTAGTATTGGTCTTCCCTTTTCTAAATATGCCATGCACGCTTCTAAAGCTTTTCGTCCAAGCGGAATAATACGCTCTTTTCCACCTTTACCAAAAACTCGTACGAAGCCCATCGTAGTATGTACATCTTCTAAATTCAGTGCAATACATTCACTTATCCGCATACCACTTGCATATAACAACTCAAGCATCGTTTGATCTCGAATCCCTTGGGGTTTTGCAAGATTTGGCATGGCAATTAAGTTATCAATTTCTTCAATCGATAAAACTTTTGGTAATTTTTTCTCTAATTTTGGCATTTCTAAATGCACAGTCGGATCCCCACTAGCTCTTTTTTCTCTTAATAAAAATTGATGAAATGAACGAATTGATGAAATATGTCTTGAAATAGTTCGCGCCGACTTCCCAGATGTTTTCAGCATCTGTAAATGATGTAATATATGCACTCTATCTATGTCGTCAAAATATTGTACACCTTGACTTACGAAAATATTCTTAGTATAAGCAGTAATATCTCTTTTATAAGATTGCAATGTATTGTCAGAAAGCTGGCGTTCAACGCGTAAAAAGTGTAGATAATCTTGTATTGCATCAAGTACATCTTGGTTCATTTTGGTTCCCTCCTTAAAATTAGGTAAATAAAAAAGGACAGCACCTCCGCCATCCTTTGTTTGTATGCTATAAACTTATGATTGATTGCTATTGTTATCTGACTCGTTATCATGACAGCGCCAGCAAATACCGTGAAATGTTAATCTGTGGTCTTTAATAATAAAATTCCATCTTTTTTCAACGACTGCTTCTACGTCTTCAAGTAAATCCTCTTGAATTTCATCAACAGCACCACATTCGATACAAACGAGGTGATGATGGAAGTGAGCAGCTCCTTCTTGACGTAGATCATAACGAGATACGCCATCGCCGAAATTGATTTTATCGACGATCTTAAGCTCCGTTAAAAGCTCCAATGTTCGATACACAGTTGCAAGTCCAATTTCTGGTGCTTTTTCTTTAACGAGTAAATAAACATCCTCAGCACTTAGGTGATCTTCCTCATTCTCTAAAAGCACTCTTACTGTCGCTTCACGCTGCGGCGTCAGTTTGTAGCTCGCACCATGTAATTGTTTTTTTATTCGATCAATACGGCTTTCCATACGACGCCCCCCTAAACTTCTTTTATTATACCAAAAAGTCAATTCTCAATACAAGATTGAATTAATTATAATTATAATAATTATTATTTGATAGTTATTTTAGTTTATAAATGAAATGAATTGCAAGTAATTCGCCCCCTAAAATTACTAGAGTGGCTATGAGTACTACTATTACACGAGGTAAAATCGGTAACTTCTTCCTGACCGCATAAACTGGTTCAGGTACAAGTACTATGCAAAACACCATTAATACTATACTGTAAAGCAATTGAAAAGGAAACCACCATGCAGCATATGACCAAAATGCGTTTTGTGTGTCTATTAAATAACCTGCGCTGTATCCAAAAAATGCTGATTTTAATACAACAACAACCCTTGCCACATGCCTTAAGTAATTATGAGATGCGAGCAACGAAACAATGGCAAATGGAATGACAACTGGCAATAAAGATTGCCAAATCGACGGCTTCCCTTGTAGGAGTACTCTACTATCCATTTTTCGAATGAGCCATTCTGCTTGTTCAACAGTAGAAAGTTGCAACAGTAAAATTCCTCCGATAAAGCCAATTGCAATAATTAAGAAAAAGTAAATAATTTGAAATGATCGGTTCATATAGGTCACCTTCCTTTACTTCGTACAACCTATGCTCGTCCCGACCTATTTCATAACTTATTTTAAAAGATATTTTTCATCCACATAATTGCAAAAACTGTTTTAGCATCATAAATTCTTTCTTCACGAATCAATTGTTCAGCTTCTTCTAACGTAACTTCTAATAATTCGACAAATTCATCCTCATCTAGATCAGCTGGATTCTCAATTCTATATAAATCTCTCGCAGCATATATATGAATAACTTCATCTGCAAAGCCTGGAGATGTGGCAAAAGATTGAACAAACGTGAAATTTTTCGAACCATATCCTGTTTCTTCTTCTAACTCGCGGATAGCTGTATACTCAGGCTTCTCACCTTTTTCTAATTTACCCGCGGGAATTTCGATAATACTACGCTCTAAAGGTTTACGATATTGCTCCACAAGAACAATTTTACCTTCGTTTGTTATAGGGATAATTGCTACTGCTCCTGGATGAGTTACTAATTCTCTAGTTGATATGTTGCCATTTGGTAATGTGACTTCATCTACTTTGACAGAAATAACGCGACCCTCAAAAATTTTTTTAGAATTAATCGTTTTTTCTTCAAATTTTTTCATGATAATAACCCTCTCCGTTGTGCTTTTGTCATTAATCATTGTACCATTATCATATGAGGAGTGATATTTTTGAAGAGTAGAAAGTTAGGTAATAGCGATTTAGTTATTTCAGAAATCGGCCTTGGTTGCATGTCTCTACCAACTGATGAAAAGACTGCGAAATGGATAGTAGATGCAGCTGTAGATCATGGTATTACCTATTTTGATACCGCGGATTTATATGATAAGGGCATCAATGAGGAACTTGTAGGTAAGGCACTAAATGAGAAACGACAAGATATTATATTAGCCACTAAAGTGGGCAATGTTTGGAACCAGGACGGAGAAGGTTGGCACTGGGACCCTTCTAAGAAAAATATCGAACAGCAAGTAAAAGAAAGTTTGCTTCGCTTACAAACAGACTATATTGACTTATATCAACTACACGGTGGAACAATTGAAGACCCATGGGATGAAATAATCGAAGCATTTGATCACTTAAAAAAAGAAGGTATCATTCGGGCATACGGTATTTCATCAATCCGCCCAAATGTCATTAAGGAATTTTTATCAAAAAGCGATGCAGTATCTGTCATGATGCAATATAGCTTGCTAGACCGCAGACCCGAAGAATGGTTTGATGTGCTAAAAGAAAATAGTGCGTCTATTGTGACGCGTGGCTCTTTAGCAAAAGGGTTATTAACAAATGAATGGTCAAACCGTTTAGCAAAAGCAGATGGCTATCAAACTTTTAGCCAAGATGATCTTCAAGCTACTCTCGAAGAATTGGCAAATAACACAAATAATGTACATGCAGCAGCACTTGCTTATGTATTACAATCACCTATTGTAGCCTCTGCAGTGATTGGAGCAAGTTCAAAAGAACAATTGGAAGCAACAATTTCAGCTTACAATAATGCACCATCAATTTATGCTAAAGAACTAGAGAAACTAACAAAAATAGAGACGTATAATGCTCATCGTTAAATTTGCTAGAAGGATTCGTATTATGGATCCTTCTTTTTTTAAAAAATCAAAATACATAATTCTTATAAACTTATAATATGAATTTCGCAATTAGTAGCGCCATCAAAGCAAAGGGAGTCTGTAATATGAAACCCATTAGTAAATACACACCTACCTGCTTAGGCTTGATTAAATTCTCTAGTACTAGCTTTCTAATACTAAATAGACAAAAAGGGATTAAGATGACAACAGCGGTAATGACACCAGGTACATATTTTTTAAAGATTATACTTTGCACAACATGCCCTATTCCGTTCGCAAGAAACACACCAGCGACTAATAATGTAAAGAATTTTATGGGGAATATTCCGATAAACCGTTTATTATTAGCCGCAGTCACACAGCCAATCACTACGATAATCCATAATAAAATAAATGCGAAAATAAATTCCTCAGTAGAAACAGAAAAAGGTAATTTCATAGTGAAATTTTCAACGGTTGCGATTTCCTCCAAATCATGAATAAAAAAAACAAAAGGGAAAACCAATAAAAGTGACTTGATTTTAGAAACTTCCATACTTCACCCCTGTTATTTTCAAGCTATTTAAAAGTTATCAATGTGAAAAAGTAAAGTATTATACTAAAATAATTTATATTAAGTTATACCATCGCTTAATATGAAATAAAAGGTAGCTCCGATAGAAAACTTTCAAAACTACCTTCTATATCACACTACTATGACTTTTTTATAGTTAAACTACTAACTTTATGAAACTACCTTAATTCATGGATTCAATGCCGTTTTAAGCAAGCCAACCATGTCTTTTGTTAACTATTAAATTTGGAGCCTTTTTCTCCGTACTCATTCAATAACTCTTCAAACGATTTGTTCTTCTCACGTTGTTTACGTTCAAATGCTAACTTTGCCTCGCGTTCATCCTGTGCTGCTTGTTCTTTTGCAACAAGGTCTTTTTTAGCAAGCTTTAATTTCTCTAACACATCACCATTAAGTTGGTCTTTTAATGTTAGTGCCTCACTTTTTGCGGATTGTTGTTGTGCTGGTTGTTGTCTTTTCTTTTTAGCCATGGTCAATCTCCTTCTTACGTTCTTTTTACAATTGTTGCAACACCTTGCCCTCCACCTATACAGAGTGTAGCAAGACCCGTTTTAACATCTCGCTTCTCCATTTCGTGAAGTAGTGTTACTAATATTCTAGCACCACTTGCACCAATTGGGTGACCTAAAGCAATTGCACCACCATTAACATTTAACTTCTCATGGTCAAAATGCAATTCTCGATCAACTGCAATTGATTGTGCTGCAAATGCTTCATTTGCTTCAATTAAGTCAATTTGCCCTAATTCTAATTGCCCTTTTGTTAAGGCTTTTTGTACTGCCCTCACAGGACCACTTCCCATTACAGCTGGATCTACACCTACACTTGCATTTGATACAACTGTTGCAATTGACTTAATGCCCAACTCATCAGCTTTAGCTCTTGACATTACTACAAGTGCAGCCGCCCCGTCATTAATACCAGAAGCATTTCCCGCAGTCACAGATCCTTCTTTTTTAAACGCAGGTCGTAGTTTCCCTAACTTTTCAGCTGTAGTTCCCGGCTTTACATACTCATCTGTATCAAATACGACTGGTTCTCCCTTGCGTTGAGGAATTTCTACTGCTACAATTTCTTTTTTAAATTTTCCCACTTCTAACGCTGTTGTTGCTCTTTCTTGGGAACGCGCTGAAAAGCGATCTTGCTCATCACGAGAAATTGCATATTGATCACATAAATTTTCAGCTGTAATACCCATATGATAGTCATTAAATGCACACCATAAGCCATCAGTAATCATACTATCAATTACCTTCTGATTACCCATACGGAAGCCCTCACGTGCATTATTCAATAAATATGGTGCTTGGCTCATATTTTCCATCCCGCCAGCGACGATGATATCTGCATCGCCTGCAATGATGGCTTGTGTTGCTAGATGAACAGCTTTAAGACCTGATCCACAAACTTTATTTATAGTTAAGGCAGGTACCTCTTTTGGAAGTCCTGCAAATATAGCTGCTTGACGCGCTGGATTTTGACCTAAACCAGCTTGTAATACATTACCCATAATCACTTCATCTACTTGTTCAAAAGGCACCCCTACCTTTGATAAAGCTTCTTTTATTACAATTGCACCAAGTTTTGTTGCAGGTACATCCTTTAACGCGCCTTGGAAGCTTCCAATTGCTGTACGTACAGCACTTACAATCACAACTTCAGTTGTCATAATTATTCCCCCTTGTTTAAGTACGAATTTATTTGCTAATATGTACATCCCTTCCTTACAATGGAATATAGGAGGGGATGTTATGTTCAGTTTACCAAATAATGCGACAATTATCGAGGTAGGTCCAAGAGATGGATTACAAAATGAAAAAAACTTAATTGAGACTAATAAGAAGCTTGATTTCATTAAATGCTTGCAGGATGCCGGCATTACAGAAATGGAGTTAACTTCTTTTGTCTCACCAAAATGGGTGCCACAAATGGCAGATGCAGAAAAAATAGTAAAGAACACTGCTAAGGTGGGTCGACAATTTGTCTTAGCACCGAATGCTACAGGGGTGGAGCGTGCGATGGAGAACGGTGCAGATGCCATTGCCGTTTTTGTTGGAGTCAGTCATACATTTAATAAAAATAATATTAATAAAAATACTAACGAAGCTATGGATAGTTTAGCACCTGTCTTGGCAAAACTGAAAGAGCAAGGGAAATTTGTACGCGCTTGTATTTCAACAGCTTTTTATTGTCCTTATGAAGGGAAAATTGAAGTTGAAGACACAATTTCTTTATGTAAAGTATTCGCGAGTTGGGGTGTGGATGAGTTAAGTGTTGCAGATACAATTGGCATGGCTAATCCAGTGGAAAGTTATACACTATTTAAGCGTTTGAAAGAAGAATTACCTAACTTACTTTTAACTGCCCATTTTCACGATACACGAAAAATGGCGCTAGCAAATATATATGCTGCATTGCAAGCTGGTGTAGACCGATTTGATACATCAGCGGGTGGACTTGGAGGTTGTCCTTTTGCGAAAGGTGCTACAGGAAATGTTGCAACAGAAGATGTTGTACATATGCTAGAAAGTATAGGAGTTCACACAGGGATTAATGTCGAAAAAATTTGCGAAGCGGCAAAAATTGTCGAACCTTTAATATCCGGAACAATTGACAGCGGTCAGTACCGTCTCTTTAAGCAAAAGTAGAGGAGTGATGATCATGAAAAAACGTTTGCTTTGGATTTCCGGGCTTATTTCCGGTACTCTTGGTGCCATTATAGCCATTCTCGGATACTTATTTTCAAGTAATATTATGTATATGAAGAACAAAGATGCAGCCTTCATATTACAACGAGAAAAGGATGCAAAGCGTTTTGACGAAGTTTGGTTTGAGCATGTAAATAAGGAAGAGATGTGGGTTGATTCCCCGAATGGCTATTCAATTAAAGCCATCCACTTCCATCCTTTGCAAACAAATAACACGATTATTATTTGCCATGGTGTTACGGAAAATAAGATTAATTCCGTTAAATACGCTCGTCTCTTCGAGCGCTTAGGCTTTAACTCAGTCGTTTATGATCATCGTAGACATGGTGACTCTGGTGGCAAAACAACAAGTTATGGGCATTACGAAAAATATGATTTACAAGCGGTTATGCAAACCTTAAAACAAAAGCTAGGTGGTGAAGGTATAATTGGTGTACAAGGAGAATCTATGGGCGCTGCTACAACATTATTATACGCAGGTACATTAGAGGACGAAGCCGACTTCTACATTTCTGACTGCGCCTTTTCCGATTTTTCAGAACAATTATATTACTTGATGATGAAACAAACACCCTTACGTAACAGTATAGCCATTAAACTTGCTGGTATCTTCTTAAGGATGCGTGATGGATACTCTTTAAAGAGCATTTCTCCTAAAGAGGCTGTAACTAAAATTGAAAAGCCAGTCCTGTTTATTCACAGTCTTCCAGATGACTTCATCCTACCTGAAATGACAATTGAAATGTATAGCTTAAAGCCTGGTCCTAAAAAGTTAAAGCTTTTTGATGTAGGTCCTCATGCACAATCCTTTAATATGAACCCTGAAGCCTATGAGCTGTTGGTCGCAGATTTTTTAAAAGAGTTTGTCTTCAAAGACAAAGACAAAAAAATAGCACTCAATTGAGTGCTATTTTTTATTTACTGCTTAATTTATTCATTGAGTTCATCATTTGTTTGATTTGTTTTTCAGACGGTTTACGTCCCATTTGAGACATCATTACTCGTAGCATCTGTTCGTTAATAGGTGGGTTGTCTTTTAAGTATTTCATCATATATTGACGGGCAACAAAGAAACCGATAGCTACTCCTGCTATTAATGCCACGATAACAAGTATAATCCATAACGTAGTATTCACTGGTTTTCCTCCTCCAAGTTTCTTATGCGAGAAAACTATCTCCAACAAGGATTATACAATAAAAAACCACTACATACTACTGTTTGCCAAGATTTATCGTCTTTCGTGCGAATGGAATTTAAGCGGTTTCAACCAACCACATTCCATTTCATCTTTATTAAATCCGATAAAGCAATCACTTAATTTTGATAATGTTGCAAATAAGTCTAACTCTAGCATGCGTGACCCAACACAGACAACAGCTATGTAATAAGGAAAAATATCAATTTGGATTTCCCCTTTAAATTCATTCATTAAAAAGATTTGGTGATCCTTCGTTTGAATGCCTGAAAAGCTATTACCTAATTGTTGTTGAATGATTAGTTCAATTTCCACCATATCCAAAGGCTCACATAAATAGGAGATTTCTTGCGTCGGATGTATTGCATGCTCATACGTATTTGAGGATTGAATTAAATCGAATAGTAAACGTTCTCTACCATAAACAAAAGCCTGATGTTTCTTTTTCACATGAAAGATTGAGTATATTCGCAAGATTACCACTCCTCTCTTGTAAACAGTATAACAAAGATTGCAAGAACATTTTGTCAATTGACGTCCGATTTAAAGCACTATATTTGTCAAAAAAGAAAAAGTAGAGGAAAAAATCCTCTACTTTTCAATATTATCGCTATTTTTTAAGCAAATAATGCTTTTACTTTTGCAACAACGTTATCTACAGTGAAGCCATATTCTTTCATAACAATTTCACCTGGCGCACTTGCACCAAATTTATCAATTGCGAGAACATCACCTTCGAAGCCAGTATATTTATGCCAGCCGAATGATGAACCCATTTCAATTGCTAAACGTTTGGTAATTGTTTTTGGTAATACTGCTTCTTTATACGCTGCATCTTGAGCCTCAAAACGATCGAATGATGGCATAGAAACAACAGATACATCGATACCTTCAGTTGCTAGTTGTTTTTGAGCTTCTATAGCAAGGCTAACTTCTGAGCCAGTTGCTAAAATTAGTGCATCCGCTACTTCTTTAGTTGCTTTTGAAACAACATAAGCGCCTTTAGAAACTCCTTCAGCTGCAAGTGTAGCTGAGTTTTCAGACACTGGTAAGTTTTGACGAGAAAGTACTAATACTGTTGGTTGGTTTTTAGATGATACGGCTAATTTCCAAGCTTCAGCAGATTCGTTTGCATCAGCAGGACGAATAACAGAAAGATTTGGCATAGAACGTAATGCAGCTAAATGTTCAACCGGTTCATGTGTTGGACCATCTTCACCAACAGCGATACTGTCATGCGTAAATACATACGTTACAGGTAGTCCCATTAATGCAGATAGACGAATTGCTGGACGTACATAGTCACTGAAGACGAAGAATGTACCACCAAAGACGTTTACACCACCATGAAGTGCCATTCCATTTAGAGCTGCACCCATAGCAAATTCACGAACACCGAACCAAATGTTACGACCTTCTGGAGTTTCTGCTGTGAAATCGCCAGCATCTTTCATGTATGTTTTATTTGATCCAGCTAAATCCGCACTTCCTCCGAAGAATGAAGGTGTATTTTTTGCAAGTGCATTGATTACTTCACCAGAAGACGAACGTGTAGCAATTGACTTACCTGCTTCATAAACAGGTACTGCAGATGCGAAGTCTTCAGGAAGTTCCCCATTCATCGCAGAAACAAACTGTTCCGCAAGAGCAGGATATGCTTTTTTATATGCTTCAAATTGTTCATTCCAAGCAGATTCTGCAAGAGTTCCTTGAACTTCAGCTGCTTGTTTGAATGTCGCATATACCTCTTCCGGTACATGGAATGGATCATGAGGCCATGAGTAGTGTTCTTTAGTAAGTTTCACTTCATCAGCACCTAGTGGTGAACCGTGAGAGTCAGCTTTACCTGATTTGTTAGGTGAGCCGTAGCCAATAACCGTTTTTACTTCAATAATAGTAGGTTGGCCTTTATGTGCTTTGGCTTGTTCAATAGCCGTATTTATTGCTTCAATATCATTACCATCAGCTACATGAATGTAGTTCCAGTTATATGATCCAAATCGTTTTTGAATGTTTTCAGAGAATGATTTATTTAAATCGCCATCTAAAGAAATGTCATTGCTATCATATAGCACTATCAGTTTTTCAAGTTGTAAGTGACCAGCTAAAGAAATTGCCTCAGCAGCAACACCTTCCATCAAATCTCCATCACCACAAAGTGCAAATGTATAATGATCTACTACTTCATGTTCCGGCTTGTTATAAACGCCTGCAAGGTGACTTTCCGCCATTGCCATACCGACAGCCATTGCAATACCTTGTCCTAATGGACCAGTTGTTGCTTCAACTCCAGCTGTATGACCATATTCTGGATGACCAGGTGTTTTTGAATCCCATTGGCGGAAGCTTTTGATTTCTTCCATTGGTAAATCATATCCACCTAAGTGTAACAGGCTATACAAAAGCATCGAGCCATGACCTGCTGATAAAATAAAGCGATCGCGGTTAAACCATTTAGGGTTTGAAGGATTGTGACGAAGTTGTTTTGTCCAAAGAGTATAAGCCATTGGAGCAGCCCCCATTGGTAATCCTGGGTGACCTGAATTAGCTTTTTCAATAGCATCAATTGACAAAGTTCGAATAGTGTTAATTGCAAGCTGATCTGCTTGTTGAGTCATTTTAATAGACATCCTTTCTTAAGCTAAATAGTGTACTATTATATTTTAGTCAACATTCTTATATAAAACAATGTTTTCTCTATAAATATGTGTTTAATTTAATCGATTATTCTTATTTTGTTTTTGACGTAACTTCTCAGGAGTTACTTCATTTCCCTCTGGATCGAAAACGCGGACATTTTCAATCGTCTCACGCATCGAAGATCGGAATGTGTCTAAATACTCTTTACGAAGTGTTGTTTGTTCTTTTGCTTCCTCAACAGTTAATCCTTGTGACTTTGATTTTTTCGAAAGTTCACTTATACGTTGTAATTTTTCTTTTGATAACATTTATTTCTCACCTTTCATACAGACCTTAATACAAAGGTATGCAAAAAAGACTGCAAGCGCAAGCTTTTAGTCTTTTTTTTTCTCCTTTAATTCCATAAATCTTCGATGAATTGTCGCTTTACTTACTTGGAAGCCCAATCCTCTCAATGTATCTGTAATTTCTTCAAAAGTCATACCCTTTTGTCTAAGTTGAATAATTTGTTCAATCGGAACATCTATGCGATCTCGTCCCTCAGGATTTCCCCGATCTTTTAAATTCTTTTCTGGCCTGTATCCATTCTGTACTGCTCGTCTCATCCCTCTACGGATTTTCGCATTATGTAATTTACGTTGATACTCTTCTACTATCGCTAGAATTTCTAGCAACATAGCGTCCATCTCATTTAGCCGGACGTGACCTGCGTCACTTAATGTAAAAATATCTGTATTCGTTTTTTGCAGTAAATGAAGTACCGCCATTCGGCCATTTCCACGTCCTAAGCGCGTCTCATCTTGAACAAATAGTGTTGGTTGTTCATATTCCTTCACACACTCAAGTAGATCAAGTAAACCTTCTCGATCAATATCATATCCACTATGTCGATCTGTAAAGACATGTACAACTTCATATCCTTTACTCGTTGCAAATTCCCTTAACTCAATCTCTTGCCTTTCAAGCGAAGTATCTTGTGTATCTTTTTCAGTACTTACACGGCAATAGAGTATTGCTATTTTTTGTTTCATTTCTTATCACTCGCCACTTCTACTCCGATTTTTGGAACTTTAAAATTATCATGTTCCGGAACTATTAGAGTATGACCCGCATAAATAGTATCGTCAATTAAATTATTCTCATTTTTCACCTTTGCTATCCACTCGTGGTCAGCCATTTCACCTCTATATCTATCTGCAAGAGAAATTAAAGTATCCCCATCATGAACTCTAATTTCTTTATATGATGTATTCCCATTATTTGCAACCACAGAAACTATTGTAAATATTACGCAAAACCCAAAAAGCAATGTAATATATTGATTTTTTTTGAACCAACTCACACTTATTCTCCCCTTTTTTCGAATACCTGTTCGGAATGTATGTTCTTAATATAAACCGAACACTTGTTTTTGTCAACGATTTTCTCGAACTTATGTTTGCATTGTTTGTTCGCTAATGCTATACTATTAATAACTTTTACATAGTATGAGATAAAGAGGTGATTGGATTGAAAAAAGTATCGAAAAGACAAGAAGATATATTGTCTTTCATCAAAGAGGAAGTTCGCACCAAAGGATACCCACCTTCCGTCCGTGAAATTGGTGAAGCAGTTGGTCTTGCATCAAGTTCTACAGTCCACGGACATCTTGCTAGACTTGAGAGCAAAGGACTGATTCGACGAGATCCAACGAAACCTCGTGCAATCGAAATCTTAGATCAGCAAGATTCTACAATCGCAAAACAAGGTGTTGTACATGTACCCCTAGTTGGTAAAGTTACTGCAGGTCTTCCTATTACTGCAATTGAGAATATTGAAGAATACTTCCCTATCCCAGATTCATATGGAACAACTGAAGATCAAATTTTCATGCTTGAAATTATGGGCGAATCTATGATCGAAGCTGGTATATTAGATGGGGACTATGTAATCGTGAAACAACAAGCAACCGCGAGTAATGGTGAAATTGTTGTAGCGATGACAGAGGACAATGAAGCAACTGTAAAACGATTTTTTAAAGAGGAATCTTATTTCCGCTTACAGCCAGAAAACTCTTCTATGGAGCCAATTATTGTAGATCAAGTTTCCATTTTAGGAAAAGTAGTTGGTTTGTATCGTAACGTATTATAAGGAACATTCATATCGGATTGTAAGAATCAATGAAATTTTTGATTCTTGCAATCTTTTTTATATACATAACTAAAATATATTATTCGTATAATCACACATTCTATCTAACGCAGGCCCCATATATCTTTATCATAATTTATTTTCTATTTTTGTAACTTTCCGTATTATTCGGTTACACAAAAAGAAAGTCAAAAAACAAGTAAAAAATATCAACAAAATAACAGATAGAAAAAATTCCGTGGGTAAATTGTGGACAGTTAAATAATTAATGCCCACACAGAGAGCTTAAATAGGTAAATAAAAACCCGTTGAAGCTTAGAGCCTCAACGGGTTTAACTATTAATACATTTTCAAGTATTGGTCACGTTCCCATTGGTGAACTTGTGTGCGGAACAAGTGCTATAAACTAAAGCTTTATTAATACCCAAAGAAACACTGATATGGGTGATTTTGGACATGAACGAATATTCTTAGCCAAAGGTGATGCTAGATTTTAAGTCATGGTTAAACAAGAAGGTATTCACGCAGGGCAAAAAGCACATACATATCGGAAAATTTACCACCAAAATACAGGTAAGACAGAATATCAAAGAGATTTGAATGGAGATTTCTTTAAAAAACAGGTGGGGAATATGACATCAGTGTCTTGGGAAATGCATTAGCATTTCTAAGTCAAATTTTCATGTATGACGTTTTTCGATTTTGCGGTTTCTCTTATAACAACCCTAAATAACATTAATTAACACTGACCTCCGATACTTATTTTTAGCAAACTATTATTCCAGTTAGTGTATTGCATTAGGGTTAATCATTGTTACTTGTTGGATTATAGAAATAGCTTGGTCTAAAGGTATCCGACGTATGTAACATTGATAAACAAATGTCTTCAATAAATAAAATTCAAATTTTCACCAGCGACACTGTTTGGTTATATCCCTCTACTGAACGCACATCACAAAGGTTTTCGTAAATACCACTAGGATACTTTCTAAAAACATCTATTTTTTTATTACTGGACAAATTGCACAACCTCTTTTCATTTTAATCCATATGTTATTAATGAAAGTCATTCGAATCGGAAAGGAGGTCTTGAAAATGAGTATTCAAAGAGATGGTTGTAGGTGTGATAGGTGTGATAAGCAACATCACCATGAAAAAGAAAAACATCGTTGTAATGGTTGCGCATGTGATCAGTTAAGACGATTGCAAACGCAGACTGAAGTCGATGTTTTTTTAAGAGGTGGTTGTGTGTTAGAAGATGTCGTTTTTATTACCTTAGACCAGAAAAATTGTTGTGCATTCTTTAATGATCCAACAACTGAACCTGGTTCAACAATTATCGTAGATTGCGAAGAAATTCAAGCTATTCGTATTGAAGCAGATTAATAAGTAATAATAGGTCTCTTTCTTACTGGAAGAGGCCTTTCTAACCAGCAAGAGAATCATCTGAATTTAAGCGTAGGCTATAACCGTACATAAAAAGTATTTGCCATTCGTGCATGCTATCACTTCATTTCACAGAAAGGATGGATCACGTACGCTTTCACTTTTGCCGAAGCAAGAAAACTTTGGTCTTTGTTGTGCTTGAACATCTCCGCCAATTTCAAATGTAAGGTTCATACTGAGCCCCTTCTAAAATCATTTCATCCATACTGATTGAATTTTCTCTAACTCAGCATCTGCAATTCCTTTCTTTCGCTTACAAACAGGTCCGATGCCGTTCTCTATGGATTTCTTTGACTTCAAAGGTCTTTTGCATCTTGTGCATAGTTCCATGTCATCTCACCGCTGTAACCGTTTTGTTCTCTAAAGTGGTCCGATTTTCATGACTATTTGGATAAGAAGGGAAATATCAAAAATCTAATGATGTCCTAATAGAACCATCATATTCTAAATGATTTAGAAGAATCTTAAAAAAAGTTGTCTTTCCCCAGCCATTCCTGCCCACAAGCCCTAATTTCCAATTTTCGTTGATATTTAAATTTACATTTTTAAAAACCTGATGGAGCATCGACGTATATTCAAAAGTCATATTTTTTCTAAGAATGTTCCCTGACACATAACCACTCATCATAAATTATAGAATATAATGGAAATCTATATTGAGCCACAATGTGTATTTTTATATGTTTGAAGACTTTTTAATGATTTTTTTTCGATTTCTCAGGAATTGTAGAATGTCATACACTAAAAAGAAGTGAAAAGACAAGTAATAGTAAGGAAACAACTAACAAGAAAATCCATAGAATTGATAAAATATTTGCTAATAATAAGAAAATCGCACTTCCCTGCGAGGATTTGATAAACCTAAACTATGGTATACATTACTCCATAGATAAACAATAAATTTAGATCTTTTTCACACTTATAATTTGTAAAAATTTGCTGAATGTTGCAATATGTATATATTGAATTTTCATGTAAATTTTACAATTAATTTAGACATTAAAGGTAATTGGTAAATTTACTGAAAAATGTTAATGCGCAGAAATTAAGAGGGAGGAGATTCTGATACATAATAAGAATAAACAATAGTATTGATATGGTTTTCGAATGAATGTTGACATAGCATTCATGTTATTTCGGTTCACTATTTTTCAAGTCTTATTCCAAGATTAATTAAACTAAAAAAGTAGATATGGAGTGATTTTCAATAAAAAAAGTATTCTTTAAACTTATTAATATATAAAGTTTAAGTGAGGTAATATTATGTCTACAAATCAATATGGATTGGGCATTAATTACACTAATCTATCACTTTTAATAGTCTTTATTATTGTCGTGATATTAATTAGTTATTTTTTAATAAGAAGAAAAAGAAAACAGCGATAATTTGATCAATAGTTTTCTTGATTTTATACACGAACTCAAGCAAAGGTATAAGTTGTTGAAAAACGTCTGAAACCATTTGTCAGTAAGGATGTATAAGATCCTTAAACATTACAAAAGAAGAAAGGTGAGAAACGTTAATTTAATAATGTTTCTCGCCTTTTGCTATACTCTCAAACGGACAATTACTCGTTAATTAGTGAATTTGTACCTTTGGAAGTAATATTTTTCATAGGTTAGAGCTTTTTGCTCGATAAGGTACCAGTGGATTTACGATTATGACAATGTGCTCTTGCCTTTAAAAACGGTACAACTGGGGTATGATAGTGACAATTCGATTCTAAAACAATAGATGGTTTTATCCCTGTTTGATGCTCTAAATCTAGTAAAAAAGAATGTAACTCTTCTAATTCTTCCACCGTATGATTAACTTTCACACTGTTTTTATATGGAATTTTTTTATCCAAGAGCATTTGATCCTGTCTTTCACCTTTTGCGATTTCCAGGCCAACAACTGGATTAATAAATTATCTCCTCTTTAAGTAATGGATGGATCGGTAAACTCTATCTAGCTATGTCCTTTTTGTGTTTAACACAATATTTATTAGTTGTTGGTTTATAAATCACTCTAAATCCTATTGCTTATTGATTGATCTCGTAGTATGAAGCAGGACAGATAAGGTCACGGATCAATTCAAATTACATCAGACATTTATTCACACGATACAAGAAAGATGGAAAATAAATCAATTGAAAAATTCGATGAATACATGCAAAGAAAATCAACAAAATAACAGATTGTAAAAATTCCACGGGCAAATTGCGGGCAGATAAATAAATACTGCCCACACCTAGACATTTGGCGTACAAATAAAAACCCGTTGAAGCTTAGAGCCTCAACGGGTTTAACTATTAATACATTTTCAAGTATTGGTCACGTTCCCATTGGTGAACTTGTGTGCGGAACAAGTGCTATAAACTAACGACTCATTAATACCCCAAAAAAATATTGATATATCAACGTTTTAATGGTTAATCCACTCATATAAAATCATGCACCATCACTAAACCGTGGTAAGTTTGTGGTATGGATTTATGAGCGCTCGTGGTAAGTAAAATATATACTTTCAACTCCTTTATCTTACGATAAACGCTCGCTAACTTATATATAGTAGAAACTCAAATTTTATAGCGGCATAATCGTTTTTAATTAAACAAATCGTTATCCGATTTACTTTTCTTTCATAGCAAATTTTTATTACAGACACATTATAGGAGATTTGTTACATTTATAGTGAATAAAAGGAGGGTCAATTTTAATATGAAGAAACAAATATTCTTATCATTGATTGCAGTTACATTAATATTAACGCCATTTGCTAACGTAGAAGCCAAAGCTAATAAAGGTGATGCTACTGTTATTACTCTTGCAGCTAAAGCAAAAAAGGTGACAACTAATTCTATTTTAAAGGGCTTTAAATCTGATGGTTTAGAAGTTGGAAAAGTTTCTAAATTGAATAATAGAGAGTTTGGAAATTTACGCAAGGACGGTAAGCGCGTATTAATTCCTTCGCTTGGTAAGGATAACGGTGGCCGCCTATATGAATTCAAAAATAAAAAAGATTTAAAAAGAGTTAAATCTTATTATGACGAGTTAGGTAACGGAGGACCAATGTTTTATTCACATACTCATCAAAGAGGTTTATTCCTTCTACAAATGAACGGTGACATGAGTGACAAGGATTTTGCTAAATACGTAAAATCAATGAATGCTGCTATTAAGAAATAACGGTATCAAAAATGAGCGACGGCCTATTGGCTATCGCTCTTTTTTTCTCATACTGTCAAATCTCTTCTTTTATATTAAACATTAGCTTCATAATGTCCAATGTACCAGCCATTTGAATAGCTAATGCCTTTTAGATACCAAGTGACGCCGCTTTCAGTAAAAGAGTTCGCAAAATTATTTTCTTTTTTGGGGATATCCCTAGTAATGATCCCTCTAGTTGAGGCATCTGATTGAGTTGAAGAACTTACGGTGTTTTCTGTACTTGCAAAAGCTGGGGCAGCAGACACAACAGGCACCAATAGGGATAGAGAGAGTACAGAACTGAATAGAATTTTTTTACCATTCATTCACAAACACTCCTTCAAATATTTTTTTATGGTACACCTATACTAATTCAACAGATGGAATGATTCCCCCTCTAATTTCCAATATTTTCTTTTTTATTATTACTCTATGAATATTAATTTGTTCTTATGGCAAATAAAAAAATAACCACCGTTATTGGTGGTCTTTTTTATCTTCATTTTTAAAATCAATAAGATCTCTTATACCTCAGCTACAAATATTCAACGCATCCACATTCAGGGTTCGTTTTTATTATGCAGAAATAACGTAAACAAGCGTTTTTGGGCTGCAGGTGATGGAAATGGAATGTATGAGTGAATCATTACTTTACTCTAAAGAAAAAGAAACCACTTTGAAAAGGTTATTTCAAAATGGTTCCTTTCATTCTTATTGCTAATGCAATCTTTTTAAAAATTATAGTATTAAGAACTACTTAATAGCTTCTTTAGCTCCTGTTTTGTCAGCGGTTACAGGAGAGTAAACTGTTCTATCTGAAACTCCATACATTAATTTATTTGTATTTGTACTTTGATATAAATCAGCTAATCCTATTGCATGACCTAATTCATGAGCTGCTGTACCATTATTTTTTGTACTAGTTCTTTTATCCATAACATAAGTATTATAACTTATTTCCCATTTTGATTTATGACCATTACTGTTTACCCAACTACTAGTTGCAGCTGCTGTACTTGTATCTGGTCCACCATGAGAAGTAATTAAGTTTGAGGAGCCAACTGCATATGTAATGTTTACAATAGAAGTAGCATTCCATCTGCCAACTCCTACCTGTGTATATCCTGAATAATTAGAGGATAATGCAGTTCTATATGTAAAATTAGATTTCCCTGCATGACCATTACCACTACAGTTTACTTTCCACCCCACACTTTCAGAACCTGGTTTACAAGTAGTTGAATGTGCACTTGATTTACTAGGTAAAGCTAATATTGATATAGAAAATATTAAAAGTATTAATATACTGGCTAGTTTTTTTCGATTCATTCTATTATTTCTCCACTTCATCTTTGATTTTTTGGATAAATTCATCTTTGTTTAATACTTGAATAATATCTTCATCTATATCTTGATTATCTAAAAATTTTAGTGCTCTAACTTCTTGTGAATGGTCTACCTCAATATCACTAAATTCATCTATTGGAAGCAATAATTTTGCAACTTTATCATTGTCCAAAACTTGGAAAGTGCCTGTTTCGCCACCAATAATCCAAAAATCGCCTTTATCTACTGTTGTCTTATTCATAAAGAGAATATATTCTTCTCCTGTTTCAAACATTTTGCTTCCATTTATAAGCCATTCGCTATCACCTTCTTGTTTGATAGTGATGTCTTTAGTAGTTTCATCACCTTTATAAACTACTATTACCTCTGCATTGAATACTGTGTAGGGGATTGGCTCTGCTTTTATTTCGTCTACTTTATCTTTAATTACTACATTTGCTATCAAATCTGCATCTACTGTTGTTTCTTCTAAATTGAATGGAATAATTTCTTTGTCAATACCTGCTGGTATTAGTTTATCTTCTTCTACCTTGCTACTTGCATCTTGTGAATTACAGCCAGCTAAAAATACTAGTGCACCCAAACCTATTAAAATTTTTTTCATCCAAAAACCTCCTGTTTTTTATATTGGTTACATTACTTCAAATATGTTACATTATATTAGGATAATTGTCAAAAGATGAAATGGTAAAAATTTATAATGGATAATCTAAAATTATTTGAAATCCTTACTCAGATGATGCTTAACAATAAAAACCCCTCACTAAATAGTAGAGGGGTTAAATTATGTAATTAATCATCAGTTGCAATTATTATTCGTTCTATGTTGGTTAGGTCTATACGACTTCCGTCTTCTAAATCCACATATTCATTTCCTTGTTCATGTGTATTTATTATATCAATATCTGTTTCAAATTCTAATTCACGACCATATAGGTATATTACTAATGCCTTATACTTTTTATCTACTCGCGCAAACATTTAATCACCTCACTTTTAGGGATCCCTAGTTGAACGTTCGCAAACAATTAAACTTTGTACAAAAACTCGATTATAACCATAACCTTCAGGTACATGGATAAACTCCGCATCTGGGATAGGTAAAGGCTTAACCTCTCGAATATCTGTATCTGTTTCGAAATTCATTTTCTCGCCATTTTTAAACGTCACTTCCACATAATATTTCTTCATCTCCACCCTCCATTTACCACTTAAATTCCACAAAAGTTAATTATTGCCTCTATTAATTGTTCGACATTTTAATACAAAATAATAAGCCCCATCCAAATGGATAGGGCTAATTTTGTTACATATTTGATTTATTAATATAGAAGAAACATTGCATGAGAGCATTTGAGATATAACTAAACGTATAACTACCTTGCTCGAATTGTTACACAGGCTATGCTTTTTCTATATATTTTTTATTAGCTGTCATAAAAGTACCGTTCTTCATTAATAAACGTGGCGTACCTTTCTTTGTCTTCTCAATTTTTACAACCGTATATATATTTGGCCCAGCATCAACTTTTTGTTCACGTTGCTTTTTATTGAAGCTAGTACCGCTATATTGCCAACAATCTTTTATTACTTTTATTTTACCTGGGTTAGTAGTGAAGTAACTATTTTTATTTGATGTGGATGGATTGCCAACTGGTTTCGAGACAATTGTAATATCATTTTCAACAATTATTTAAATTGTGTCCATGTATAACCGCACTTTCCACTTCTCATTTTAGATGGACAATTTTTGCCACTCCAATGATTGTGTTGGACCACATTAGCTAATGGGATATTTTCATCCTTCATGATCTTCTTAACAAGTTCGGCTGCATTTTTAACAGCTTTTTTATAATCTCCATCTTCATTCACACAAATTTCAACATGGATTGAATTGTAGTTTCCGTTGCCAGTCCCATCACCTGCAGCCCAACATCTGATGTTATGGTTGAATGATTGCACAGCTTCTTTGTCGTCCACAGTATAGTGCCATGAAGCTGAACGACTGTTACCACCTGCTTGCAAACGACCATGAGCATTCGCATTTGCTGTAGCTTTCTCATTGTCTGTTTCATGTATTGTAATCCATTTACAACCGTTACCTATACCGCTTGTCACATTATTAATGATAGATTGAGAAACTAGATTTTTTAGGATAGTTACCATGTTATCTCAACCCTTTCTTTTTCAAAACTTCCTCCTGGTCTTTCGCTTTCTTACTAATTAAATAGCTGTTCTTCCACACTCCGTAGCCAACTAAAATAAATGGAATACTTGCCATTAAGACACCAACAAATGCATCAATAGTTACATCGTTATAGTGCTGTAATTTAATATCTAAAGCTTGCAAAAATAAAAGGACGGCACCAAGCCATCCTCCAAATAATCCAATGTATTGTTTTAGTTTTTCTGTTGTCATGAAATGACCTCCTATTCTGTTTTGATTACTAAAGCTACTAAAGCTAAAATTACTGCACCAATGATTGTCGTACCTACCCACCAAACAATCTTATCTATTTTATCAAGCCGTTTATGAGCGCTCTTTGTACTTTCCAATGCTTTGTATGCAGTATCTTTTGCTTCTTCCGCAACATCTTTAACATCGTTGAATAAATCGATTTTAGTTTCGACTCTTACAGTTCGTTCGAGAATATTTGTTAGAATTTTATTTGTCGCATCTTCCAATACACCCACCTACTTTTCTCCAAAATAAAAAAGCCATTAGGCTCATCATTTTAAATCCTTCTTCAGTTGCTTTAATTCACGTTTTAACAAAGATATAAATGTTGGCTTATCATTATCGAATGCTACCTCGATGCGCTTTCCAGACACTTCGTATATCTCTTTTACTTCAGTGATTCGAGCATTTATTGTTATGCCCCACTCTTTATATTGTTCGGTTGTGATGTCCCCTAAATCCCAATCCTTTTCATATTTGAACTGTGATTTAGTTAGAATCTGACCTTCCATGTAAATTTCTTGAACATGTTCGGATAGCTTTTCTTCACCACGATCAGTAAGGTCTTTAACTATATCTTCAACCAGACGTGGTACATCTTCGGCTGTTTCATTGCCTTCTTCGTCCACACCATCTTGTTGCATAGTTTCTTCTACGTCCCTTGCATCAACAAATAATTCATATCTATCATAGCCTGCTGTGTTGTCACCTAAAGTAATAACACGGCGTTCTATTCCTTCACCTTGCCCTGCAACATACGCCATATTTTTATAATTTAAAAAAGATTCTGTGTAGCTCATTGATTCAAGTGAGTTGTATTCAGGACTACAAATTACAGGTGGATTAATACGCTGAGTTGCTACTCTATTAACCCCAACTTGTATATCAAACACAAACTGCTTATTCTTGATGACTACGATAATATTCCAACCTAAACCGCTTAACAGGGATATAGCTATTAACTCTTCTGAGAGTATATCAAACCTAGCACTACGGCTAATTGTATCTCCTCGTTGTAAATCAGGTGCAATGACTAAGTTCGGAAATTTACGCTTTATATCTACTGGATTAACAGCGTTATTATTGACGTAATGTTTCATGACTGTTTCGGCTTTTCCTTGTTTGTTATCGTTAGACGTATGGCTAGGTGGCAAGATTAAACGTTGAGTCAACAATGACTTCAATGGTAGTGCTTTAATTAGCCAGCTTTCTGTTTCCTTGCCGAGATAGTGGCCGTTTGAACATTCGAGCATTTCATTTCACACTGTTCGATAATATCTTTTTAGATCCTGAGTATGTCGAGAGTATTATTGCATCAACTCCAACAGGAATGTTCACGGACAGAGATATTCATGGTCAATGGGTATCTGCCGAAGGTGTTATCTATAAGGATTTCAGAAAGGATGTTCATTACATGACTGCAGAACAATTTAAGAAAGTAAATATCGTTAAATATTTATCTGGCGTTGACTGGGGTTATGAACACTTTGGGTCCATTGTAGTGATGGGTATTGACGATAAAGGAAATATCTATCTAATTGAAGAACACGCCAAGCAACATGAAGAGATTGACTACTGGGTGAAGGTTGCTAAAGGTAAGTTTTGGTCAGCTAGGCATTCGTTTGTGTCAAAGCAAAATAAAAGGCACTCATAGGGTACTTACTCGTTATTATTTTTAATGAACGCCACATCATCGAATTTCCACGAAAATCTATCTTTACGTCTCTTAGGAGTCTTTTCATTACCACTACTTAACTTCTTTCCTGAGGAAGATACATTTGTTTTAGTGATTACTTCTTCTGGATCTTTTTGCATTCTATCAGCCACCTCCAACAACAATTATATGTTGTAGAAGACTGCAAGTCTGTAATGCATATCTGATAAAACTAGTAAGTTTACAGACATATAAAAAGCCACATCATTAAGATGTGATCATTATTAATTTGTATGCGATTATCAGAAAGAACACAGCTGTTAATATTCCGGCATATTTATCCGGCACTTTTAACATCTTAAACAAAAATACCAATACTAAAAGCCCAATCACCAAAATACTTAGATAAACACCGAATTGACTAGCCATTTCATTTATAACACTGTTATCAAAATTAGAACCAAGTATGTCCACGAAGCACCTCCAGAATAATTATAGAACTAGAGATACTGTAAGTCTTTAATGTATTTTTGATAAAACTATCACATTACACTCATTCAAACGAACAATACTGATAACCCCTAAACAATCGTATATGGTCCGTATCATTCGCTTGAATCAACGTAATTTAAAAATGGACAGAGTCCAAAGTGACCTTAGTTACCTGTGATATATTCCATCTTAGCGAAGTATAAGTTTAGGAATTTATCTTTTTGGGTCGGTCGGTCTGTTTTTTCATTCTTTTAGGTTAAGGTTAAATGAGAGGAAGAACGATAGGCGTGGTTTACAGATGCACCCCTCTATTATCTCCTCTCATATATGCAGACTTCGTAAGGCAACGTAAGGCAAGGAAATTTCATGAAACTAGCTCTTTCACCTTACTTCTCGCTCTCTTAATATACGATTGAACCGCGCCCTTACTGACTTTCAGCTCATCAGCAATCTTTTGAAAACTTTTTTTCTGAACTTCATGTGCAATGTAGCAAACTCTCTCTTTATGGCTCCAAGTTGCAAATATCTTAGCAAGTGCTTTTTTCTCTTCAGTCGTCATGTAAAGTTGCTTAGAATCGATATCATAAAGCTCTTCCGTAATATCTGGAATCACATCGATACTTTCGAAAAACTGTCTCTGATAAATGGATCCCTTATCAACACCGCCATATGTATCTGGTCGTCTTCCCGTCTCCATCCAATCCATTGCAAACGTCATGCTCTCAATCATGCTGTTGATCTGTGTTTCATCCTCAAAGTTATCTTCATGTAGATTTGCTTTCATTTGGTGCAGCGCATTTCTTCCTTCTTTATATTCTACTAATAATTTATCTGCCCAGTTCTTCATTCTCTCCATCTCCTTTTTTGACAATAAAAAAGAGGACAACAAATGAAACGGTGTTTGCCGTTATCAAATATTGTCCTCCAGATTGCTGGTGGGACTTAATTTTCTTTGTCTTCTTCAATTATTCTCTCTAAAACTAATAATAGCATTTCCGCTCTATTTCTTTCTCTTGCAAAAGTAAAACCAATGTTTATTAAAACAAAAATAATAAATAATACAAATAAAATAAAATAGATGTAAATACGATATAAATCAAAAGTGTTTTCGCTATTATTGGCTCTTTGAATAAAATAAGCAGTTGTAAAAGCTATTACAATACCAGGAAAAATACTTTTACTATAGTCGCCGATAATTTGCAGAAAACTTTTATTTAATCGTAGTTTTAAAACATCTCTTAACAAATAATAATCTTCTAAATCCTCCCCCAATTTCTCCCTAACCATTAACTTAAAATCAACTAAATTTTGTTTAAAATCTAGATGCACTCTAGTATGTCCTACAATATCAAAAAACAAATAATCTAATGGAGGTTCATCACCTAGCCATGTGAATAAGTACTTACTCTTAAATTTCTTCTGTTTAGCATTTTTTAATTGCTTTTTGTTGGCAGAGTTACTTGAAAAATTCGACATCGAGAAAAGCATACTAATGCAAAGAAAAAAAGTGGCCGTATCAAATGACATCTTAGAATAATCTTTATAATCCCAAATTCCTAATGTGACTCCTATAGCCGTAAATATTAAAAAAAGTACTATACTGAATATACTATTTTTCAAAAAGTCTCCCCCTCATCCCACTTAACACGTTGCACTTTTCCTCGATGCGTATAGATCTTCGTTTCAGCGAATGGAGGTAATTCAGCAAGTTTTACTTTTCCGTCACTAATTACAATGACACACGACTTTGGTAACTCTATTATATCTAATTCCAGGATGTTTTGGGAGTCAATTTCTAATTCTTTTAACCTCAATTTCCATCCCCCCAATATTTTTATAAAAATGAATCTTTCTGAAACTTGTCCCGTATACTAAATTAATCTTTGAAATCAGTCGTAAGAGTTGGCAGACTCTCACGACATTTTTTGTTTATGGCCTAATTTCATCTTTTTACGTTGGTTACGAGCCTTTTTGAGTTTATCTAACTTGTCGACCATGATTCCGTTCCTTTTCACGTTCATCCCGCCACACACCCCTTACCCTGCATATTTTACCTTCCAACAACTTCAATGGCATAATCTGTCGCCTTATCTTTACAAAGCCCTGTATGGCTCATGATTGTGTTTAAATGTGATTCAAATTGTTGTTCAAGTGCTACCGTATAACCAAAACGTTTAATCGTACCAACAATGTTTGCTATGTGATTTACTGCTTGTTCAATTTCGGACATCAATTTTCACCTCGGTTATGGAAAAGAGAACACTCATAGGTACACTTTATAACACAGATAATAATTTTGTATTTGGTCGTGACGATGGAACACCCTTTCCTAAATCCACACTATACAATGCATACAAGTCCGCAATGAAACATATTGACCATGAATTATTACCTATTCATTCTACCAGACACACCCATGCTGTTATGCTGCTAGAAGCTGAAGTACCAATGAAAGAGGTCCAGGAAAGCTTAGGTCATGGATCAATTCAAATTACATCAGATATCTATTCTCACGTTACAAGAAAAATGGAAAATAAATCTATTGAGAAATTCGATGAATACATGCAGAAAAAATCAGCGAAATGATAAATGTAGTTTTGCAGAAAGTACTTATAAAATCACCTCTTTAGTTTTCTTAGAGGTGATTTTAATTTGGATATTTATGTTAAAATAGATGTAGAAATTTTGAAGAAAAGTACTTAAATTAATAAGGTCAGGTTAGTTGAAAAAGTGCTTATAACAAATAATTATAATAAAATTATCAAACGAAGGTTGTGGAGTTATTGAGAATGACTCAGAAAGAAGTTTTGGAGGTTATAAAAAAAAGTAATTCGCTCGTGTCAAATGAACTTGCTAGACTCTTCTTACTTAAGAAAGGTGAAAATCTTGTTCGAGATTTACTGACTATTAAACTCGAAAAGGTGTGCGAAGATGTTAGGTCAGAGCTTGATACTGAGAGCAGTTATCTTACAGCTGTACATGATAAATTTAAGAAACGACATGATATCGCAATTATAGAAGGTAGTATATCATCCAAACGTTTAATATATAACTTCTTCCCATCTACATTATTTGAGCTTAAATTTCATAAAGCTAGCTGGGTTGTAAATAATAGTGATATACCAATCGGAGTTAAGGGCGCTTCTAAAAATAACGTGTGGTATAACGGGGGCGTTATTAATGATATTAATAAAATGGATGAAACTAAAAGAAAATATAGTAATAGAGACATCGCTATCCATCACATATTGATATTAAGCAATCCCCGCGGATCGATAGACAACAAGTATGCCGAAATTATAGAGGGTTTGAATTATTATAACAAATGCCTTGAGGGATCTAACTATGAAGAAATAGAAAAAAACGCAATAAAAATATATAGTCAACAATTAGAAACTATAAAGGACAAAGTACCTGGCAACTCTTTAAAAAAACTACAGCTAGGTACGGAAACTGTTAAAATTGGAGATGCTTTTGGAGTTACTCTTGATTTGATTTTCTTAGTGCTTTCAGAAGAAGGTAACTTAGGATTACCAAACTAAATCTAAATATGATTTGTTTTCATTTACTGTCAAACATGACTTTTAGAATTGCCTTAAATCAAACTCTATCCAAAACCTAAAATAAATCGTAAAAATTTCGTGGTATAAATGTGGTAACTTTCCAAATGTGTTACCACGAGAGTGTGAATCGTGGTAAATAGAAAACCCGTTGAAGCTTAGAGCCTCAACGGGTTTAACTATTAATACATTTTCAAGTATTGGTCACGTTCCCATTGGTGTACTTGAGTGCGGAACATGTCAAACTCAATTTCTTTTGCTTCACGGAAGTTTTCATAAATATGAGTTCCAAGTGCTTCTTGAATTACTTTATCTTTTGCTAATGCTTGTAGTGCGTCATCAAGGTTGACTGGTAAGTTACCGATACCAGCTTCCTCACGTTCTTCTGCACTCATTACATAAATGTTGCGGTCAACTGCTGCTGGTGGTGTTAATTGTTGTTCTATACCGTTAAGCCCTGATTCTAGAATAACAGCCATAGCTAAGTACGGATTCGCAGCGGGGTCAACTGAGCGAACTTCAATACGAGTTGATAAGCCACGAGAAGCTGGAATACGTACTAGTGGTGAACGGTTTTGTCCTGACCAAGCAATATAGCATGGTGCTTCGTATCCTGGTACTAAACGTTTGTAAGAGTTTACAGTAGGGTTTGTTACTGCTGTAAAACCTTCAACATGTTTTAAAACGCCAGCCATAAATTGCATAGCAGTTTCTGATAATTGCATTTCAGCTTTTTCATCAAAGAACATGTTTTGTTTGCCATTAAATAGAGAAACGTTACAGTGCATACCTGAACCACTTAAACCGAAAATTGGTTTTGGCATGAATGTCGCATGTAAGCCGTGTTTACGAGCAATTGTTTTAACAACCAATTTGAATGTTTGGATATTATCACACGCAGTAATTGCATCAGCATATTTGAAGTCAATTTCATGTTGTCCTGGAGCAACTTCATGGTGAGAAGCTTCGATTTCAAAGCCCATCTCTTCAAGCTCTAACACGATATCTCTACGGCAATTTTCACCAAGGTCAGTTGGTGCTAAGTCGAAGTAACCACCGTGGTCATTTAATTCTAAAGTAGGTTCGCCTTTTTCATCCAATTTGAATAAGAAAAATTCTGGCTCAGGTCCTAAGTTGAAGCTTGTGAACCCCATTTTTTCCATGCGAGCTAAGATACGACGTAAATTGTTACGTGGGTCACCTGCGAAAGGAGTACCATTAGAGTTATATACGTCACAGATGAAGCGACATACTGTGCCTTTACCAGTAGTCCATGGGAATACCATGAAAGTACTTAGGTCAGGATATAAGTACATATCTGATTCTTCAATACGAACGAAACCTTCAATAGAAGAACCATCGAACATCATTTTGTTATCTAGTGCTTTATCTAATTGACTTACAGGAATTTCAACATTTTTAATCGTCCCTAAAATGTCAGTAAATTGTAAACGGATAAACTTTACTTCTTTTTCAGCTACTAATTTCTTAATATCTTCTTTTGTAAATTTCCCCACTCGATTCACTCTCCATGTAATAAATTTTATATTTTACTCAGTTTCTTATTGAAAGAAACGTGATAAATCCCCTTGACGGATAGATGTTTTTTGAAGACGTTGTGCTTGTTGCATCTCTTCTCTTAGAATGCGACGTAAATCTGCATCCGTAATGTCTTTTTTACCTAAATTCGCTATTGCTGGTTCATTTTTTAAAGCAAATACTTTTTTGATACCTGCCATATTAATCCCTTGCTCCAACAAGTCTTTAATTTCAAGCAATGAATCGACATCATTTAAGGAGAACATCCGACGATTGCCTTCTGTTCTTGCAGGTTCGATTAAATTATGTTCTTCATAATATCGAATCTGACGAGCCGTTAAGTCTGTCAATTGCATGACTATACTAATTGGAAGTAATGGCATTGATCTTCGTATTTCACGACTCATATCATTCACCTTCCCCTTTATAATTCAAATAATACATCATGTTAGGTTTTCTGTCAATTGTATGTCATATAAATTAACATGACATCTTATATAAAGAAAAAAGCTTAGAGCCATATGGTTTGCTAAGCTTTTTCCTTGTTTTAGTTATTTGTTTTTTATATTATTTTCTGAAAATTATTTTTGCAATTTTTGTACAGCACTTAAAGCTGCATACTTTACATGTTCGTAAGTTAAGCCACCTTGAATATAAGCAGTGTATGGTGGACGAATTGGTCCATCAGCTGATAGTTCAATGCTTGCACCTTGTATAAATGTTCCAGCTGCCATAATGACATCATCTTCATAACCAGGCATATAAGCTGGTTCAGGTGCAACATGAGCGTTTATTGGCGAACTCGCTTGAATTGCTTGGCAAAACGCAATCATTTGATCTGCCGTTTTGAATGAGACGGATTGGATTAAATCAGTTCTTGATGCCGAATAATGTGGTGAAGTCGTCATGCCAATTGATTCAAGCATGGCAGATGTGAATATCGCACCTTTTAAAGCTTGCGCAACAACATGTGGGGCTAAGAAGAAACCTTGATAAAAGTCTGCTAAAGCATTTAAAGTCGGTCCAGCTTCAGCACCTATTCCCGGCGAAGTCATACGGAATGCACATTGTTCAACTAAATCTGCACGTCCAGCAATGTATCCACCTATTTTAGCTAAGCCACCACCCGGGTTTTTAATTAAAGAGCCAGCCATTAAATCTGCTCCAACATCTGTTGGTTCAATCTCTTGAACAAATTCACCGTAGCAGTTATCCACGAATATAATAGCTGATGGTCGGATCTCACGAACTCTTTTAATCATGTCAGCGATTTGTTCTACTGTGAAGGAAGGACGTGATGCGTAGCCTTTTGATCGTTGAATTGCGATGACTTTTGTTTTTTCAGATACTGCTTTTGTTACTGCATCCCAGTTAACATCTTTATCATTCTCTAAGTCAATATGTTGATAGCTAATATTAAAGTCTTTTAATGAACCTGTATCTTTGTCACCACCATCAACAATTGATTGTAAAGTGTCATAAGGTTGCCCTGTAATATACATAAGTTCGTCTCCCGGACGTAATACACCGAAGAGGCTTAAAGTAATGGCGTGAGTGCCAGAAATAATTTGTGGACGAACGATACAAGCTTCTGCACCGAACACTTCAGCATAAACGCGTTCTAGATTGTCGCGTCCTTCATCATCATAGCCATAGCCATTTGATGGATGCAGATGAAAATCACTAACTTGATGATTACGAAAAGCCGATAAAACTTTTTGTTGGTTGAAGAAAGCCACTTCATCGACGTGATTATGGTAGGGTTTAACTTGTGCTTCAATTTCTTTTGCTTTCATTAATAATTCATTACTAAATGTTGTAGAATACGTCATTTTTTTACGGCTCCCTTTTTATTTTTCCATTACTATCTTACCAATAACAACCAAAGAGTCAATCATTCAATCAGTAAACCTTGTAATTATCACTGTTTTTGGTACAATTCAAGGACGTTATTAGAAAGTTGAGGATCTATTATGGCGTGGGATGTATTTAATATAGTTGGTACAATTGCCTTTGCTATATCTGGAGCAATTGTGGCGATGGAAGAAGAATATGATTTGTTTGGTGTTTATTTACTAGGGATCGTGACTGCATTTGGTGGTGGAGCCATTCGAAATACACTAATTGGTGTACCGATCACTGCTCTTTGGGAGCAAGAAACAATGTTTCAAATTGCACTTATATCTATTACTATTGTTTTTATCTTCCCTCAAAAGTTATTGAAACATTGGCATAAATGGGGCAATTTCTTTGATGCTATTGGCTTATCAGCATTTGCGATTCAAGGAGCACTTTTTGCTGTTAACTTAAATTTACCTGTTAGCGCTGCGATTGTAGCTGCAGTATTAACTGGTTCTGGTGGCGGAATTATCCGCGATGTACTTGCCGGTCGTAAGCCGCTTGTATTACGCAAGGAAGTATATGCTGTTTGGGCAGCACTTGCCGGTATAATTGTTGGCCTAGGTATCTTTAAACATGATTTATGGTTATATATGTTATTCGTTAGTATGACCGCTCTTCGTGTATTATCATACATGAAACATTGGCGACTACCCTTAAAATCTTTACGGGGGCAAAATTCAGCCAAATAAAAAAGACGAATCAATATACGATTCGTCTTTTTTTATCTTAGAATTCTAACTCGCCTTCCCAAGCGAGCATACCGCCTTCCATATTCGTAACGTCATAACCTAAACCAGAAAGATAAGCACATGCGCTACCGCTACGCCCACCTGCATGACAGATGAAGATATAAGGTTTCGTTTTATCTAAATCATCAATTCTATCAGGTAGTAATCCAAGTGGAATATGGATAGCCCCTGGAATCATACCATTTGCTATTTCTTCATCCTCACGTACATCTACTAAGAATAAATCTTCATTTGCGTCAACTTTTTCTAAAAGTTCAGTTGTTGTAATAGTTTTCATTATTATAATCCTCCATTATCAATTAAACATATCAAATATCTCTATTAGTATAGCTAGAAATAAAAAATTCGGCTAGTCTTTATACTAGCCGAATTCATTTTACTCTTCGTTATCTTGAGAAATATTAATGGATTTTGAAGGGGCGAATGTCGAAATGGCATGTTTATAAATCAAATGCTGTTTCCCATCAGATTCCAGTAGTACTGTGAAATTATCATAAGATTTAATAAGACCTTTTAATTGAAAACCATTTAGCAAGAAAACGGTAACGAAAACCCCATTTTTACGCATTTGATTTAGAAACGCATCTTGTAAGTTAATAGATTTCATGCAAAGCCACTCCCTCTTCTATTTTAAATAAATCTCCTCAATACCATGTATTCGATTTCATTTACGAAAAACCCTTTATTATTCCAATATTTCTCCGATTATTTTTTCTGTGCCGTCTAAACTATTAAACCATTTAACGTCCATTTTATTACGGAAATATGTTAATTGACGTTTTGCATAGCGTCTTGAATTTTGTTTTAACTGCTCTATAGCATCCTCGAGTGATTGTTTCCCATCAAAATATGCATAAAGCTCCTTATATCCAATAGCTTGTACCGATTGTACACCTCGTATATCCTTTTGCCAAAGTGCTTCTACTTCAGCTAGCAGTCCTTGTTCCATCATTATATCAACACGCTTATTTATTCGTTCATACAACAGCTCACGGTCCATATTTAAACCAATGATAATATGTTTATAAAGTGGCTTATCACCCAGGTTTTGTTCATCAGAAGATTTGGCTATACCTCCATGCTGAATCATCTCAAGTGCCCGGATAACGCGACGAGTATTATTTGGATGAATCGTTTCAGCAGTTTTAGGGTCAAGCTTTACTAATTTTACATGCATTTCCTCAGGTCCAATTTCATTAAGTTCTTTATAATAGGCCTCGCGTGCCGCTTCATCAACCTTTTCTTCTGTGAAGCGATAATCAAATAGTACAGCTTGTATATAAAGACCAGTTCCTCCAACTATGATTGGAAATTTTCCTTTCGCACGAATAAAGTCTATACGTTCACGCACGAGTTGCTGATATTCAGCGACTGAAAAAGATTCAGTTGGTTCTTTGATGCTTAAGAGATGATGCGGTATCCCTTCCATTTCAGCTTCAGTAATCTTAGCAGTACCTATATTCAGCTCTTTATATATCTGCATGGAGTCACCATTTATAATCTCTCCATTTAACCTTTTTGCTAGCTCTATACTTAAAGCTGTTTTGCCTGAAGCTGTAGGGCCCACAATGGCAATTACCTCTAAATCTTGTTGTCTCATTCTTTTTCTAACCACCATATGATTTTGTTATAAACCTCTTGTCGGTTTACTTCATTTAATATTTCATGTCGTTTTCCTTCAAATAACTGTACGGTAACCTTTGTTAAACCGCAACTTTGATAACTTTTCGCCACTTTCCAGATACCTTTACTAAAGCCACCAACAGGATCTTCTGCACCACTTATTAAGAGGATAGGTAAATCTTTTCGAATTCTATTTATTTCCTCTTCCTTTGATAAAGTTAAAATACCACCTGTTAAATCAACATAAAACTGATTAGTAGCTAAAAATCCGCAATCTTCATCTTCAAGATATTTAGCAACTTCAGATGAATCAGATGATAACCAATCAAAATCAGTTTGTGTATTTGAGAATGCACGATTGAAATTACCGAATGACAATTTATCTAATAATGGACTTTCCTTCGTTTTCCCCTGTAATTTCGTAAGACTTTTAGCAAGTATATGACCAGCTTGATGTGTCACACTTGCAGCACCTGTTCCGCAGAAAATTGCTTTAGATAGCATTTCACTGTGAAGCTCTGTATAACGCCTTGCTATAAACGACCCCATGCTATGACCAAATAAAATAACAGGAGGTAAATGTCGATCCGACCGAACAAATTCAAGCACCTCATGTACGTCTAATACAACTCGATCAAATCCTTGCTGTTCTGCAAAAAAACCTTTGGGTGACTCGTTAATAGATGCTGTTTGCCCATGGCCACGATGGTCGTGCATAGAAACTACATAACCACGATTTATAAGGAAATTAGCAAAATTTTCATATCTTCCACTATGCTCTGCCATACCATGAAGAATGTGAATATGACCTTTCGGATCTTCATTAGGGAGATAGACAGTCACCGCAATACGGTGACCATCTGAAGTTTTAAATGAATGTGTATTTTTATTCATAAATGCCCTCTTTAGCAAAATGGGACGCTTCGAATAGAATTTGATCTAATTCCAAGCGATATTGCTCTTCCATTGCTGTTGAATAGGCCAAGTATTTTTTCATTAGCTTTATTACTGCTTCCTTATGATTATAGACACTATCGATATCAAATAATAATCGACTTGAGCGGCGAACAAAGAAATCCGCTGGTGTTTGTGCCAATTCATACTGAATAGCATAAAGTAACTGCGCATGTATAGCAATCGGTAATTCCTCTACTGAATTATTAACTTTCAGAGTATGAATAATGTTGAATATGGCTTGAATATTCGTACCGTATTTTGATACGAGCATATTCGCCTCTTCTTTAGTTAAACCTAATTTCGTTCCCTCGTATGTTTTATTTTTTACATAAGGGCCAAAATTTATAGGGTTTATACCTTTAGCTCCTGAAAGGGACAAATGCTCCGTAACACAAGGTCCAGACTTTTTAAATTGTTTCTTTTCTACTATTTTGTCTACAATATTTTCAGCCATTTTACGATAACCAGTTAACTTCCCACCTGCAATTGTCAAAAGTCCAGTTGGAGATTCCCAAATCTCGTCTTTACGAGAAATTTCTGAAGGATCTTTTCCCTCTTTGAAAATAAGTGGACGAACTCCAGCCCAGCTTGATTCTACGTCTTTTCGAGTAATTTGGACATCCGGGAAAATATAGTGAATCGTTTCCATTAAATAAGTAATATCCTCATCAGTTGCAACTGGGTTTATTGGATTTTCCTCATAAAATGTATCAGTGGTACCGACATACGTTTTTCCATCTCGAGGTATTGCAAAGACCATTCGGCCATCAGGTGTATCAAAGTAAACAGATTGTTGAAGTGGGAAACGGGATTGATCAATCACAATATGTACACCTTTAGTGAGACGTAATTGTTTATTATTACTAATTTGATCTTTTTTACGTACTTCATCTACCCATGGTCCTGTAGCATTTACAACTGAATTCGATTGAATTGTCCAAGTGCGAGATGAAATTTGATCGCGAACAACAACTCCAGTAATTTTCTCATTTTCATACTTAAATTCTTCAGCTTTTACATAATTTAAACAAACAGCACCAAGTTCAACAGCTTTCTTAATAACCTCAATTGTAAGACGTGCATCATCTGTACGGTATTCTACATAATATCCTCCACCCAATAATCCTTCTTTTTTGAGTAAAGGTTCTTTTTGTAAAGTCTCTTTTGCATTTAGCATTTTACGTCGTTCTGATTTGTTAACTTGAGCTAGTTTGTCATACACTTTTAAGCCTAATGAAGTTGAATAAGGTCCAAATGATCCTCCTTTGTAAAAAGGAAGCAGCATCCACTGCGGAGTTGTAATATGTACCCCATTCTCATAAACAATGGCACGCTCCTTTCCTACTTCAGCAACAACACCTACTTGTAGTTGTTTTAAATAACGTAAACCACCATGTACTAGCTTAGTTGATCGACTTGAAGTACCAGCAGCAAAATCCTGCATATCAATAAGAGCAACAGATAATCCTCTAGAAACAGCATCTAGCGCGATACCCGCACCTGTAATTCCACCACCAATTACTAACACATCAAAAGAATACGCATCGAGTGTTTCAATAAAACTTTCACGTTGTGCAGATGAAAACATACTATCTTCCTCCTTTATTTCGTAAAAATCACATAACTCGCTTAAACATTTTTTCAATTTCATACGTTTTAAAATGGACGATAACAGGTCTTCCGTGTGGGCATGTGAACGGATTGACCATTTTTTTCAAATCTTGCATTAACACTTCCATTTGTTGTGTATTTAAGTAGTGATTTGCTTTAATCGAACGTTTACAACTCATCATTATAGCTGCGTCTTCACGTAATTTTCGTATATCTGCTTTACGTTCACGTAGCACCTGTTCAATTAATTCTTCAATGATTTCCTCTTCAAAATCTTTTGGGAACCAAGCAGGATGTTCTCTTACTACAAATGAGTTTGTGCCAAATTCCTCAAGAATAACACCTACATCTATCAAATAAGTCATATTTTCTCTTAACACTAATGCTTCATCAGCTGAGTAATGAAATGTTAGCGGAAATAGTAGTGTTTGTCGTTCATTTGGATCGACCTCTCCCACTTTTTCTTTGAAAAACTCATATTTAATTCGTTCTTGTGCAGCATGCTGGTCAATTAAATAAAAACCATCCTCACTTTGTGCCACAATATACGTCCCATGTATTTGACCCACAACTTCAAGTTCAGGAAATGGCTCTTTCGTTTCCTTCTCTTCAGATTCTTCTATTGGCATTATATACTCTTCATCGGTTATATCTTGCTCTACTGGTAATTCTGATTCCACAAAATTCTCTGTGCTATTTACTTGTTCCCATGTTGCTTCCTTTACAAAACCTGATTTGGCTGATGAATTTAAAACATCTTTTGGAAATGGTCCTGAAAACAGAGTTGAATCTTCTTCTTGCTTAGGTTTTTCATTAAATTGAGGCATACTCGTGTTATTATAATTCATCGATTTCCAGAAATTAATTTGCTCCCCGGTTTGCGGCACTTTTTTCTTCTTCTCTGTAATTTCAGGTGCTTGCATTGACTGACGAATTACCTTATGCAACGTCTTTTCAATTAAGTCCATCAATTCAGCTTCTTTACTTAAACGAATTTGTTGCTTTGACGGATGTACATTAACATCTGTTAAAAATGGATCGCCTTCAATGTTAATAACTGAAATCGGAAAACGCCCAATCGGCAAAAATGTATGATATGCATCAATTATTGCTTTTTGTACCGTAAAATGACGCACCCATCGGCCATTGACGAAAATCGACATATAGTTCTTAGATGCTCTTGTGATTTCAGGTATTGTCGCAAACCCCGAAATTTTATAATCTCGTGATTCTCCTTCAAATGGCACCATTTTTTTCGCATTGGCAATACCATAAATCGCCGCTAATACTTGGCGTAAATCACCACGTCCATTTGTTTGTAATAATATATGGTCATGGTGACGTAATTTGAATGCGATATCTGGGTAACAAAGAGCCAAGCGATTCATCAAATCAATTGTGTGACCTAATTCAGTTTGAATCGTCTTCATATATTTTAAGCGAGCTGGTGTATTATAAAAAAGTTGGGATACCTTCATATCCGTCCCTTTTCGTAAAGGTGCTGGTTTTTTGTCAATAACATGACCGCCTTCCATCTGCACTTCAATACCCACTTCTCCATTTGATGTGACGAGGGTAATTTTTGAAACTGAAGAAATACTGGCTAATGCCTCTCCACGAAAGCCTAGTGTACGAATACGGAATAAATCATGTTCATTTTCAATTTTACTTGTAGCATGACGTTGAAAAGATTTCAGTGCATCAGTTTCATCCATCCCACTACCATTATCAATTACTTGAATGGAAGTTAGTCCAGCTTCTTCTAAAATTACTTCTATCGAGGTACTACTTGCATCAATGGCATTTTCAACTAGTTCTTTCACAACAGATGAAGGTCGCTCGACTACTTCACCTGCTGCGATTTTATTGGACAGAAATTCATCCATTATATGAATATGACCCATCTGTTGCACCTCCTACTTTTTTATTAAAGACTGTTGCAATGCATATACAAGTTGCAATGCATCCATCGGTGTTGTGCCAGATACATTTACTGATCGGATTTGTTCTAGTACTTCTTGCTCTAATTTAGAAACGGCTAATTGAATAACTTCTTTCGGCTCTTCTTCTGCAAATAGAGACAGTTGTGCTGGTTCGTCCTTCATAATAGAAACTGGTTCATCCTTCACAACAGGCGTTGCTTCTGCTTTTGTAACAGTCGCGGCTGAGACTGCATTAGTTGCCTCAAATTCTTCTAGTAAAATGCGCGCTCTAGAAATAATATCAGTTGGTAACTCTGCTAACTCTGCTACATGAATACCGTAACTTTTATCAGCTGGGCCTTTTTTAACTTTGTGTAAAAAGACTACCTTCCCGTCTTGCTCCATTGCGGATACATGAACATTTTGCAAACGATTTAAGTCATTTTCTAAATCTGTTAATTCATGATAATGAGTAGAGAATAATGTATTAGCGCCGATTTTATTGTGAATATACTCCATCATAGATTGTGCTAATGCCATACCATCATAAGTTGACGTACCACGCCCAATTTCATCAAAGAGCAATAAGCTTTTCTCTGTAGCATTTGTAATGGCATGCTGTGATTCCAACATCTCTACCATAAAAGTACTTTGTCCAGCTGCTAAATCATCGGCTGCACCAATACGTGTAAAAATTTGATCAGTTATCGGTAATTCCGCTTCATCTGCTGGTACATAGCAACCCATTTGCGCAAGAATTGTTATAAGCGCCACTTGTCTCATATACGTACTTTTACCAGACATATTCGGTCCTGTTATTAGCATCATATTGCGATTATCAGTCAATATACAGTCATTTGGCACATATAATTGTTGATTCATCATTTTCTCGACGACCGGATGACGACCATTAACTATTTTAAGTGAACGTCCTTCATGGAAGACCGGTTTTGTGAAACGATACTTTTCTGTAACAGTTGCAAAACCTACGTAGACGTCTAATTCACTAATAGCAGAGGCAAGTCCTTGTAGTCTCGGGATATATTGCTTTAATTCTTCACGGATTTGTGTGAATAAAGTATATTCGAGTGCCAAACTTTCTTCTTCAGCATTTAAAATGATGGCTTCTTTTTCCTTTAGTTCATCTGTAATGTAGCGCTCTGCATTAGCAAGCGTCTGTTTACGTTCATATCTTTCTAAATCAGCTAAATGAATATATGATTTCGTGATTTCGATGTAATATCCAAACACTCGATTATAACCAATTTTCAAATTCTTAATTCCTGTTTTCTCACGTTCTTGTTGTTCAAGCGCTGCAATCCAATCTTTACCGTTGCGAGAAGCATAACGAAGCTCATCTAGTTTTGCATCATAGCCACCGCGGATAACATCGCCCTCTTTAATCGAGATTGGTGGATGATCTGTAATCGCATGACTTAAATAACTTTCGACATCACTACATAGATCAAGTGCTTTCCCTAAGTTTTGTAGGTTTTCTTTTGAAGAGTTTTGTAGTTGTTCTTGAATGAAAGGAACTTGACGTAATGATTCTCTTAATTGCGCTAAATCACGTCCTCCAACGTTTCCAAATGCAACTCGTCCTGCTAGACGTTCTAAGTCATACACTTGTTTAAATAATTCTTGTAATTCTGCTCGAACAAAATATTCTTCTAACAAATCTGTCACGATACTCAAGCGATTTTCAATATGTTGACGGTTTGCTAACGGTTGATGTAACCACTGTTTTAATTTTCGCCCACCCATTGCAGTAGCAGTTTCGTCTAGTAACCATAGTAGTGTTCCTTTTTGGTCCCCACCACGCAAAGATTGGATGAGTTCTAAATTACGTTTTGAATTTGTATCTATATTTAGGTAATCTTTATTTTCGTTGTATTTGAATGGTTGAATATGAGATAGTGAACGCATTTGCGTACGTTCAATATAGTGTAGAAGCTTTCGTCCAGCACCCTGTAAATTACTTGGCGCTCCTTCTAAATACTGTGCACTTTTCGCTTCATCCATTGCCTCTTCTTCAATTGATAAGACTATAGATAACGCTTCTGCCTGTTCATTCAGTTCTGCAAATAGTTGCTCTGCAACAACCATTTCTCTAATACCAAATGATTGAAGTTGTTGTAATAAGACTAGACCATCACCTTCGACATAAGTAACAGTCGCCTCACCAGTAGATAAATCTAAATAACAAAAAGCACACTCTGAGGTGTTTATTTGCTCAGCAGCTGCGATGAAGTGATTTGTTTTTCCATCTAACGCTTTGCCTTCCATAATTGTTCCAGGCGTTATCAGCTGAACAACTTCACGTTTTACAACACCTTTTGCTTGTTTGACATCTTCTGTTTGTTCACAAACTGCTACTTTATAACCTTTTTGAACAAGTGTCTCGATATAATTTTTAGCGGAATGATGAGGTACACCACACATAGGAATGCGTTCTTTCATACCTGCATCTCGGCTCGTTAATGTAATTTCTAAAATTTGAGAAGCTTTTAAAGCATCATCAAAGAACATTTCATAAAAATCACCTAATCTGAAAAATAAAAAAGCATCTTTATAATCTGCTTTCACTTGTAGATATTGTTGAATCATCGGTGTATATGTTGTCATTTTAAAACCTCTCTTGTGTAGCTAAATCTTATTTCTATTATAACAAAATAAGCATTGAAATGCGTTTCATACCTTTTAGCCAGTTTTCTCAAAAAAAAAATAAGCCGGCGTCGCCTCCGGCTTTAAAAATGCTTATTGAAATGATGAAGATTCAAATGATGTTCCTAATGTTGGTCCTGATGATGATGATGAAGAGCTTGATGATGAACTAGAAGATGAGCTTGATGATGAACTTTCCTCTTCGAAATCCCAATCTTCTTCAAAATCTAATTGATGTACTGAGATACAAATTGTTGTCTCACCTACGACTTCAGCAAGCAATTCTCGCTCAATTGTGACTTGGAATTGCTCACCGCAAGGCGTAATAATAGCTTCTGTACAGTTCGGGTGTTGAATCACCTTTACATGTACATCTTCTTTACCAGTTGTTTCGTTATCTCTATAATGTAGTTTGATACGGTCTTTATACAGTACCGTCTCAGAGTATACTGCTGTTTTTGAATGATTATGATAAGCGTACCAAACATTGACATCAAATTTGCCTGATACTTCTACAAAATTACCATGTTTTTTCGCTGAATGCGTATGGTTGATTACCCAACACCCTAAAATACTTGATGGTTGATTCGGTGGTCTTAAATTTTCACATACTTCTGTTCTTTTTTTACCCTTCGCGACGACCGCCTTTGTGACAATTTGACGCAACTGTTTCAGTGCGACTCCTCCTTTGCTTCTCTTAATTTCATCTTATGCGGTATGTGCCTATTGGGTGATTAGATTAATTTTTAAAAATAAAAAAACTACTCAATAGCCGTTCTTTCTTTGGCTACACAGTAGTCTGTAATTTTTCCGTTACTTTTAATGCTAAGGCATCGCTTAACCCGGATGATCCGTACTATACGTTAATTGTTGAATCAATGTCATGTCTATATCTAATACCTTCTGTTTATAAATCCCTGGATAAAGATCAATTAGATGATATCCTCTAACACTAGTAGCGACTACATCGTAGGTTAAATCCCCTTGGCTATTAAAGGCGCATAAGTCACCCGTATAGGCATTGTCATACGTTACATAGTACGCATTATCAAACTCAGTCCATCCGATTGGTATGATCCATCGGATTAATTTTCGTACTAATGAGCCTTGATTTCGGATAAACATTTACTGATATTTCAAAAATTTAATCCAGTTGACCTTCAACGTTTATTTTCACTGTACTTCAAATAGAAAATTCACTGCAAAACCTAATCCACTTACTCAACTTCCCTTCATCCTGTTCCAGACAAGAACCATTTCTTACTCGGTAAGTTAGTTACGGAAAGATACTTCACTTCTCCAACATTACATTCAGTTTTATTCAATGAAACTTCTACTACTATATAAAGAAAACCCTTATAAAGATAGTTATTCTTTATAAGGGTTAACAATTATTCTATTAAGAACAGCTACCTGGTTTTGAGTTTTGTACTTTTGAACCTGTTTCACCGCGTAATACGTCGCCACCAGTTGATTCAACGATTTCATCTGTCACACTGTTCGCAATTGTGTTTGATACTAATTGTAATAGATCATTTACATCGCCTTGAGATTGTTTAAATTCTTCAACGATTGGTAAAGAATCAATTTCTTCTTCGATTTTTGCAATTTTATCTTCAATTAATCGAAGTGCTTTTTCTTTACCATAATGTTGGAAGTTTACTGCTTGTTTTTGTAAACTTTTTAGACTTGCGATTTTTTCACGTACCATTTGGTTTTCGTTAATTTGTGCTTCTGCACGTTTGAAGAAATCAACTTCTTCCGTGTTCGCTACCATATGGGCAATTTCCATTGCTTTTGCGATGATTTGATCTTTAGTATATATTTCTGCCATTATAATTCCACCTTTTGGTCCTCTACAACTTCGATAAAATCTCCTTGTAATGACCAAGTTTTTGCTTCAGTAACTTGTACTTTAACAATTTGACCAATTACTTCTTTAGGAGCTACAAAGTTTACGAGTTTATTTTTTCTTGTATAACCTGCTAGTACATTCGGGTTACGTTTACTTTCCCCTTCAACTAACACTTCGACGATTTGACCGTCATATTGTTTAATTGCTTCTCCACATAGTTGGTTCACTAAGTCATTTAAACGCTGTAGACGCTCTTTTTTCACTTCCATCGGTACATTATCTTGCATTTTCGCTGCAGGCGTACCTTCACGTGGTGAATAAATGTATGTGAATGCCATTTCGAAGCCAACTTCTTTATATAAAGATAGCGTTTCTTCAAATTGCTCGTCTGTTTCATTTGGGAAACCAACGATAATATCAGTTGTTAACGCTACATCTGGAATCGCTTTTCTAATTTTGCGTACAAGTTCTAGATAGCTATCGCGCGTATATTTACGAGCCATAATCTTCAACATGTCGCTTGAACCTGATTGCACAGGTAAATGAATGTGCTCAACTAAGTTTCCTTTTTTCGCTAATACTTCGATTAAATAATCGTCAAAATCACGTGGGTGACTTGTTGTAAAACGAATACGCGGAATGTCAATTGTACGTAATTCATTCATTAAATCGCCAAGACCATACTTTAGATCTTCAAAGTCTTTTCCGTAAGCGTTTACGTTTTGACCAAGTAATGTCACTTCTTTATAGCCTTGTGCAGCTAGTTGGCGTACTTCTTGAATAATATCATCTGGTCGTCGACTACGCTCTTTTCCTCGTGTATAAGGTACGATACAATATGTACAGAATTTATCACAGCCGTACATGATATTTACCCAAGCCTTCGTATTCCCTTTGCGAACTTTCGGAAGGTTTTCAATAACGTCCCCTTCTTTAGACCACACTTCTATAACCATTTCTTTCGACATATAAGCTTCATTTAAAATGTCTGGTAAACGATGAATATTATGCGTCCCGAAAATCATATCAACTTGGTCATACGTTTTCAAGATTTTCTTAACTACTGCCTCTTCTTGCGACATACAACCACATACACCAATTAATAAATCAGGATTTTTTTGCTTTAATGGCTTAAAGTGACCAAGTTCACCAAACACTTTGTTCTCCGCATTTTCGCGAATTGCACAAGTATTCATTAAAATGACATTCGCATCTTCTACGTTATTTGTTGCTTCATAACCAAGCTGCAGAAAAATCCCAGCCATTACTTCTGTATCGTGTTCATTCATTTGGCAACCGTACGTACGAATATAGAATTTACGACCATGTCCCATACCCATGTATTTTTCATCAATCGCGAAGTCTTTATGGTATTGAACTTCCTCTTTACCACGTTTCTTTGCATCTTTTAAAGATGGCGCTGTATATACAGATTGAAAATATTTACTATAGTCCTTCTCGGATTTTTTGTCCGATGGATCTGGATGTTTCACTTGTTGACTAGCAAGTCTCTGTTCTTCGTTCATCAGTAAACTCCTTCCACTCGTATTCGCACACTCGAATACCCATTTTCTTATTATACTTAATGGAGTATGGTTCCTACAAGAAAAGAACGTTAATTGTCGGTGTTTAGACATATAGCTTGTTTTGTTGGTTGGGGGTCATGCGTTATCTGGGGTCTTCTTGGCTCGTTTTGGCGCTACTCAGGCTTTCTTTAGCCCTACTCACTGGCTCTTTGGTGCTACTCAGACTTTCTTTAGCGCTGCTCAGACTTTTTGGCGCTGCTCGGGCTTTCTTTGGCGCTACTCACTGGCTCTTTGGCGCTACTCAGGCTTTCTTTAGCGCTGCTCGAGCTTTCTTTGGCGCTACTCAGACTTTCTTTAGCCCTACTCAGACTCTTTAGCGCTACTCGGGCTTTCTTTAGCCCTACTCAGACTCTTTGGCGCTACTCAGGCTTTCTTTAGCGCTGCTCGAGCTTTCTTTGGCGCTACTCAGACTTTCTTTAGCTCTACTCAGACTTTCTTTAGCCCTACTCAGACTCTTTGGCGCTGCTCGGGCTTTCTTTGGCGCTACTCAGGCTTTCTTTAGCTCTACTCAGACTTTGTAATCCCATTCCACTAATAAGGTAAGCCACTTTTATTCTTATCAATGCCTCATTAACAATAAAAAAACTAATCCTCTAGCCCGAAAAAAGACTTGAGGATTAGTTACTAAATTATTTATTACATAAATTCTTTCATTAGATCTTGAAGATCTTTTTCTTCAATCATCATATCTTGTTGGTTAAGAGGTTCTTCACTATATCCATTTACTAAGTTTTGATACGAAGGTGTTTCTTCGTCTTGATAAATGATACCTGTTACTAGACCTTCATGTTCCATTACAGTTGCCATTGCTTGGGCACGGTTTGTTGAATCGTATCCTTCAATGCTTGATAATTTTGTAATGTTTTCTTTGAACCAGTCATAAGTATTGATTTTATTATAAGTTACACAAGGGCTGAATACATTAATAAATGCGAAGCCGTTGTGATTCATACCTGCTTCAATGATCGCAGTTAGCTCTTTTAAATCTGTTGAAAAGCTTTGTGCTACGAATGTTGCGCCAGCAGATAATGCTACTTCTAATGGTTTTAGTGACGGTTCAATTGCGCCACCTGGTGTTGATTTTGTGACAAAACCAGCAGCTGAGCGTGGTGATGTTTGTCCTTTAGTTAAACCATAGATTTGATTATCCATAACGATATACGTGATATCGACATTACGACGGATTGAGTGAATTGTATGACCCATTCCTATTGCGAAACCGTCACCGTCACCGCCAGAAGCGATTACTTTTAAATCACGGTTAGCCATTTTCAATCCTTGCGCAATTGGTAATGCACGTCCGTGAATACCGTGTAAACCGTATGAATTGATATATCCCGAGATACGACCTGAGCAGCCTATCCCTGAAACAACTGCTAATTCATGTGGTTGGATTTCTAGATTCGCTGCAGCACGTTGGATTGCAGCTTGTACTGAAAAGTCACCACATCCAGGACACCAGTTAGGTTTAACATTATTTCGGAAATCCTTAAATGTTACCATCTGTTAGCAACTCCTTCACGCGGCCTAACAATTCTTTTGGCAAGAATGGTGTGCCGTCATATTTCACTAAGCTAATAATTTTATCATGTGCGCCAATATTCATTTTCATTACATTAGCTAATTGACCAGTAGCATTATTCTCAACGACAATTACTTTTTTTGCATTGTCGATTAATTCTTTCATTTCCACTGCTGGGAATGGGTGAATTAGTCGAATATGTGCGTGGTTTGTTTTAATGCCTTCTTCGTTTAACATCGGTTGAATTTCTTCTATTGCACCTTTAGTCGAGTTAAAGCCAACTAATAGAACATCCGCTTCCTCGTGTGGTGTGTTTTTAAATACAGGCATATTAAAGTTCACGTGATCTAATTTACGGAATCGTTTGTCCATTTGCGCTTTACGGTTACCCGCTGCTTCAGATGGTTTACCTGTCTCATCATGTTCAACACCTGTAACGTGGTGAATACCATGCTTTTGACCAGGTACAACACGAGTTGACACGCCATCTTCTGTTACTTCATAGCGTTTAAAGTAAGCTTTATCCTCTGCTTCAGGTAATTCGCCAAGTTCTAATTTACCACGGCGAATTTCGATTTTAGAGTAATCAAATGGTTCAACAGTTTGTTTACCAAGTGATAGCTGAAGATCCGATAATAAGATAACTGGTATTTGCAGTTCTTCTGCAATGTTAAACGCTTGAATTGTATCGTAGAATGCTTCTTCACCAGTACTTGGTGCAATAACAACTTTCGGAATTTCACCATGTGTTCCGTATAGCATTGCCATCAAATCAGATTGTTCTTGTTTTGTTGGTAGACCCGTAGATGGGCCACCTCGTTGTGTATCAACAATAACAAGAGGTTGTTCTGTCATACCGGAAAGGCCAATTGCTTCCATCATTAATGATAAGCCTGGACCTGCAGATGCAGTAAATGAACGAACGCCACCATAGTTTGCACCGATTGCCATTGTTGCAGCCGCGATTTCATCTTCTGTTTGGATAACAGTACCACCGAACTTCGGCAATTTTTTGATTAAATACTCCATTATTTCTGAAGCTGGAGTGATCGGATATGCTGCCATAATACGAGTTCCTGCAGCTAATGCACCTAGTGCGATAGCTTCGTTACCGATCATAAATAGACGGTGCTTACCATCAGCTGGCTCTAATTCGAATTTACCAATATTATCACCAAGCATACCGTTCATTAGTTCGTGTCCTTGTGCAATGGCTGTCATATTTTTTTGGACTACTATTTCACCTTTACGGCCGAAGATTTCATCAACGACACTTTGGAAAACTTCATCTTCAAGATTTAATAATGCAGCAGTTGCACCGATTGCTACCATGTTTTTCATTAAAGTAGTACCTAATTCAGCAGCGACTTCAGTGAATGGTACAACATACAATGTTGCAGGACAATCTTCTGGTTTTACTGGTTTAAATTTAGCATCTGCTAAAATTACACCTTCTGAAGTTAATTCTTTATAATTGACATCGATTGTTTCTTGGTCAAATGCAACCAATATATCTAAATCATCTGGAATCGTGTGTACGACAGATGTGCGTACGTTAATTTTATTGTTCGTATGGCCACCTTTAATACGGGAAGAGAAGTGACGGTATCCATATAAATGGTATCCAAGACGGTTCATAGCCGTAGAGAAAATTTCCCCCGTACTCTCAATACCTTCCCCTTGTTGCCCACCGACTTTCCATGAAAGCTGATGTAACATCTATAACATCTCCTTAATTACAGGTTTTTAGCTTTTTATCCTTCATCAGTTTATCACGAAGACTCGATGTAAACTATTGTTTATAGGCGAATTCTTTGAAATTCAGACCTTTGACTGAAAAGCTCGTTCAATAAGTTGTAATAATAATCACTGACAATACTCAATATGTTAACATACTTTTTTATGTATAGTAATAAAAGCTTAGTGTGCTCACTTTATTTTACAAAATACACCAACTAGCAACTTGAAGTTTGATTTCAAATGAGCAAAATGCGATGATTCATTATTTTCTCCATAAAAAAATACCGGTTTCCCGGTATTTTAGTTTTTTTATCTATCTCGTACGCTTTTCAACTAAAAGCTTCATAGCCGTTCGATCTTCACCTGCAATTAAGATATCCGTAAATGCAGGCGAACAAGTCAAGTCCGTTCCACTTGGTGCAACAAATCCTCTTGCAATTGCAACTGCTTTAACAGCTTGATTTAGTGCACCTGCTCCAACTGCTTGCATCTCTGCATAGCCTTGCTCTCTAATGACTGCTACTAATGCGCCAGCTACTGAGTTCGGGTTTGAGCGAGAAGATACTTTCAATGAATCCACAACAATTCCTCCCTTAATTTGAAAAAATGTGGGACATCTCTCTTGTCCATGGATTATTGTATGCACCGAGTTTTGGGAATAGACTTACAATTATGCTTTGAAAGGATAATCTGCGTTAATATATATACGCTCAAATGATTTTGCTAAGCCCGTTTTATCATCAAGATCAACAAAGAAGCCACTTAGTACTTCTCGACCTTGTTTTGGTACTTCAAAGCGTGTTGGCATATTTGTTTTAAATCGATAGATTACGCTTTCTTTATTCATTCCAAGTACTTCATCATAAGGTCCAGTCATTCCAACATCAGTAATATATGCTGTACCACCAGGGTAAATGCGTGCATCCGCTGTTTGTACATGTGTATGCGTCCCTACAAGAGTTGATACTCGTCCATCTAAATACCATCCCATTGCAATTTTTTCACTCGTTGTTTCAGCATGGAAATCTACGAAAATAAGTGGAGAAACTTTTTTTGCTTCTTCTATTAATTCGTCTGCTTTAGCAAATGGATCGCCATGTGGTGGTAAGAAAGTACGTCCATGTAAATTGATTACAGATAAAGTATGACCATTTTTTGAAATAGTCGTCATCCCTTTGCCGGGCGCTTCGTCTGAGAAGTTTGCAGGTCTGATTAAAAATTCTGCATCGTCAATGAAATCGAAAATTTCTTTCTGATCCCATGTGTGGTTACCCATTGTAATAACATCTACGCCCACCATTAATAACTCTTGATAAATGGCTCTTGTAATTCCACGTCCAGCAGCGGCGTTCTCCCCATTCGCAATGACAACATCTGGTGCATATTTTCTCTTTAATCTTGGTAAATATGTTTCAACAGCTGTACGGCCAATTGAGCCGACAATGTCTCCGATAAATAGTACTTTCATTATTGATTCACTCTTTTCCAACAAAAAAGGCTTCTCGACCGAGGTTCTAAGAAGCCTTCTTTATAAAATATTTGAATTTTTCAATTCAATTTTCTTACTTTACATTTGGCATATACTAATTTCTTATTCTGGATTTAACTATTTCGCATATTCGACTGCGCGTGTTTCACGAATAACCGTCACTTTAATATGCCCTGGATAATCCAGTTCATCCTCAATGCGTTTGCGAATATCACGTGCTAAACGATGTGAAGCTAAATCATCAATTTGATCGGGACGTACGATAATACGTATTTCACGACCTGCTTGAATAGCGAATGATTTCTCAACGCCTTCATATGATTCAGAGATTTCTTCTAGTTTTTCTAGTCGACGAATATAGTTTTCAAGTGTTTCACTTCGTGCACCTGGGCGCGCTGCAGATAAAGCATCAGCAGCAGCTACTAATACTGCAATTACTGAAGTTGGTTCAGTATCACCATGGTGAGAAGCAATACTATTAATAACAACAGGATGTTCTTTGTATTTTGTAGCTAATTCTACGCCTATTTCTACGTGACTTCCTTCTACTTCATGATCAATTGCTTTACCAATATCATGCAGTAACCCTGCACGTTTTGCTAAAAGTACATCTTCGCCTAATTCTGCTGCTAGTAAGCCCGCTAAATGAGCTACCTCTACAGAGTGTTTCAAGACGTTTTGACCATAGCTTGTACGATATTTCATACGGCCTAAAATTTTCATTAGATCCGGATGTAAATTGTGGATACCCACTTCGAATGTAGTTTGTTCACCTGTTTCACGAATTTGCTCGTCCACTTCACGGCGAGATTTCTCAACCATCTCTTCGATACGAGCTGGATGGATACGGCCGTCTTGTACTAATTTTTCAAGTGCTAGACGAGCTGTTTCACGGCGAATTGGATCGAACCCTGATAAAATAACTGCTTCAGGAGTGTCATCAATAATTAAATCGATACCTGTAAGCGTTTCAAGTGTTCGAATGTTACGGCCTTCACGTCCAATAATACGACCTTTCATCTCGTCATTTGGTAAAGTGACGACAGAGACAGTCGTTTCTGCAACGTGATCAGCTGCAAAGCGCTGAAGGGCTAGTGATAAAATTTCTCGTGCTTTTTTGTCAGATTCTTCTTTCGCTCGCATTTCAGATTCTTTCGTCATAACTGCTATATCAGTTGATAACTCGTTTTCTACTTGTTTTAGAATAATGACTTTTGCTTCTTCACGAGTTAATGCTGAGATACGTTCGATTTCAGATTGCTGTTTAGCTACGAGTTCTTCCACTTTGCTTTCCATCTGTTCAATATGCTGTTGTCTGTCGTTAAGAGCGTCTTCTTTGCGCTCTAAACCTGCTTCCCTCTTATTCAGAGCTTCATCCTTGCGATCAAGATTTTCTTCTCTTTGCAATAACCGGTTTTCTTGTTTCTGAAGCTCAGACCGGCGTTCACGGATGTCGTTTTCTGCTTCAGTTCGAAGTGTGTGAGTTTCATCTTTTGCTTCAAGAAGTGCTTCTTTCTTTAGAGCTTCCGCTTCTCTTTTACCTTCATCTATGATGAGCTCTGCGGAACTCTTTGCACCTGTCACTTTTGAATCATTCACTCTTTTATTGACGTAATAGATAACAGCGGCACCGACGATGAGTCCAAGCAAAGCGGAGATGATGTTTCCAGTCATTCGAACACCTCCTCTTGCTGTATTGTTTTCATTTTTAGTCGGCTATACATTAAGTATTTCTATGAGCTCTCAATATACTGCCTATTTCATTTCAATTTTAGAAATTATACAAGTTTAATTGTATAGTTGAAAAAAAACAATGTCAAGGATTCACAGTTATAGTTATAGTCAAAAGGGCCCTTCAATTGACATTGAAAGACCCTCTGAAAATCTTACTCTTCATTTAATAATGATGATAATTCTGCATCCATTGCTTCGTCTTCTTCATTTTCAACTGTATAAGAGTCAGTTGCAATCCCAGAAGCTACGCGGATTTTATGTGCAATTTCATTGCTGATTTCAGGGTTTTCTTTTAAGAATTGTTTTGCATTTTCGCGTCCTTGGCCTAAACGCTCTTCTTCATACGCATACCAAGAACCACTTTTTTGCACGATTTCTTTTTCTACACCGATATCGATGATTTCGCCTTCTTTTGAAATCCCTTCACCATACATAATATCTACTTCAGCTGTTTTGAATGGCGGTGCCACTTTGTTTTTAACGACTTTAATTTTAGTTCTGTTACCTACCATATCATTACCTTGCTTAATTGTTTCTGCGCGACGTACTTCTAAACGTACAGAACTGTAGAATTTTAGAGCACGTCCACCTGGTGTTGTTTCTGGATTACCGAACATAACACCAATCTTCTCACGAATTTGGTTAATGAAAATAGCAATTGTATTAGATTTGTTAATAATTCCTGATAGTTTACGTAATGCTTGCGACATTAAACGTGCTTGTAGACCAACATGTGAATCACCCATGTCACCTTCGATTTCAGCTTTTGGTACAAGAGCTGCTACAGAATCGATGATAATGATATCGATTGCACCACTACGTACAAGAGCTTCAGCAATTTCTAAAGCTTGCTCCCCTGTATCAGGTTGTGATAGTAATAATTCATCAATATTAACACCTAATTTTTGTGCATAGACTGGATCAAGTGCATGTTCTGCATCAATAAACGCTGCTGTACCACCGTTAGCTTGTACTTCCGCAATAGCATGAAGCGCTACAGTTGTTTTACCAGAACTCTCTGGTCCATATATTTCAATAACACGACCTCGTGGATATCCACCTACTCCAAGTGCTGTATCAAGTGCTAAAGAGCCACTTGAAGAAGTCATAATTTCGATGTCTGTTTTTTCGCCTAATTTCATAACTGAACCTTTACCAAATTGCTTTTCAATTTGTTTAAGGGCCATGTCTAATGCTGCTTTACGATCGCTCAATCTTGTTCCTCCTTCGAAAACATTATCTCTTTTATATCTGTATCTACTATACTTCTTTTTTGAGAAATACACAAGAAAAAAGCGAACATTTATTCGGAAAAATTTAACCAAAATCGAAAAGTATGCCCAACTTATTGCTCAAAAGCTGATTTTACTCCACTTTGAATGGATAAATTTATATTTTACGATAACCTTGTTCGGTCAATAATTGAATAATAAAAGCAAAAGTACGTTTCACTGCGCGTAAACGATTTGTATTGCGTTGCCCTGTTAGATGTAATTGATAAGTTTGAGGTTCATTATCACCGATAACTACAGCTATCCACACAGTACCGGCTGGTTGATTATCATGCCCTTCAGGACCTGCCGCCCCCGTTAAACCTATACCTATATCTGTACCGAACTTTCCTTTTACTTTACTAGCCATTGCCACAGCACATTGGGAACTTACAACTCCGTATTTTTCTAATAAGTCAGCAGAAATTCCTAGTTGCTCACGTTTTGCTTTTTCTGTATAAGTAACAATTCCACCAATTAACGATTGACTTATACCAGGATTTTCTGCTAATTCAGATTGAAAGAGTCCAGCAGTTAAACTTTCCGCAGCGGCAATGGTTAAATTGTTTTCAATAAGAATTTCAGCTGTTTTAGAAGAAAGAGAATCATCATTCGCACCGTACATAAAATGCCCAACTCTACGTAATATTTCATCCTTTGCTCCAGCTATTAGCTGTTCAGCTTGTTCTAGACTAAATGCCTTTGCTGTAATACGTAGAGTTACTTCCCCATCTGACGCTAGCGGTGCTATAGTAGGGTTTGTTTGGTTATCAAGTAAGTCTTGTACCTTTACCTCTAACTCTGCCTCACCTATGCCATAGAAGCGTAGTACGTGAGATACAATCTGAGCTCCATCATTAACTCTTGCAGCTAATTTTGGCTTCGCTTCAAATTGGAACATAGGCTCCAATTCCTTCGGCGGTCCTGGCAACAACATATATATATGGTTATTTTTTTCCAACAGCATACCAGGGGCCATACCATGACGATTTATTAGAACTTCACAATCTTTTAATACGAGAGCCTGTTTACGATTATTATCTGTCATAATACGATTTTGAAAAGTGAAAAATTCTTCAATCGATTGCATAGCAAAATTATCTATTTCCAGTACAGTCCCTAAATGTCGTGCGATTGTTTCCTTCGTTAAATCATCTTTCGTTGGCCCTAAGCCGCCTGAGAAGATAATGAGATCTGCACGGGTCTCAGCTACTTTAATCGCGTTTACTAAACGATCTACATTATCTCCGACGACAGTGTGATAATACACATTAATTCCTAGCTCAGATAATTGACCCGATATAAAACGTGCGTTTGTATTCGTAATTTGACCTAGTAAAAGCTCTGATCCAACTGCAATGATTTCTGCATTCATCTCTAACAATCCCTTCCTCTATCTAATAATATGTATGATGCTCAAAAAGTGCAAAATTACAAAAGGCGAGGTATATAATGTAGGAGAAAATCCTCCACACTTACATCCTCACCTACTAAAATTCATAATATAATTATTTTGAATCTAATAATACACGACGATTCAAGTAGAAATAATCTGCTCCAGACCAAACAGTAAAGAATAGAGCTACATATAATGCAATATCAGCAAAAGGAATGCTAAACATAGTAAAGAAAATATTATTTAGCAATAACGCAGAAATCGCAACAATTTGTGCCCATGTTTTAATTTTACCTAATTGGTTAGCAGCGACTACCTCGCCACCACCCGCTAAAATTAGTCGTAAACCAGTTACTGCAAATTCACGGCTGATAATAATAATAACTACCCATGCAGGAGCTGTTCCTAATTCAACAAGCAGGATAAATGCAGCAGAAACTAACAATTTATCTGCTAATGGGTCTAAGAATTTCCCCATATTTGTTACTAAATTATATTTCCGTGCGTAGTAGCCATCTACCCAATCTGTGATAGAAGCTATGATGAAAATCATCGCACCAACAAAGTGCTCGATAGGCATTGTTGCACCAAGTACTGTCATTTGCCCCCATCCAAAGTCCACTAACATTAAAAGCACGAATACTGGGATTAGCAAAACCCTTGAAACTGTAATTCTATTTGGTATATTCACGATTTCCTCACCCTTCTTTCAAAGAAAATAGCCATCTTTCTCTAGATGACTATTCTTTCTCTGAAAAATTAATGACGATATTTTGAGTACTTCGCTCGCTTGGAGAAGCCGCAAGTTTCAATTTCTCATCATTGACAAAAACTTTAGCATTTGCAGATGCTCCTAATCGAATACGAACGCTTTGCTTGCCCTTCGCATCAACTTCAACTACATCATCAGCATGATATACATCTGCTGTATCAGAGATTTCTGTACGATTTTCATCTTGTACACCAACCCATGTATCGCCAGTAACTTCTACACGAATTTTAAACTCTTCTGTACCAGTTAAAGTATAATTAGTTGTCTCATTATCGTTCACTAGTGTACCTTTAGAAAGTTCTTGTTGTTTTTCTTCTTTTTTAGTTGTTTCTTCATCATTCTTATCTTGATCTTTTGAACCGGCTACTTCATTGTCTTTATTCTTGCCAGTTGTAGGTGGAGTTTTTGTATCCACAGTTACTGGTGTTTCTGCATTAATATCTGGTGTAGAATTATCAGCTTTATTTTGGAACAATACCCAGATTACTACGATTGCAATTATGATAAATAAAGCAACAACAAGTTTCGGCATTAAGTCCATAAAACCTTTTGATGGCATTTTAGACAAGCTTCTACGCGATTGAGGTTGTTGAATTGTTGCTGTCGTTGTACTTTCAACTGTTTTGTTTGCAGGTACTTCAGATTTATACGTCTCAAGTAATTCATCGGCACTTAAATCAACCGCTTCTGCATACTGTTTAATAAATGCTCGAACATAAAACGTTCCAGGCATTATGCTATAATTTCCCTCTTCGATTGCAGAAAGATAGCGTTTTTGAATTTTCGTAATTTCTTGTAAGTCATCCAGACTATACCCTTTTGACAATCTCGCTTCTTTTAAACGAGCTCCTAATTCTGTCAACTGTAACACCTACCTGTTAAAAATTAAATCCTCCAAAGCCACCGAAACCACTCGAATCTTGAAGTAAGCTGTTATGTTTCTCCATGATTTCGTATGTAATTTCTTCATCTGGATGATGTCTTAATTCGATAATATAATCAAAGTCTTCAATTGTATATTCAGAATGTTGCACGAACATATCAGGATGCTCTACTACCTTAATAGATGGCATACTCATCATTTCACGTACAAGTTGTTGATGTTTTTCATCAGAAGATCTCCTTGTGACAATTCCATCCAGAATGAATATATTATTGCTATTAAATTCGTCTCCAATCAGCTTGTTGCGTGCAGTTTGTTTAATCATAGTCGATGATAAAAATAACCATCTCTTATTTGCACAAACACTAGACGCTACGACTGATTCCGTCTTTCCAACACGAGGCATCCCTCGAATTCCAATAAGTTTATGACCGTCCTTTTTAAAAATTTCTGCCATAAAGTCTACTAAAATACCTAGTTCATCTCGTACAAAGCGAAACGTCTTTTTTTCATCTGCTTCTCTTTGTATATAACGACCATGTCGAATCGCTAGACGATCACGTGTTGTTGGCTCGCGAAATTTTGTTACACTTATCATTTCCATAGTCGAAACGATGTTCTCAAATCGTTCAATCTGTTCGTCCTTCTCAGCTCGTAAAAGCATTCCTCTTCGAACTTGATCGACACCGTTGATTGTCACAATATTCACACGAAGCATACCTAATAAGGAAGCAATATCTCCTAATAAGCCGGGGCGATTGATTTGTATTTCATATTCAAAATACCATTCTCTCACATACAACGATCCCTTCTATTATACGACGCTTAAAACATTTCTAAGTTCCATAATAGCTGATTTTTATACATATGGAAAGAAAAAAAGGAAAAGAGGGGCAATAACCCCCTTTTTCCTATTGCACCTTCCTATTCTGGACTAATTTTACAACACAATTAGCTAGAGATTGCTTTTCGTCATCGCTTGCCACCGACCAAAGCTCAGAAAGTACTCTCTCTTGTTCATTTTTTGGATCGACATGATTTGCCAAGTATTCACCTATTTGTACTGCCGCTTCTTGTATTACCTTTTGTGACATTCCTGCAGATTCCGCTTTTGAAACATTTTGCCCTAAAAAGCTCGTCCACTTCTGCCAATTTTCAATGATATCCATAGAATCCCTCCTTTTCACATTTAGTATGTGTAAAAAAGGTATTTATATGTACCATCCACCATTAATTCGAAGAATTTGACCAGTGATATAATTGGCACGTCCTGATAACAAGAAAGACGCTAAATGACCAACTTCAGCTGGTTCTCCTGCTCTTGCTAATGGAATTTCGTCTATTAGCTCCTGCTCTTCTTGATCCGTCAAATGCCCATTCATTTTAGTACTAATTAAGCCTGGTGCTACCGCATTAACAAGAACACCATTTCTCGCTGCTTCTTGCGCGTACGATTTAACAAAAGCATGAAGTGCACCTTTCACAGTAGCGTACAAAGCCTCTCCTGATGCCCCTGCTTCGCCCCAAACAGAACCAATCATAATAATATGACTTATTTCGTTCTGGCGTAATTTTGAAGCTAAAAGGCTAATCAATCTAATTGGAGTTTGTACATGGACTTTCCAAAGCGCATCCATTTCATCAGCAGTAGTATCTTCCACAAGTTTGTAAAGTGCTTGTCCACTAGCTACTACAATCGCTTGTATTGAAAATACGGAATTAGAAATATTTTCTGCAGCAAGAGGGTCTGTTAAATCAGCTTGCATCTTCATAAATTCTTGATCAGGATATAAGGCTGACAGATTACTTTCAAGCTCGACAGCCACCTCTTCACTGTGATTATACTGCAAATATAAAGACCAGCCATCTTTAGCAAGCTGCTCACTTATGGCACGTCCAATTGCACCGGACGCGCCAAGTACTAAGCAAAACTGTTTCATTATCGCTCTTGACCTTCTTTATCATTACTTGATTTCGCTTTATTTCCTACAGGTAAAATCTTAAATACTGTTTGCTGTGATTCCCCTTGTAATGAAGCAAAAGCTTGTTGCACGTCCGCTATCGTCAATTCTTCAATGACCGGAACTGCGTCAAATAAATTCATATCATTAAAAGCATATCTTGTGAATTGATTTGCGATAAATTCAATTGAATTTAATGCTCTTAAATAAAAGCCGATCTTACGACGTTTTACTCTCTCTAATCCATCTTCACCAAAAGGCCATTTTTCTTGTGCATTTTGTAATACATTTTGAATAGCTTCAACTAATTCACCTGTTTGATTCGTATCAGAACCAATTAAGGCAAAACCAAAGCCTTTTTCTAATGAGAAGTCATAAGAATACGATTCATCAATCATGCCTTTTTCATACACATTTGTATAAAATTCTGAAGAACGCCCAAATAATACATCCAGCGCTAACTGGATAGACAGCTCATGCTTTAACATAGCTTTGCCAGAAAGGCTTGTTTCTTTGGCTTTTATACCTACAATAACTTTTGGCTTTAATACATCCATTTCTAACGTGCTACTTTTTACTGCTACATCTGTAGGTTCAGTCACTTCAATACGTTGAATTGGTGCTGGCTCATCGAATGTTTTATCTGCTTGATCAGCACGAATAAAATCCATCATCTTCTCTGGTTCAACAGCACCGATGACAAATAGAAGCATATTAGATGGATGATAAAACGTATTATAACAAGTGTATAAATGATCTGCCGTAATATCATCGATCGACTCAATAGTACCTGCTATATCAATTTTCACTGGATGCTCATGGAACATATTTTCAATCGTTCCAAAGTATAAACGCCAATCTGGTTGGTCATCATACATTGTAATTTCTTGACCTATAATACCTTTTTCCTTCTCAACGGTTTGTTCCGTGAAATATGGTTGTTGTACGAAATCAAGTAACGTTTTCGTACTCTCATATAAATGATCTGTTGCAGAGAATAAATACGCTGTTCTTGTGAAAGATGTGAAAGCATTTGCTGAAGCACCTTTTTCACCGAACTTTTGGAATACATCTCCATCTTCTTTTTCAAACATTTTATGCTCTAAAAAATGTGCAATACCATCTGGAACTGTAATAGCTTCCGTACCACCAAGCGGTATGAATGAACGATCGATGGAACCATATTTTGTAGTAAAAGTGACAAATGTTTTAGAGAAGCCTTTTTTCGGCAAAATATAAACATCTAATCCATTATCTAACTTCTCGTAATAAAGCGTTTCGTCTAATTGATCGAATTGGATTGTTTTCATTCTGCAGCATCCTCCTTACCCCTTAAGAAATATACTGTTTCTTTTTCTACTTGTTTAGCCATATTAACTACATCTTCCTTCGTTACTGCTTGCCATTTTGCTGCCATATTTTCTACCGAGAACTCCGTAGGCAATTCTTTATATTGATCATATATTTCGATTTGGCCTCTTGCTGAATCAAGTGCTTCTTTTATTTGGTTAGTTAACATCGCTTTAGTTTGCGCTAATTCTAAATCTGTAATGTCGCCTTTTTGAATCGCAACTAGTTGTTCGTCGATTAATGAAATCGCCTTTTTCTCTTTGTTGGCATCAATTCCTGATATGACAAATACTAACCCATATTGGGCAGAATATGAGCTTGAGCAGTAATAAGCCATACTTTCTTTTTCACGTACATTCATAAATAATTTCGCGTGTGGATATCCTCCAAAAATACCATTAAAAATTTGCATTTTAGGAAAATCAGGGTGCGTGAAAGTGACAGGAGTATGATAGCCGATATGTAATTTACCTTGCTTCATATCTTGCTGTTCACTGACAAACGTTTCAGTCGGTTTACTTTCCACAGTTGGATGTGTAGCATGTTCCACTGTACGATCAGCAAATGGTAATGCTTTTTTCAAGCTTTCAACTATTGTTTTTTCATCAATATCCCCAACTACGTAGATATCAATTAAATCATCAGCTAACATCTCTTCGTACGTTTTAACTAATGACGCTGACGTAACTTTTTTAACATCTTCAATTGTGCCGTTAGCTGAGATAGATGCGGGATGATTTGGGCGCATAATATTTAATAATTTCTGTTGAGCATAGCGTGATTTATCATCAAAAACAGATTGAATTCGCTCAATCACCATTTCTTTTTCACGCCCAACAATACTTTCACGGAATACACCGTTATCGAAGTTCGGCTCAAATAGAACTGATTGCATTAGCTCTAGCACTTTGTCTAAAACTTCCCCATTTTTCAAATATTGATCATTGACTGTTTCAACATTTAATAAAACAGTATGTTCATCACCACGTTTTGTAGTATCAAAATACAATACTGTTCCATATAAATCATCTAAATACATACGCATAGCAGCAGTAGATGGATATCTCGCACTGCTATGTTGCAGTACATTTGTTAACACCGTTCTTTCAGATGCATCCTCGACAGTTAAAGGTCTTTTAAATTTCACTGAAAAATTGACAGTTTTGAATTGATCAGTCGTTCTTGTATGAATATTGACACCTTTTGCCACTTGAATTGTTTGGAACATGTAGACCCCTCCTATCTCTTTAATATAACAAACCATTACACTCACTATACATGCCTTTTAAATAAAAAAGCAACTTCAGGCAAAGTGAGTATTAAGTCTTGCTATTAAAGAGTCTTTATTCACAAAGAAAAAGACTAGGCTAATGCCCAGTCCTTTCTTTTAAATGAAAATTAACGCTTACCTTTAATATATGGTTGACCAACTGCTTTTGGTGCATGTGCTTTACCAATAAAGCCAGCTACAGCGAAGATTGTTAATACATAAGGTAAAATGTGTAAGTATACAGATGGAATGTCTTGAATATATGGAATCGAGTTCCCTGCTATACTTAAAGATTGCGCAAATCCGAAGAAAATTGCAGCTCCTAAGGCACCTAGTGGATGCCATTTACCGAAAATCATTGCCGCAAGAGCCATGAACCCTTGCCCATTAATTGTTCCGTGACCAAAGTCACCAGAAATTGTTTGCGAATAGATTGCACCACCAATACCACCTAAAACACCTGAAATGATAACGGCGATGTAACGCATTTTCGTTACATTAATACCCATCGTATCTGCCGCAGTTGGATGTTCCCCAACTGCACGTAAACGCAAACCAAATGGTGTCTTATAAATAATCACCCAAGCAAGAATCGCTACTGCAATTGCTAGAATTGAGGTACCATAAACATCCTTAAAGAACATAGGACCGATTAACGGAATATCCTCTAGATAAGGAATATTAAAGCGTGGGAAACGAACTTTAATCATATCTGTTTGCCCTTTATCGTAAAGCATTTTCACAGAGAATAATGCTATTGCAAGACCAAGCAAATTGATGGCTACCCCTGAAATCGTTTGATCGGCACGGAATGAAATAGCTGCTACTGCATGTAATATTGAGAAAATACCAGCAGCAAGTCCTGCTACTAATAATGCAATCCAAGGTGTCCAAGCTCCAAATGTATCAACATACGTTAAGTTGAATACAATCCCAGCAAACGCACCTATAACCATTAAACCTTCAAGTCCTATATTAACTACGCCAGAACGTTCGGAGAATACACCACCGACAGCCGTTAAAATAAGAGGCGCTGCATAGAAAATCGCAGTAGGAACAAGGAAATATAACACTTCCAAAAAGCTCATGCTATTTCGCCTCCTTTTTCTTGCTCAATCGTTCAAGGAATAATCTAATGATATAACCTGAAGCTACAAAGAAAATAACTAATGCTATTACTATCGAAACTATTTCTAAAGGTATGCCGACGTTTGGCATATTTAATGAACCGAATTTCAATGCACCGAATAATATTGCACCTAATAATACTCCAAATGGTGTATTGGCACCGAGTAAAGCTACCGCAATACCATCAAATCCAATACCAGTAAAGCCACCTTTAACTGAAATGTTACCGAATGTTCCAAGCGCTTCCATTGCACCTGCAAGACCGGCAAACGCACCCGAAATAACCATAGCAAGAATAATATTATTTTTAACATTCATACCAGCATATTCAGAAGCATTTTGATTGAAACCAACTGCTTTAAGCTCGAAACCACGTTTTGTTTTCTCTAAAATGAACCACATAACGACAACCATTACTAAAGCGATTATAATACCGTAATGCATACGTGAATAATCAGTAAACGTATCTAAAAAAGTCGATCGCAATGATGCCGATTCATGAATCATCGGTGTTTTTTCTCCATTATCAGAAAGTGATTTAATCACTGCATTTGATACATGTAGAGCAATATAGTTCATCATAATTGTGACGATAACTTCATGCACTTGTAATTTCGCCTTTAATAAACCTGGGATAAACGCCCATAGTGCTCCTGCTACTGCAGCAGCTATTATAGCTAATGGAAGGTGAATAATAGCTGGTAGTTCGAAAGCATATCCTACATATGCAGCTGCTAACCACCCCATAATTAATTGACCTTCAACACCAATATTAAATAAACCTGTGCGGAACGCAAATGCTACCGCTAAACCTGCCAATATATATGGCGTAATTTGGCGGATAGTGCCACCAATAGTAAACATATCCCCAAAGATACCTTCCCAAAGAGCAATATAACCTTCTACAGGGTCATAACCACTTACAAGCATAACAATTGCACCGACAATTAAGCCTAGAATTACTGAAATCACAGGGACGAGGATATTAGTCAATTTCTTCGACATGTTATTCGTCACCTTCCTTTACTTGTCCATTATTAGATTGTCGACCTTGTCCTGCCATTAATAGACCTAACTCTTGTTCAGTCGTTTCATTTGGCTTCACAGTATCGATAATTTGACCTTCATATATAACTGCAATTCTATCAGAAACATTCATAACTTCATCCAATTCAAATGAAATTAATAATACTGCCTTTCCTTTATCACGTTGTTCAATTAGGCGTTGGTGAATAAACTCAATGGCTCCAACATCCAAGCCACGTGTTGGCAATGCAGCAATTAGTAAATCTGGATTTCTATCTACTTCACGACCGATAATTGCTTTTTGTTGATTACCACCTGATAATGCACGAGCTGGTGTAACTTCACCATGACCTGAGCGAACATCGTATTCTTTCATTATCTTTTGCGCAAGTTCAGATATTTTGCTATAATCTATTATTCCAGCTTTTGCGATTGGAGACTTGTAATAAGTTTGAAGTGCGATATTGTGACCGATTGGAAAATCTAATACTAATCCGTGTTTATGACGATCTTGTGGGATATGCCCAACACCAGATTCCGTAATATCACGTGGTTTTAGATTAGTTATATTTTGATTATTTAATGAAACTGTACCTGACTTCACTTTACGAAGTCCTGTTATCGCTTCTATTAATTCGGACTGTCCGTTACCATCAATACCGGCAATACCGACAATTTCACCGCTACGTATCGAAAGATTCAAACCTTTCACTTTTTCAATATTTCGGTAGTCAGTTACGACTAAGTTTTCAATTTTCAAAATTTCTTCTTTAGGATTGGCTTCTATTTTTTTTGTTTTAAATTCAACTTGACGTCCAACCATTAACTCTGCTAATTGATTTGGTGATGTTTCAGAAGTTGTTACCGTTCCAATGCCTTGTCCTTTACGGATAATAGTCACTCTATCTGAAACTTCCATAATTTCTTGCAATTTATGAGTGATTAAGATAATAGATTTACCTTCTGCAATCAAACGTTTCATAATTTGAATCAATTCTGAAATTTCTTGTGGTGTTAATGATGCTGTAGGTTCATCGAAAATAATATTTTCTGCCCCACGATACAACGTTTTAATAATTTCTACACGTTGTTGCATACCGACAGAAATGTCCTCTATTTTCGCATATGGATCTACATTCAATCCATATTTTTCAGATAGAGCTTGTACTTTTTTCGCAGCATCTTTGATATTAACGATGCCATTTTTAGTAGGCTCACTACCTAAAATAATATTTTCTGTTACTGTAAAATTTTCAACTAACATGAAGTGTTGATGAACCATTCCAATACCTAGGTCATTCGCTACGTTAGGATTAGAAATTTTAACTTTCTTTCCATTCACACGAATTTCGCCAGCTTCAGGTTGATAAAGTCCGAAAAGCACGTTCATTAAAGTCGATTTCCCTGCACCATTTTCACCAAGCAATGCATGAATTTCACCTTTTTTCAGCTGAAGGGTGATATTATCATTTGCTACAAAAGATCCGAATTGCTTTCGAATATCTAGCATTTCTATCACATATTCCAATGTGTTCACTCCCTTGGACACTGTAAATTATATTTGTTGTTATTAATAAATTAACATAGGTTAAAAAAATTAACACAGGAAAGATTTTGAAATTATCAAAAACTTTTATCTATTAAATTTTTTCAGATAAAAGTCATCATAAAGACTTGTACTTAACTAGTCTTTATGATGACGACTTAAGTTAAATTATTACTTTTTCTTTTCTACTTTTTCTGGAACTTTAATTGTACCGTCAGCAATTTGTTTAGCATAATCATCGATTTTTTTCATAATATCCTCTGAAATAGCACCATGTGAATCTGCTAATGCCATACCATTATCTGCTAAACCGTATACTACAGTTTCTCCACCTGGGAATTTACCTTCTTTTGCTTGTTTTGCAACGTCTTGTACTGCAACATCAACACGTTTCAGAACGGAAGTTAAAGTAACATTAGATTTATCGTTAACTTGCCCTTCTTTGTATTGGTCAGCATCTACGCCGATTACCCATACATTCGCATTAGGGTCTTTAGCTTTACGTTCTTTTGCTTCAGTGAATACACCATTACCTGTTGCACCAGCAGCGTGGAAAATTACATCTACGCCTGTAGAATACATACGATTAGCAGTAGTTTTACCAAGCTCTGCTTTATCAAAAGCACCAGTATATTGAGCATCAACTGTAATATCTGGGTTTACTGCTTTAACACCTTCAACAAATCCAGCATGGAAGCGATTAATAACCGGAATATCCATACCACCTACAAAACCGATTTTGTTAGATTTTGTAACGCTAGCTGCAGCTACACCTGCAAGGAAAGCGCCTTCTTGCTCTTTGAACAAGATAGAAGCTACGTTTGGAGCATCAACTTCAGCATCAATAATTGAGAATTGAGAATTTGGTTTTTGTTCAGCAACTTCTTTTACAGAATCAGCCATCATAAAACCAACACCGAATATTAGGTCGAAGTTACGACGAATCATACTAGTTAAGTTTGGATTGTAATCAGCATCAGACGAAGATTGTTTATAGTCATAACCACCGTCACCTTTTTTCAAACCATTGTCTTTACCAAATTTTTGGATACCTTCCCAAGCCGATTGGTTGAATGATTTGTCATCCACACCACCAACGTCAGTTACCATTGCAAGTGAGAAATTGTCTTCTTTGTCGCCTTTAGATGTATCATCTTTAGAACCACATGCACCTAATAAAGTACCAGCAGCTAATACGACTGAAAGTGCTAAGCCAAATTTACGTTTTTTCATTTGGAGTCCCCCCAAAAGTGTTTGATGTTAGCAGGAATGCATACAGTTTTACACACGTTTTCGAACTACATGGAAGCTGAATTTATCAGCTCTAAAATAGTTTTTAGAATATAACACCACTTGATCGTTATCATCATAGTGGAGCTGTTTTAAAACGAGGAGAGCTGTTTCAGGCTCACACTCTAAAATTGGAGATGCTTGGTTATGATAACCAACCGGATCGATATATGTGATTGCATACGCGACATGAATATCACCAGATTCCTCTATCGCAGAAAAGATTGAAGAATCTTCACGATTTGAAAAATCATTAGGCAAATACTTTGAAGGTACTTGGTCTACACAATAGACTACGGGCTCTCCGTTCGCAGTACGAACTCTTTCAATTGATATGATAGTTTCATCTTTTTCGCAATGAAAGCGTTTTACATCATCCTCAGAAGCTGGCAACCCGAATGAACTTAAATAGTTTGTTCCGGGTTCCATTCCAGCATTTATGATCATAGAAGAAATACTTGATAAATGTTCAATTCCTGATGTAAACACAGGTTTTGGATTCACAAATGTTCCCACTCCATGTCGACGAACAATGATGTTTTCTTCTTCCAACAGTCTAAGTGCCTCACGTAGAGTGGCACGACTGACTCCAAGTTTTTTGGATAATTCGAATTCAGATGGGAGTTTTTCTTTTGCTTTAAAAACTCCTTTTTCAATATCTTCTTTCAAACGATCGATTACTTGGAGATACAAATGCCGACTATCTGTTTTAATCGTCATACATACCACCACCTAGAGAGATCAGACATCTGACGTAAAACATTCCTACTAATTCGTTACTATACCATTATTATTTAGGTAAATAAATAGGTTTTTTTAAAAACTGTGCTAAAACAGTTTTTTTTTTTTACATCTGTAGTTATTTTAGTATTTTTTTGATACAGAAAATTTTACCATTATCATTTTCCGATAAGAACTTGACGCGGCTTGCTTTTTTCAGCAGGCCCTACAACTCCTCTTTCTTCCATCTGATCCATTATACGAGCCGCTCTTGCATACCCCACTTTTAGCTTTCTTTGCAAATATGATACCGATGCCGTTTCTTGATCCATTACTAATTGTACTGCCTCTTCATACAAATCATCTGTGTCATCTAAGTTCTTTAAATCGTCCTCTTCAGTCGGTATCATCTCTTCTTGGTATTGTGCTTTTTGTTGACTAATAACAAAATCAACAACATCCTGTACTTCATTATCTGATAAAAAGGCCCCTTGGACTCGAACAGGTTTCGATTGTCCTGCTGGTAAAAATAGCATATCCCCTCTTCCAAGAAGACGTTCTGCTCCGCCCATATCTAAAATGGTACGAGAATCAATTGAAGATGATACTGCAAAAGCAATTCGAGATGGTATATTTGCCTTAATGACACCCGTAATGACATCGACACTTGGTCTTTGTGTCGCAATAATTAAGTGGATACCTGCTGCACGTGCCATTTGGGCAAGTCTAGTAATGGAATCTTCTACATCACTCGAGGCAACCATCATTAAATCCGCTAGCTCATCAACAATGACGACGATAAATGGTAATTTGGGATGCTTCTCATCATTTTCGGCATTAAACGCATCAACATGTCCATTGTAGCCTTCAATATTACGTGTTCCTGTATGTGAAAACAGGTCATAGCGGCGTTCCATTTCAGATACAACCTTTTTCAAAGCTTGAGAAGCTTTACGTGCATCTGTAACAACTGGTGCTAACAGATGCGGAATGCCATTATAAACATTTAGCTCAACCATTTTCGGGTCAATCATCATGAGTTTCACTTCATGAGGTTTTGCACGCATTAATATACTTACTATGATGCCATTAATACAAACACTTTTACCGCTACCTGTTGAACCAGCTACCAATAAATGTGGCATTTTATTTAACTGGGCCAACTTCGCTTCACCCGTAATGTCTCTCCCTAAACCAATTAGTAGTTTGGCATTAGGTTGATTATTTTCTTTTGCCTCTAATACTTCACGCAAACTAACAATTGCCACTTCTTTGTTTGGTACCTCGATACCGACAGCCGATTTCCCAGGAATAGGTGCTTCAATACGTATATCTTCAGCTGCTAATGCTAATGCTAAATCGTCTTGCAAGCCGACAATTTTACTTACTTTAACCCCTTTATCTGGAAGTACTTCATACTCTGTAACAGCTGGACCTAAATGGACTTGTGTTACAGTTGCTTTCACACCAAACGATTGAAAAGTTTGTTCCAGTTTTCGTGCATTTGCTTGAATCAATGTAAATTCTCCACTTTGATCAACATGTGGTGGTGCTTTTAATAAAGACATTGCCGGTAATTGGTAATTGACATTTTCAATAACCTCATCACCCGCCATTGGTTGAATCTCTATTTCTTCTTCTGGTTTTATTTCCTGTGGTTTTACTTCAGTTTCTTCAACACGTTGTGTAAAAGCTGAAATAAACGGTTCCTTATGGACAGGAAGCTCTACGTCTGTGGCAGCTTCAAGATTTTCTTCAATTTGTTGCGTCGCTTCATCTTTTACAGATTTACGAGCGCGACGTGATGTAGCTTTTGGCGCCTCTTGTTTTTGCGGAGACCTTTTTGCTTGTTTCGCGCTTTTCGCTTGGGCACGTCGTTCTCTCCATTTAGTTTGCCATTCAGGTGTCTTTTGCATTAAGTATGGAACTAATGCCTTCCCAGTTAATAAAATCATCCCAATACATAACATTAACCAACTAGCAATAGACGCTCCAGCAGAGTCAAATAAAACAAAGAAGCATGCAAATAATAAAGCGCCGACCATTCCCCCACCAAGTGCTTGACTACGTTCTTCAATACCACCACTCGTTATGAGTATTCTCCATGTTTCTTTTAATACGGAATTACTTCCAATTCCATTTCCATTTAGTAATTGTTCAAACAGTGCAATATGACTGAATAAAGCTAAACTCCCTAGAATAAAAGCACAACCTAGAATTGTTCGATTTTTCATATTCGGAACGGTTCTACGAATCATTAAAATAAGAGCACTAAGAATAAGCATAAACGGTACAGCAATTGACCAATTACCAAATAAAAATAAAGCAGCTGTTTGAAAGAATCGTCCAACTAAGCCATATTCAAAGAATGTAATGATGGCGATTCCTACTAATAGGAGGCCGATGATTTCATACATCAGAGGATGCATGGTAAGTTTTTGTTCTGGCTTTTTAGGTTTTGTTTCTTTTTTCTTTTTTATAGCCAATTTCCGGACCTGCCTTTCTCTTTTAAAGGAAAAAAGGATTTCCCACCATAAATCGGCTAGGAAATCCTTTGTATCCGCTACGCATTAATATTCCATAATAATCGGGATGATCATTGGGCGGCGCTTCGTTTTTTGGAATAAATAGGAATTTAGCGTATCGCGGATTTCTTGTTTAATGTTTGTCCATTCGTACGTACCTTTATTCACATACTTTTCGACAACATTCTTCACTAGTGCTGCAGACTCTTCCATTAGTTCTTCTGATTCACGAACATATACGAATCCTCTAGATAAAATTTCCGGACCTGAAGCAATTTTCTTATGTTGGCGGTCAATAGTAACAACAACAATAAAGATACCATCTTGACTTAATAATTTACGATCGCGTAAAACGATGTTACCCACATCACCAACGCCAATGCCATCTATTAAAACATTACCAGCAGTTACACGGCCGCTCATACGCATTTTACCGTTTTTGTATTCTACAATATCGCCTTTATCAGCGATGAAAATTTGCGCTTTCGATAGACCTGTTTCTTGAGCAAGTTTAGAGTGTGCTATTAACATACGATATTCCCCTTGAATAGGAATAAAGTACTTTGGTTTCATAAGATTAAGCATTAATTTAAGGTCTTCTTGCGAACCATGCCCAGATACATGTACCTTTTTATCGGCTGACATTACTTTAGCACCTGCTTTGGCAAGGCTATTCATTGTTTCAGCAATTTGCACTTCCATACCTGGAGAAGGTGTGAAAGTAATTAATACAGTATCAGAAGGTTTAATGCGAATATCACGATGATGCTTACGAATGATTTTCTCAAGACCTTCTAAAGGCTCACCTTGATTACCTGTTACAATTGCAACAATTTCATTTTCAGGGTAATCATTGATTTTACTTACTGGAATAATTCTTTCTGGATCAACAGAAAGATAACCTAAACGCATACCTACTTCAAAAACATTTTCTAGGCTACGACCTACAACAGCAATTTTACGGTTTGATGCTGCGGCTTGGTCAAATACTTGTTGAATACGGATGAAGTTTGATGCATACAGTGCTACAAGGATTCTTCCTTCTGCACGATGGAATGTTTTTGATAATCTTTCACGGATAATTGATTCTGAGATTGTATATCCTGGGCGTTCTGCTTCTGTTGAATCAGACATTAAGATGAAGACACCCTCTTCACCTAGACCAGCCATTTTAGCGATATCGGGTTTGTACTTCCCTTGTGCTGATTGGTCAAATTTAAATTCACCAGTGTGTACGATTGCACCTTCAGATGTATGGAATGCAACGCCAAGTGAATCTGGAATACTATGAGTTGTATGGAAAAATGTCACATATGTCGTTTGGAAATTCATACGACTTTTGCTTGTTACTTCAAAAAACTTCACTTGTTGTGGCGCGGGCAATTCTTTTAAATGTTCTTTCGCTAAAGCAATTGTAAGTTTTGAACCATACACTGGTGCATTGACTTTTTGTAATAGGTACGCAATTGAGCCAATTGCATCTTCATGACCATGTGTTAAGAAGATTCCTTTTACTCTTGTTTTATTTTCTTCTAAATATGAAATGTCCGGAATAACAAAATCAATTCCTAACATTTCATCCTCTGGAAACATTAGTCCACTATCGACTACAAATAGCTCGTCATCAATTTCAACGACATACATTGCTTTGCCGATTTCACTAACCCCACCTAGAGGTATTACTCGTATTACTTCATTTTTTGTTTTAACCACTTGTTTTCCTCCTAAAAATAATCCCGAACAGCATCCACTTGTTTTTATTATATCGGTAGTAGACCGTTTTCACAAACAAAAAAAGAATGGGTTTTATCACCCATTCCATTTTTTTATTGGAACTGTTTTTGTTTTACTAAATAATGTTCCCAAATTATATCAAAATGTACTTTTTCTTGTTCAGTCATTTCCACTAAAGGCAACCTAACTGTTTCAGACGCAATATTTAATTTACTAAGAGCATATTTAACCGCAGTAGGATTCGGAGTTGCGAACAAAGCACGTATTAAAGGGAGTAATGCTTGATGTATAAACGCTGAGTCCTTATGACGCCCCTCTTTAAAAGCTTGGATCATTTTCTGCATATCTTCACCAACAACATGTGCTGCTACAGAAATGATACCAGATCCTCCAACTGCTAAAAGTGGTAAAGTTAAACCATCATCACCTGAGTAAACTTTGAAACCTGTAGGTGCGCCTGCTAGAATTTCTGTCATTTGATCAAGACTACCACTTGCTTCTTTCACAATTTGAATATTTGATATTTTACTTAATTCTAGAATCGTTTCAGGTAGTAGATTTACTATTGAACGTCCTGGAACATTGTAAAGCATAACCGGTAACGTTGTTTCTTTAGCAATCGCTGCAAAGTGAGCATACATACCACGTTGGCTAGGCTTATTATAATATGGTGTCACGAGCATAACGCCATCAACACCAGCTTCCTCTGCTTCTTTTGTTGCTTGAATCGATTCCGCCGTATTATTACTTCCTGTACCAGCAATTACTGGAACGCGTTTACGTACGGTTTCAACAACAAACTGGATAAGATGCATTTTCTCTTCATGTGTTAATGTTGGTGATTCTCCAGTTGTACCACAAACAACAATTGAATCAGTCCCTGTTGCAATTAGATGTTCTACTACTTTTGCCACCATTTCATAATGTATAGAGCCATCTTCGTGAAATGGAGTAATCATTGCTGTCGCTACATTCCCTATGTTCATATGTGACGCCCCCTTAGATTATACCTTCATCAATCAAAGCTTCTGCGATTTGGATAGAATTAAGTGCCGCACCCTTTAATAGGTTGTCAGCAACAATCCATAAATGGAAGCCATTATCCTTCGCTAAATCTTTGCGAATACGGCCCACAAATACTTCATCTTCGCCTTCTACATAGATTGGCATTGGATAACCTTGCGCTGTAATATCATCAACTAGTAAAATACCAGATGCGTTTTCAAGTACCTTCTTTACATCTTCGACCGACACATTATCTTTTTCTACTTCAATATAAACAGATTCAGAGTGTCCTGATACAACTGGTACACGAACACAAGTTGCTGCTACAGGAAGCTCTGGCATATGCATAATTTTCTTCGTTTCATTAATCATTTTCATCTCTTCGTATGTGAAGCCATTTTCAGTGAAGACATCAATTTGTGGAATAACGTTTCTAGCGATTGGATAATGTTTTTTATCGCTTTTAACTGGTAATACATTGGCTTCCACTTCTTTACCTTTTTCCCACTCACCACTTTGTGTTTTAAGCTCTTCAATGGCATTTATACCTGAACCAGATACTGCTTGATATGTAGATACGATTACATTTGATAAACCAAATGCTTTTTTAATTGGCTCTAATGCTGCGACCATTTGAATTGTCGAACAGTTTGGATTGGCAATAATCCCTTTGTGTTTAGCCAAATCACCCGGGTTTACTTCAGGTACAACAAGCGGTACTTCTGGATCCATTCGGAAAGCGCTTGTGTTATCAATTGCAACAGCACCACGTTTTGCAGCTTCTGGTGCCAACACTTTTGATACAGCACCACCTGCACTGAATAGCGCAATATCTACACCTTCAAATGCTTCAGGTGTTGCTTCCTCAATCGTGTATGACTGACCGTTAAATGTAATATCTTTTCCAGCAGATTTTTTGGAAGCTAGTAATTTAATCTTACCAATCGGAAACTTACGCTTAGCAAGCTGCTCCATCATTTTCGTTCCTACTGCTCCTGTAGCTCCTACGACAGCTACTGTATATTGCTTAGTCATCATACATCTCTCCTCAACTCGACATTGATAATGGCGCTATTGTATCATAATTTTTCATAATTGTGTATAAAAATTAAATTATTTAGTATATTGAATCAATAATGGCTGAAGTTGTTTCTTTTCTAACGCACTTATAATTGTTTCATTTATTTTAGTAAAATCAGAAATTAATGAATTTGGCTTTTTATATGGGTCGTCTTGCCCAAATGGTATAAAGAAAATATTCTTTGTATTTAGGAGTTTCATGAGATTCATACCATTTAACCCCAAAGCGTCATTCGTAGAAACGCCGATGACAACTGGGCTACCGTTACGTAGTGTCGCTTTCGCTGCCATTAGAACTGGCGATTCTGTTGCCGCATTAGCAAATTTACTGAGTGAGTTCCCTGTCATCGGTGCAATCACCATGCAATCTAGTGGATTTCTCGGACCAAGTGGCTCTGCCTCCACCATTGTCTTAACCACTTCATGACCTGAAACTTCCTCTATTTTTGCAATCCAATCTTCCCCTGTACCAAATCTGGTTGCCGCATGCAATACTGAGTGGGTAATAATAGGCACAACTGTCGCGCCTACATCTCTAAGATGTTTGATTTTTGGTACAACGTCTTCATACGTACAATGTGATGCAGTTATGCCAAAGCCGATGCGCTTCCCATCAAGCATGATGTTCCTCCTTATATTTTGCATTATGCAGTTCAATCGTTTGAATTAGTAAATCTGCAGCATCTTGGGGGAAAAATTTCCCGGGCAATGCTGGTAATTGTATATAGTCAAAATCAGGTTGTTCTTCAAATGCCAGACATCCTGGTGCTGATGCTAAATCAAACACTGTAGTAGATGATTGTAACCTCTCACTAAAAGCGCTTGTAATCCATTTTACGGGGATAGTATTAATGATGTAGTCTGATTTACTTTCAAAAGCCTCAGGCGCCAAAACAGAAGCTCTATAACCAAAAGCCTCGGCCTCATATATTTGAGTTGCTGAGCGTGCCATAACATGGATTGTAGCACCTAGGTCTCTACATAATGCAGCAGTCATCTTTGCGACTCTTCCAAAGCCTGTAATAATGAGGTGTTGCCCATCCATTGATCTTTGTTCATGATCGTAGAATGATCTTAGCATCCCTTCTGCAGTGAGCTTCGCATTTTGCCAGATAAATTGTTCATCTTCTAGGTAGTAAACAGTTTGTGTAGTAGATAACTGTTGTTTAAAGTCTGGAGTCGTTCTTCCAACAAACAACATTGCATTCTCAGCTACACTAAAAAAACTATTCATATCTGCTGACCATTTAGGTGGGTGAATAGGTAAAACAATGCGATTTGGTTGAAGCTTTTTACTCAACATTAAGAGCTCTTCATTCCACTCGTCAGTATATTTGTATACAACGGTTCGATGAGGTTTTGAAAGTTGTACTGCAAGCTTTTTAAAACGTGCGTCCGTTCCTATAAGTAGCCATCTTTCATCGGTCATTCTGTTAACCCCGAATTCATTGGCTTTACTTGATTAAATAGAATTCGATCTTCTCCAATGAGAACAATTTCATCCCACGGGATATATTCTTGCATTTTTGGTGATTTTGCTTTAAATGGAATTCGATGCCCTTTATGAATCATTTCAAAACCAAAAATTTGACCTGTTTTTGGGTCAAGTAAACATTCTGTCTCAGCCAAAATACCAAAACGTATGCCATCATTCATTTGAATTAATTCTTTTTCAGCTAACTCTGATAAGAGCATGCTTCCCCTCCTTTTCGCATGTATATTATGTATATGCTTTTGCTTTGTTTTTAGTGATTTTTTGCTTCAAAGGAAAAAAGAACAAAAGAAAAAGCTAAGGGCATTAGTTGCTTCCCTTAGCTGGTGTAATGATGGAGCTTGCAAATGGTTGTTTTAAATGGTCATTAATAATGTGATTTACTGATTGTACAGTTACTTGTTTTAGTTCAGATAGTGCTTTTTCAATCGTGCGATCATAACCAAATACAAGTTCATTCTTAGCATTGCGACTCATAAAATCATACGCTGTTTCTAATCCAAGAAGCAAATTACTTTCAAGTTGTTCTCTTGCAAATAGTAATTCTTTTTCAGTAATACCTTCTCTGCATATCGTGTCAATAGAACGAGTGATTGTTTGCTGCAACAAAGGTAGCTGATGCGGCGAAGTGCCCGCATAAATAACAAATGCACCGGCATCTTGATACGCAGAATAATAGGAGTAGACGGAATAAGCAAGCGCTTTTTCCTCTCTTACTTCTTGAAATAAACGAGAAGACATAGAATCACCCAGTACACTATTTAACACAACTAAGCTTAATAGATTAGGTGCTTGCATACTTAACCCCGGATAGCCCAATGCCAAATGTGACTGTTCTACTTGACTCTTCTTTTCGATTTTCGCAGGAACAAATGTTGGTGAAGTAAAAATTGTAGGCTCATATGATGCTGTTGTTGGGAATTGATTGAATAATTTCTCAATCGTTTGAATTAACGTTTGTGACAAATGACCCGCAACTGAAACTACTACTTGTTCGGGACGATAATGTCTGTGCATATATGCTAGAAGATTTTCACGATTAAACGTTTGTAATGTTTCTGTTGTTCCTAGTATCGGCGAACCTAATGCGCTATTCGGAAACATTGCCTGCCATAATCTTTCATCTACATCATCGTCAGGTGCATCTTCAGTCATTGCAATTTCTTCTAATATCACTTGTCTTTCCTTGTCAATATCTTCAGGACTAAATTTGGAATGAAAGAACATATCAGACAGCATCTCAATTGCTTTTTCTGCATGATGATCAAGAACAACTGCATAATAACAAGTATTTTCCTTTGATGTGAAGGCATTGAGTTGCCCTCCTATACGATCAAATTCTTCAGCTATATCTTTTGCAGAACGTGTATCTGTCCCTTTAAATAGCATATGCTCAATGAAGTGTGTCATTCCATTTTCATGCGGTTGTTCGTATCGAGAACCTACATTTACCCAAATCCCCATTGCTACTGAACGTACATGCGGTATATCTTCCGCAACGATGCGTACTCCATTAGCACAAATATGTTTTGTAACCAATTAGTTTCCTCCTTTTAATACAAGCAAAAGAGGTCGCCGTTTTGCTGGAAACGGACGACCTCAATAATTTTAACATTTATGATGTTGAGACACTCAAGTTGTGAGCGAGAAGTATTGAATTGGAATCCCCTATTTCGGAAGACCTCAGTTTACTTTTGCTCTGCGCGTTCTTTTTCTTCTTTTAACACTACTTTACGAGAAAGGTTTACGCGACCTTGGTTGTCGATTTCGATGACTTTTACAAGTAGTTCATCTTCTAGTTTTAGAACATCTTCTACTGCTTTAGTGCGCTCTTCTTGAATTTCAGAAATGTGTAGTAAACCGTCTTTACCTGGGAAGATTTGAACAAATGCACCGAATTTTTCGATACGTTTTACTTTACCCATATAATATTCGCCTACAACTGCTTCACGTACGATATTTTCAATGATTTCTTTTGCACGTGCATTCATTGCTTCATCAATAGAAGAGATGTAAATTGTACCGTCTTGTTCAGTATCAATTTTCACGCCAGTTTCTTCGATGATTTTATTGATTTGTTTACCACCAGGTCCGATAACATCACGAATTTTATCTGGGTTAATTTTTACCATGATAATTTTCGGAGCATATTTAGAAAGATGATCACGTCTTTCTGGCATAGTTGCAAGCATAGACTCTAGTATATGCATACGACCAATTTTTGCTTGAGTTAAAGCTTCTTCTAAAATTTGATTTGATAATCCATCAATTTTAATATCCATTTGAAGTGCAGTAACACCTTTTGCAGTACCTGCTACTTTGAAGTCCATATCACCCAGGTGATCTTCCATTCCTTGGATATCAGTTAGGATTGAATAATGTTCATCTTTTTTAATAAGACCCATCGCAATACCTGCAACTGGTGCTTTAAGAGGAACACCTGCATCCATCATTGCTAAAGTTGAAGCACAAATACTTGCTTGTGAAGTAGAACCGTTAGATTCTAAAACTTCTGATACGCAACGGATTGTGTAAGGAAAGTCTTTTTCATTTGGAATAACTGCTTCTAAAGCACGTTCACCTAACGCACCATGCCCAATTTCACGACGGCCTGGTCCACGAATTGGTCCAGTTTCTCCTACTGAGAATTGAGGGAAGTTATAATGATGCATGAAGCGTTTAGACTCTTCAACACCTAAACCGTCGATAATTTGAACATCGCCTAGTGCGCCTAAAGTACAAACTGAGAGTGCTTGAGTTTGTCCACGTGTAAACAAGCCAGATCCATGTGCTCTTGGAAGTAAATTTACTTCTGAAGATAATGGACGAATTTCATCTAATTTACGACCATCAGGACGAATTTTATCTTCAGTGATTAAACGGCGAACTTCTTCTTTCACCATTTTATCTAGAATTTCGCCTACTTGTTTTAAAGTTACTTCATCTGCTTCAGCTTCTTCGTATTTTGCAACAACTTCAGCTTTTACAGCATTAATTGCTTCTTCACGAGCATGCTTTTCATAAGTTTGGATAGCAGCAACCATCTTAGTTCCGAATTCCGCATTGATTTCAGCGTATAATTCTTCATTTATTCCGTGTAAAATTACTTCCATTTTTTCTTTGCCGACTTCAGCAGCAATTGTTTCTTGGAAAGCAATTATTTTTTTTATTTCTTCATGGCCAAACATAATAGCTTCTAACATTTTTTCTTCAGGAACTTCTAAAGCACCTGCTTCAACCATGTTAATCGCATCTTTTGTACCAGCAACAATTAAATTAATTGTTGATTTTTCCCATTGTGCAACTGTTGGATTTACGATAAATTCACCGTCAACAAGCCCAACTTGGACACCTGCGATTGGTCCGTCAAATGGAATATCAGAAACCATTAGTGCAAGTGATGATCCGAGCATAGCTGCCATTTCTGAAGGGCAATCTTGATCAGCAGACATAACCATAGAGATTACTTGTACTTCATTACGGAAGCCATCTGGGAATAATGGACGGATTGGACGGTCGATTAAACGAGATGTTAATACCGCTTTTTCAGAAGGACGTCCTTCACGTTTGATAAACCCTCCAGGAATCTTACCAACTGCATATAATTTTTCTTCATAGTTAACTGTTAATGGGAAAAAGTCTAATGGTTTTGGGTGTTTTGAAGCTGTTGCATTTGATAGTACAACTGTTTCTCCATAACGTACTAATACCGATCCATTAGCTTGCTTTGCGAGCTGACCTACTTCGATTTGTAAAGGTCGTCCGGCCCATTCATAGGTATAAACCTTTTTTTCGTTCATTTATTTGAACTCCTCTCTCAAAGAAAACATCTATTCATGTATTTATGTAGTACTATTAGTTTATCAAAAAAGGGAGGCTTATGCGAAACATTTCAATTCTTTATATTCAAATTGTTGTAGGAGGTTAATTTATTGAAGCATAAAGAAAAAGCGGGACAAGCCCGCTTTCACAAAATTGCATGTTATCGACGTAAGCCGAGTTTAGTAATGATTTCACGGTAGCGTGGTACGTCATTTTCACGTAAATATTTTAATAAGTTACGACGACGTCCAACCATTTTGAATAAACCGCGACGAGAATGGTGGTCTTTTTTATGAGTACGTAAGTGCTCATTTAAGTTGTTAATCTCTTCCGTAAGGATAGCGATTTGAACTTCTGGTGAACCAGTATCACTTTCGTGTACACGGAATTCAGCAATGATTTCGTTTTTGCGTTCTTGTGTTAGTGCCATCCTATTCACCTCCTAAATTGAAATATCCCCAAATGCTGAGCAAACGTTGGTGATTCGAAAGCCAAGCAATGGTTCAGTGGTTGCAAATGAAATACTTCATTTAGAGCAACTCACTTATGAAATAGTAACATAAGCGCCTAATAGAATCAACTATTATCTAACGTTCACGTAAATATTTCATTGCCGTTTCCTTATCTATTTCGATTTGCCTTTTTAGCGCATCGATCCCATCAAACTTTTGTTCTGACCTTAAATGCTTATACCAATCTATTTGTACTTCTTCAGCATAAATATTTTTGTTGAAGTCCATAATATGTACTTCTATTGATAAGTTTTTTTCATCCGGGTTTTTGAATGTTGGTTTATATCCCACGTTACAAACACCATCGAACCATTCATTTTGAACTTGCATTCTAACAGCATAAACACCATTCGCAGGTATGAACGTTCCTTCATGCGCTTGAATATTTGCTGTTGGAAAACCAATCTGACGTCCGCGTTTATCACCATGGACGACAATACCTGGAATTTGGAATGGTCTTCCTAGTAAACTATGAACAGCTTCCATTTCACCCATTTGTAACAACTTGCGAATTCTAGTAGAGCTAATTTTATCCTCTTCTTGAACTTGCTTTTCAATTACAGTAACTCCAAAGTCTTCATTGCTAAGTGACTCCATATCTTCCATCGTTCCTTTACCAAATGCACCAAATGTAAAGTCGAATCCTGCTGTCACATGTTTTACATTTAAATTACGAATAAATACATCTACAAATTTACTAGGACTAAGCTTAGCAAAATCCGAAGTGAAGCGTACGACGAATACCGTATCAACTCCCATACTTTCAAGGATATCTAGCTTTTGCTTTATAGGTGTAATATAAAATACTTGTTCTTTACTTTGGCCTAATACAATCGAAGGGTGAGGATCAAACGTCATAACAGCTGTTTTCAAGTTTTTATCGTGTGCTTGCTTTTTCGCATGCCCAATCACCGCTTGATGACCTCGATGTACTCCATCAAAAAAGCCGATTGCAAGCGAATAGGGTCCTTCAATATTTGGATGACTAATTTGGTGAGGGTACATTAATTGAATTACTTTCATCATAAAGACTGCCTCCTAATCAACAGCTGGGAACATTTTTTCTGGCTTCATAAGCCCGTCTTTTGTTGGATGCTTAATATAAATAGCAACCGCTCTTCTATTTTCTACAAATACTATTTTATCATGTTCTTCTAGAGATGGGTGCATAGGAAGTACTTGTCCATTTGTAATTTGCTTATGATTCTCTTCAGTAATTTGGAAAGTTGGATAATTAGTTAATGCTTGCTCAATTGGCATTATTACTTTATCCAATTCCCCCGCCTCAGCGATTTCACGTAATTCAGAAATTGTTACACAATCTTCCTTCTTGAAATTCCCAGAAGCTGTACGAACTAGTGAAGCCATATGCGCAGGATATCCTAACTCTTCACCTATTTGTACTGCTAAAGTTCGAATATATGTCCCTTTACTACATGCAATGCGGACTGGGAAAGTGATTGTAGCTCCTTCATACACCAATACATCATCTAATAGTTCCAAGCTGTAGATCATCACATTACGGGATGGACGTTCGATGATCTGACCTTGTCGAGCGTATTCATATAACTTCCGGCCATTTACTTTTACTGCAGAATACATCGGTGGTGTTTGTGAGATTTCTCCAGTAAGGTTAGCAAGTACCTGTAATAATTGTTCATGGGAAATAGTTTTGACACTACTATCTTCCGCAACTATTTCCCCTTCAGCATCTTCAGTTGTTGTAGAAGTACCAATTGAAATAACGGCCTCATACGTTTTACCTGCGTCTGTCAAATATTCTGCTAAACGTGTTGCATTGCCAATACAAATCGGCAAAACACCTTCTACACCTGGGTCAAGTGTACCTGTATGCCCTACTTTTTTCGTTTGCAATATTTTGCGTAATTTAAATACGCAATCGTGAGAAGTCATTCCCCGTTCTTTCCATAGAGGAAGTATGCCATGTTGCATTCGTGTCAACTCCTTTTTAGTATAAATAATTTTATTTTAAAGACAGAAAAAGCCTGCAAATAAAAAGGTTTGCAGGCTTGTTTCAATTATTGATCTTTTGATTCATGTAGTTGACGTAAAAGCGTGTCAATTTTATTACCATATTCTGCTGATGAGTCGAACTCAAAGAGTAATTCTGGTGTAATTCTTAAACGAATACGTTGACCAATTTCAGAACGAATAAAGCCTTTTGCTTTTTCAAGTCCTTTTAATGTGTCCTGACGCTCTCTCTCAGTACCTAAGCAAGTAATATAAATTGTTGCTTGTTGTAGGTCACCTGTTACTTCAACATCTGTTACAGTAACAAATCCGACACGAGGGTCTTTTAGTTTACGAACGATAATATCGCCGAGTTCCTTTTTCATTTGTTCTGCAACACGGTTCGCGCGCATACTCATAATCGTTTCACCTCAATTCTTATAAGTACTCTCTTTGTATGTTTAGTCGTTCCCATTCGGGATTTGATTCTAGAAGTTGAAGAGCACGAGTGAGCTCACGATCTGCTGCATCCTTAGAAGAAGCTACAGTAACAATCGCGAGCAACGCTCTTTGCCAAACATCTTGATGGTCAATTTCTGCAATGGAAACATTGTACCGCTGTTTTGTGCGGGTAATCATACTTTGCAAGACAGCACGTTTTTCTTTTAATGAATGGGCCGCAGGGATGAAGAATTCACACTCTGCGTAGACAATCATTTGCGTACAATTTCTTCCATGATGAATGCTTCAATTACATCTTCTGTTTTAATGTCATTGAAGTTTTTCACTGTAAATCCACATTCATAACCTTTAGCTACTTCTTTTGCATCATCTTTGAAACGTTTTAAAGAGTCTAATTCGCCTTCGAAAATAACGATACCCTCACGGATAACACGAACGCCACTATCGCGTGTAATCTTACCTTCAAGTACGTATCCACCAGCAATTGTGCCGACTTTAGATACTTTGAATGTTTCACGAACTTCTGCTGAACCGATTATTTTTTCTTGGAATTCAGGATCTAGTAATCCTTTCATTGCTGCTTCGATTTCTTCAATTACTTTATAAATAACACGGTGTAGACGGATATCTACGCCTTCAGCTTCAGCTGCGCGTTTCGCATTAGTATCAGGACGTACATTGAAACCAATGACAATCGCATTTGATGCAGCTGCTAACGAAATATCAGATTCTGTAATTGCACCAGCACCTGTGTGGATGATACGTACATTTACACCTTCTACATCGATTTTCATTAATGAAGCTGCCATTGCTTCTACTGTACCTTGAACGTCAGCTTTAACGATTAAGTTTAATTCTTTCATTTCACCTTGACTCATTTGTTCAAATAAATTATCAAGAGTTACTCGTTGTTTTTCAGAGCGTTGTGCTTGAATAGCAGTCATTGCACGTGCTTCCCCTACTTGACGAGCTGTTTTTTCATCTTCGAATACTACAAAACGATCACCAGCTTGAGGAACTTCACTTAATCCAGTAATTTCAACTGGTGTAGAAGGACCTGCAGTTTTTACGCGACGTCCAATATCATTAACCATTGCACGAACACGACCGTAAGCGTGGCCAACTACAATTGGATCACCTATGTTAAGAGTACCATTTTGTACTAATAAAGTAGCAACAGAACCGCGACCTTTATCAAGTTGTGCTTCGATTACAGTACCAATAGCTTTACGTTTTGAGTCAGCTGTTAATTCGCCTACTTCTGAAACTAACAATACCATTTCAAGTAATGAATCAATGCCATCTCCTTTTAAAGCTGAAATTGGAACAAAGATTGTTTCGCCTCCCCAAGCTTCTGGTACTAGACCATGCTCAGTTAGCTCTTGCATTACACGATCAGGGTTAGCTGTTGGTTTATCCATTTTGTTTACAGCAACAATAATTGGAACTTCTGCAGCTTTTGCATGGTTGATTGCTTCAACTGTTTGTGGCATTACACCATCATCAGCAGCAACTACTAAAATTGTTAAGTCAGTAATTCTTGCACCACGCGCACGCATTGTTGTGAACGCTGCGTGTCCAGGTGTATCTAAAAATGTAATTTTCTTATCGTTTACAACTACTTGGTAAGCACCAATATGTTGTGTAATACCGCCAGCTTCTCCAGCAGTTACTTTTGTGTTACGAATAGAATCTAGTAATGTTGTTTTACCATGGTCAACGTGACCCATAATTGTTACAACTGGTGGACGCTCTGTTATGTTAGCTGTATTTACTTCTTCTTGGTCACCCTCAAAGTACGTTTCTAGGTCTGTTACGTCGATACGAATTTCTTCCTCAACTTCCACACCATAATCAGCACAGATTAGTTCGATAGCATCTTGTTCAAGCTCTTGGTTAATTGTAGCCATAACACCAAGCATGAATAATTTTTTAATAATTTCAGATGGCTCACGGCCTAATTTTTTCGCTAATTCGCCTACTGATAATGATTCGAAGAAAGTGATTTTTTCTGGTAATTCTTTTTTCACTGCAGGTACAACTGGTTGTGGTCTGTGTTTACGACGTTGTCCACCATTAATACCTGGTTTTTTTCTTTGGTTAAAGTTACGGTTTCCACCTTGTTGGTTGGATTGACCACTTGGGCCGCGATTTGTATTACGATTTTGACTTGAGTTTGTATTCGAACCAGTTCTTGTGTTCGAATTTGTATTTGGTCTTGAGTTTGTGTTTGTGTTTGAATTAGTGTTTGGTCTTGAACTTGTGTTTGAGTTCGGTCTTGCATTAGTATTTGGTCTTGCATTTGAGTTAGAACGATTGTTTGAATTTGAGTTTGAGTTGTTTTTTGAAGTGGAATTGTTATTCATAGTACTTCCTTGATTAGTATTTTGTTTTGGTTGAGCAGCGCTAGTTTGTGGTGCTTTTTCGTCTTTTCTAGCGTTCGGACGATTCCCTTGTTGTCCTCTGTTTTGGTGCTCAGTTCTTTTTGGTCCTTGTGATGATTGTGCGTTAATTTTCATTTTAAATACACCATCTAGTTTGCTAACTGCATCTTTTTCTAACGTAGACATATGGTTTGTGACGTTTATTTGTAGCTTTGTAAGCTGATCAATAACTTCTTTACTTGACTTATTTACTTGTTTCGCATATTCATGGACGCGTAATTTTGTCATGTATTCACCCCCGGTTAGATTTCGTTGAGAAGCTCGGACAGTTTTTTTGCAAAACCGTCATCCACGATGGCTAATGAGACCCGTGCGTCTTTCCCCGTAGCATGTCCGAGATCATATCTAGTCCCGAACTCCTGCAACTCAACGTTGAAAGAATAACATTTATCTTGCATTTTTTTGCGCGTATTGGCAGAAGCATCTGTTGCTAAAATAACAAGCTTCGCACCATTATTGCGCACTTCTTTAATAACTTGTTCTTCGCCTGAAACGATTTTACGAGCCCTGGCAGCCAATCCAAGTAAATTTAAAATAGATTGCTGTGGCGTCATGTTAACGTCTCCTTGCGAATGACTTTCAAAAGGTCTTCATATACTTGTTCAGGAATTTCCACTTCTAACTGATGTTTCAGGACATTTTTCTTTTTCGCTTCTGCAACAGCTGTTTCGGATTTTGAAACATATGCGCCGCGACCTGATTTCTTGCCTGTTACATCCACGGAAACTTCGCCTTCTTTAGAACGAACAACCCGGATCATCTCTTTTTTAGGGAACATTTCACCAGTTGCTACACATTTTCTTAAAGGAATTTTTCTGTTTATCGACATAAGAACACACCTTCCTTATAGCGTAAGAACTTTTGGCCATATTGGTTCTATTAAAAGACTTTACATATGATCAAATGCTTTTACTTATTCTTCGTCGTCTTTATATAAATCAACGTCATAATCAACATCTTCTTCGTCTTGAGCTTCCTCATAAACAACAGTTGAAGATTGACTTGGGTAGATTCCTAATTCTCTTGCATCTGTTTCACTCTTAATATCAATCTTCCAGCCTGTCAACTTCGCAGCAAGGCGAGCATTTTGACCACGTTTACCAATAGCTAAAGATAATTGATAATCAGGAACTACTACTGTAGTTGACTTTTCTTCTTCATCAACTTGCACATCAAGAACTTTTGAAGGACTTAGTGCGTTTGCAACGAATACGACAGGATCTTCTGACCATTCAACGATATCGATTTTCTCACCGTTTAGTTCGTTAACAATTGTTTGTACACGGGCACCTTTTGTACCTACGCATGAACCTACTGGATCTACTTCTTCATTATGTGCAAAGACAGAAATTTTAGAGCGATCGCCAGCTTCACGAGCGATTGATTTAATTTCTACTGTACCTTGGAAGATTTCAGGAACTTCTAATTCAAATAAACGACGAAGTAAACCTGGGTGAGTACGTGATACGTATACTTGTGGTCCACGAGAAGTACGTTCTACTTTCGTGATATACACTTTGATACGATCGTGAGGTGCATAAGACTCACCTTGAATTTGTTCATTTTGTGGTAATACCGCTTCGACTTTACCTAAACCAACATAAATATTACGTGGGTCTAAACGCTCTACAACACCATTTACGATATCATCTTCGCGATCCACATATTCTTCATAGACAATGCCACGTTCTGCTTCACGGAATCGTTGAGTAACGATTTGTTTCGCTGTAGTTGCAGCGATACGTCCGAAATTACGTGGTGTTTCTTCCTGTTCCACAATATCACCGATCTCATAGGCAGGGTTGATAACTTGCGCATCTTCTACAGAGATTTGTAAGCGATCGTCTTCTACTACATCTACTACATCTTTTCTTGAATACAAGTGCATTGTACCGCGGTCAAGGTTTAAATCAACACGCACGTTTTGCGCTTGGTTGTAATTCTTTTTATATGCATTAATAAGTGCCGCCTCGATTGCTTCAATAATGATATCACGAGAGATACCTTTTGCTTCAAGTGCATTTAACGCACCAACCAATTCTTTACTCATTGTCTATTTCACTCCTACTATTAACTTTCTGCAGAAAAATCGATTGCTAAACGAGCTAATGCTATTTTATCTTTATCGATAACGACCTTAATTTTTCTTGTTTTAATCTTAACGTCAAGTTCTACACCTGCGTCTGTATAAGATTTTAAATAACCTTCAAATACTTTCATACCGTTAATGGCTTCATATGATTTAATATGCACGAATTGACCGATAGCTTTTTCAAAATCAGCTTCTTTTTTTAATGGTCGTTCTGCTCCTGGAGATGACACTTCAAGGAAATAATTTTGTTCAATTGGATCAGATTCATCCAATTTTAAACTTAATAATTCACTTACTTGAGCACATTGTTCAATGTCAATGCTTCCTTCAGGAGTATCAATGTAAACGCGCAAAAACCAATCGCGACCCTCTTTAACGAATTCAACTTCGACTAATTCAAGGTTTAACCCTTCTACTATAGGCGTTGCAAGTTGTTCCACTGCTGAGATAACTTTGCTCATACAATCCTCCTGACTCACTTCATGTTGTCATAACAACAGAAAAGAGCGGGAAATCCCACTCTTTTGCTGGCGTTCTATCAACAAATTAATTAAACAAATGATAGCACAGTATAGCCCGAAATGCAAATAAACCCTAGAACAGAGAGAGTTGGTTAGCATCTGGCATACCTTCTAAACAACCGAGTTTATCCATATATTCGATTAATGTTTTTGATACACGTCCACGTTGTTGTAAATCTTCTTTTGATAAAAATTCGCCATCTTCTCGTGCTTTAACAATGGCAAATGCTACGTTGTTACCAAGACCCGGAATTGCATTGAAAGGAGGAATTAAACTATCCCCATCAATCACAAATTCCGTTGCTTTAGAACGATATAAATCTACCTTTTGGAAGTGATAACCGCGTTCGCACATTTCCAAAGAAAGCTCAAGGACAGTTAGCAAGCTTTTTTCTTTCGTAGAAACTTCTAAACCTTTTGCATCAATTTCATCAATTTTTGACTTAATCATCTGCGAACCATTCACCATCGCGATAAGATCGAAGTCTGAAGCACGCACACTAAAGTATGCACAATAATAAAGAATTGGTAAATGTACTTTAAAATATGCAATACGCACTGCCATTAATACATATGCAGCGGCATGGGCTTTTGGGAACATGTATTTGATTTTCTTACATGAATCGATGTACCACCCAGGTACTTTATTAGCTTTCATTTCTGCTTCAAATTCTTCTGATAATCCTTTACCTTTACGCACTGACTCCATAATTTTAAAGGCCAATGATGGCTCCAATCCTTGATAGATTAAATACACCATAATATCATCACGACAGCCTATAACTTCAGATAATACACATGTACCATTTTGGATTAATTCACTAGCATTCCCTAACCAAACATCGGTACCATGAGATAGTCCAGAAATTTGGACAAGCTCTGAAAAAGTCGACGGTTTCGTTTCTTCTAACATTTGACGAACAAATCGTGTACCAAACTCTGGGATACCCAAAGTACCTGTTTTACAATTGATTTGTTCAGATGTTACACCTAATGACTCTGGACCATTGAAAATTTGCATAACCTCTACGTCATCAGTAGGAATTGTTTTTGGATCAATTCCAGATAAGTCTTGTAGCATACGAATAACCGTCGGATCATCATGTCCAAGTATATCTAGTTTTAAAACGTTATCATGAATTGAGTGGAAGTCGAAATGGGTTGTTTTCCATTCAGAATCCTGTGCATCTGCTGGAAATTGAATTGGCGAGAAATCGTAAATATCCATATAATCAGGTACTACGATAATACCGCCCGGATGTTGCCCTGTTGTTCGTTTAACACCGGTACAACCTTGTACAAGTCTGTCTACTTCTGCACCACGAAAATTCAAGTTATTATCACTGGCATAACCTTTTACATAGCCATATGCAGTTTTCTCTGCGACAGTACCAATTGTTCCCGCTCGATACACATACTCTTCGCCAAATAATACTTTCGTATAGTTGTGGGCTTGTGGTTGATATTCACCACTAAAGTTAAGGTCGATATCAGGAACTTTATCTCCTTTAAATCCAAGGAAAGTTTCGAATGGAATGTCGTGGCCGTCTTTTTGATAAGACGTAGCACATTCAGAACAATCCTTATTAGGGAGGTCAAAGCCTGACCCAACAGAACCGTCATCGAAAAATTCTGCATGCTGGCAATTTGGACATACATAGTGTGGTGGCAAAGGATTTACTTCGGTAATTTCCATCATTGTTGCAACAAGTGACGAACCTACCGACCCCCTCGAACCTACCAAATAACCATCATTTAATGATTTCTTCACAAGTTTATGTGAAATTAAATAAATAACAGCGAATCCATGACCAATTATCGATTTTAACTCTTTCTCAAGACGCGCTTCTACAACTTCAGGTAAGTTGGGGCCGTAAATAGAATGAGCCATATCATAACTCATATTACGTACTTCCTCATCTGCACCCTCAATTTTAGGTGTGTAAAGATCATCTTTTACCGGCTTCACATCACCAATCATATTAGCAATTTTCTGAGGGTTTGTAACAACAAGCTCTTTTGCAATGTCGTCTCCTAAAAAAGCAAATGCATCTAGCATTTCATTAGTTGTACGGAAATGTACTTTTGGTAACGTATGACGATTCAATGGGTTTGCCCCACCTTGTGAACGGATTAAAATTTGACGGAATATAGCATCATTTTCATTTAAATAATGAACATTCCCTGTCGCCACAACAGGCTTGTCTAATTTTTTTCCTAACTTGACAATTTTACGGATTATATCTTCTAAATTCCACTCATCACGGACAAGTTCACTATCAATCAAATGTGAATATACAGCTTTTGGATGCACTTCTAAATAATCATAGAATTTTGCAACTTGTTCTGCTTCCTCCATTGATTTTTGCATAACTGTTGTGAAAACTTCACCTTTATCGCAAGCTGAACCGATAATTAACCCTTCTCGGTACTTCGTCAACATTGAGCGTGTAAGGCGAGGGACACGGTAAAAAGTTTGCGTATGTGAAAAGCTAATAAGTTTAAAGAGATTCTTCAGACCGACATTATCAGTTGCTAAAATTGTACAGTGTGTTGGTCTAGCTCGTTTGTATGAATCCCCTCCACCGATATTTTTGTTGAAATCATCGTGATATTTAATACCCTTTTCATCTGCTTCTTTTAAGAGATGTAAAAGTAGAAATCCCGTAGCTTCCGTATCATAAATGGCACGGTGATGTTGTGTTAATTCTATATTGAATTTTTTACATAAAGAATTTAATCTGTGATTCTTCATTTCTGGGTGTAAGAAACGAGCTAGCTCCAATGTATCTATAACTGGATGATTCTTTTCATCAATTCCTGCTTTTTTATAAGCCTCATATAAAAAACCTATATCAAATGAAGCATTGTGAGCGACAACAATTCCATCACCAATAAATTCATGGAATTTTTTTATCATATCCACAACTTCTGGTGCATTTCTAACCATATCATCTGTAATACCTGTGAGTTCGATCGTTGTTGCAGAAAGAGGATGATGAGGATTTGCAAAACTCTCAAATTTATCGACTACTTCACCATTAACTATTCTAACAGCAGCGAGCTCGATAATAGTATCGTATGCAGCTGATAATCCAGTTGTTTCTACGTCAAATACAACAAATGTATCCGTTTCAAGTAGGCGATGCTGTTCATCATATGCGATAGGTACACCGTCATCTACTAGATTGGCTTCTAAACCATATAAAATTTTTATTCCATGCTTCTTCCCCGCATTATAGGCATCAGGAAATGATTGAGCAACAGCATGATCGGTAATTGCAATTGCTGGATGCCCCCATTTAGCTGCTTGAGCAACAAGATCACCAACAGATGTAACAGCGTCCATTTGACTCATCGGTGTATGAAGATGTAGCTCGACACGCTTTTCACCTTCTGGAGCAGTATCTTTACGTAAGACTGGTTTTATCTCCATAATATCTTGTGCCATAACAATTAGATCGCGAACAAATGTATCATTTTGAACTGATCCACGCGCCTTCACCCACATACCCTTTTTAGCCTGCTGCATAAGTGCAGCGTCCTCTTTATCTCGTGAGAACATTTTCACTAAAATGGAATCTGTATAATCGGTAATTTTCAAAGTCAGGAGCGATCGACCACTACGTAATTCTTTTACTTCTGCAGCGAAGACAAAACCTTCAATCGTAATGCGACGTTCTTCATCTTGAATTTGTTGAATCTCCATTATAGTTTCATCGGGCTTTATAGGGATTCCAAGCTGGAATGGACGGTCTGAAACGTCTACACCACTTGGATTATCGTTGCGTTCTTTTTCACGCTTTTGCATATCTTCGACGGCTTTTTTTGCAAAAGCTTCCTCTTCTAAACGGCGTTGTTCTAAAAAGGCAAGTTGTGCTTCTGCTAATGCTTCAGTTGATTCATTTAGTTGGAAATCAATTGGCATATGCGGGAATCCATAGGTTTCATAAGCATCCGCTATAATCTCTGTATACTTCTTCTTAAGTGTCATCATTTCTAGCTCTTGTTGACAAGTGATCATCATTTTCTGACCATTCCACTCAGGTAGCTGTTTCACTAAACCTTCTCGCAATGGTGGGGATAGTTCATCAATGTCTTCAATCACTTTTAGCCAATAATCCGTTACTAATTCCTTTGAAATTGTTTGTTGCGGAGCTTCAATATTTAATTCAATTTGTGCAATTTGCGAAAATGCCTTTGTTACGCGTGTTTCAAATTCGCGATATACACCAAATGGTAAGATCGCAGGTAATTTGAGAGAAAATCGCCAAACGCGTTCTTTTTTGTGTACAGTCATTCTAGCTAATTCTGCAGCATTAAAATAAGGCATATAAACGTCTTCTGTTAGATCAATTTGTTGAAGCAGTAGTTGAAATTTCAACTTTGCGTCTTGCTCGTTTGTCATTATCCCACCTACCTTCTGTAAAAAAAGAAAAGAAGTACATTAAAGTACTTCCTCCTTTTGACTCATTCGACATTACTCAGCGTGAAAAAAGTTATTCAAGCGATCGACTAACTCTTCTTTAGCCCATTCGAAAGTCTCGCCAGACTGTCTAAATTTCACTTCTAAAATACCTTCTGAAGCTTTTTTACCAATTGTAACACGTACTGGTAAACCGATTAAATCTGCATCTGCGAATTTAACGCCCGCACGCTCTTTACGATCATCATAAAGCACATCATAGCGATATGATTGTAACAATTTGTACGTTTCCTCAGTTAAATTCTTTTGTGCTTCATCTTTTTCGTTTACTGAAATCAAGTGGATATCATATGGCGCAATTTGTTTTGGCCAAACAAAGCCATAGCTATCTTGGAATTGTTCTGCAACTGCAGCTACAAGGCGTGACACACCGATACCATAACAACCCATGATAAATGATTGAGCTCGTCCATTCTCATCCAGGAAAGTTGCTTTCATAGAATCACTGTATGTTGTACCTAGTTTGAATACATGCCCAACTTCAATGCCCTCAGCAAATTTAATTGTGCCCTTTCCATCTGGAGATGGGTCGCCCACTTGAATGAAACGTAAATCTTCAAAACGATCAATTGCAAAGTCACGGCCTGGATTTACATTAATATAGTGGAATCCGTCTTCATTTGCACCACATACACCGTTACGGATAGACTTGATTGCATTATCCGCAATTACTTTTACATTCACCGGAAGTTTTACAGGCCCTAAAGAACCAACATGACTACCTAATAAATCAAAGATAACTTTGTCATCTGCTAATTCAACAGATTGTGCATCAAGTGCGTTTTTTAATTTAATATCGTTGATTTCATGATCTCCACGAGCTAATACAACAACTAGTTCGTCATCTACATTAAATACTAATGATTTAATACAAGATTCAGGGGATACTTTTAAGAATTCAACAATCTCATCAATTGACTTCTGGTCAGGTGTAGAAACTTTTTCAAGTTCATGCATATCGTCATTTGAATGACTATAATCTACGTTTACTTCAGCCATTTCAATATTAGCAGCAAAACTTGATTCATCAGAGAAAGCAATTGTATCTTCTCCAATTTCAGATAACACCATAAATTCATGTGTATCTTTACCGCCTATTGAACCTGAATCTGCGATAACTGCACGGAAGTTCAAGCCAAGTCGAGTGAAAATATTCGTATAAGCTTTTACCATATCATTATATGTTTCATCTAAACTTTCACGAGTAGCATGGAATGAATATGCATCTTTCATAACAAATTCACGACCACGTAATAAACCAAAACGAGGGCGCTTTTCATCACGGAATTTATTTTGAATTTGATAAAGTGTTAATGGTAATTTTTTATAAGATTTTACTTCGTCACGCACTAAAGAAGTAATAACTTCTTCGTGTGTAGCTCCTAATGCAAAATCACGGTTATGACGGTCTTTTAAACGCATTAACTCTGGACCATACGCTTCCCAACGTCCTGTTTCTTGCCAAAGTTCAGCTTGCTGTAAAGCAGGCATTAACAATTCGACAGCATCGATTGCTTCCATTTCCTCGCGAACAATTTGTTCTATTTTTTTAAGTACTCTTGTAGCTAGTGGTAAGTATGAATAGACACCACTTGTATTTTGACGGATAAAACCTGCACGTAATAATAGCTGATGAGACTTAACGTCAGCATCAGCAGGTATTTCACGTAAGGTTGGGATAAATGTTTTACTTTGTTTCATAAAAACCACACCTTTAGCGTTATTTATAATTATTTATTAAAAGAAAAATCTTTGAATATCGTTCCAAGTAACGACAATCATTAATATCATTAACAACATAATACCAACAAAATGTACCATACCTTCTTTTTGGCGATCAATCGGTTTGCCACGTATAGCTTCAAAACCGAAGAATAATAGGCGTCCACCATCTAAAGCTGGTAGTGGTAATAAATTCATGATTCCTAAGTTGATACTTAAAATAGCTGCCCAGTTCATGACATTTGTCCAACCGTATTTAGCTACCTCTTCAGTTGCTTTGTAAATACCAACAGGACCAGATAATGCATCTAGTGTAAATTTACCAGTTACAAGCATACCTAATAGTTCAAAGATTTTCATTATCCATGTATACGTTTGTTCCACACCATACGAGAATGCTTTTAGTGGATTTTTTTCCATCGGACTTGAATATTGTACACCTATTTGTCCCATTTTTTGTTCATTTACTACAACTTCTTTTGGTGTTAATTTAATTCGTTCTTTTTCTTCACCACGTTGTACATCTAAAGTCATTTCTTTTTTCGGGCTATTTTGAATAGCTTCAGATAATTCTTGCCAACTGTCAATCGCTTTACCATTTATAGCAGTAACGACATCCCCTTTAACTATACCTGCCACTTGAGCGGGACTACCTTTTACTACATCAGCAATAACTGGCTCATTCGTTGGAATTCCCTGAACTAGTCCAATAACAATGAATATTATGCATGCAAGGATAAAGTTAAATAATGGACCTGCAAAAATCGTCATTGCACGCTTACCTAATGATTTTGAATTAAACTGACGATCATAAGGAGCAATAATTGTTTCTGTACCATTTTCATTAATAACTGCATCACGCGCTACATCATAACGTACAAGTTGTTCATCTTCGTCGTAGCCTTCAATCCACAATTCCGTTTGTAGATCTGCTTTTTCAACTTCCAAAAATAATATGTCCGGTAGTTGCTTATTTTGATTTAAAACAATTTTTTCGATTTCATCTTTGTCATTCAGCTGCATACCGATTCTATAACCAGGTTGTAGCTCGATATTGTCCATATCGTCTCCAGCCATTCGTACATAACCACCAAGTGGAAGTAATCGAATAGTATACAGTGTTTCACCTTTAGTAATCCCTAAAATTTTAGGACCAAAGCCGATTGCAAATTCTCTAACTAAAATACCTGAACGTTTCGCAAAAATAAAGTGACCTAACTCATGAAAGAATACAATTGAGCCGAACACTACTATGAATGCAATAATTGATTGCATGGAATCCCACCTTCTTCAGCTTGAAAAAATATCATTCAATTCTGTAGTTATTTTATCATGCTTTGAACTGATTTTCTCGTTTCTTTGTCCACGTGTAAAATAGTTTCTAAATCAGGTTGTAAAATGTTCACGTGTTTGTCCATAATTCGTTCAATAAGATCTTCAATTTCTAAGAATTTAATCTTCTCTTGCAAAAATGCTCCAACAGCTGCTTCGTTTGCTGCATTCATGGCTGTAAGAATTGTCCCTCCCATACGACCTGCTTGATATGCAAAATCAAGGCAGCGGAAACGGTTTAAATCTACATTTTCAAAATGTAATTGAGATATCTTCGCCAAATCAAGACGTTCTGCGGTTGACCGTGGTAAACGCTCTGGATAACTAAGTGCATATTGAATTGGTGTTCGCATATCAGGTGTCCCTAGTTGAGCCATAATACTAGTATCATGATATTCAACCATTGAGTGAATAATACTTTCTCTATGTATTAACACGTCAATATTATCATAATCCACATCATATAACACTGCCGCTTCAATGACTTCAAGCCCTTTATTCATCAATGTTGCTGAATCAATTGTAATTTTAGCTCCCATTGACCAGTTTGGATGATTTAACGCTTCTTTTAAAGAAACATTTTTCAAATCTTCACGCGTTTGATCCCGAAAACTACCACCTGAAGCAGTTAATATTAAACGAGAAATATCTTTGCGATTTTCACCTTGCATCGATTGCCATAAAGCCGAATGTTCACTATCTACCGGGAGAATTGCCACGCCATGTTTTTTGGCTTCCGACATTACTATATGACCCGCAGTTACTAAGGTTTCCTTATTAGCAATAGCAATATTCTTTCTAGCTCTAATCGCTGCTAGTGTAGGCTCTAAACCAACGCTTCCTAATACGGCATTGACTAACACATCAGCTTCTGGGCAAGTAGCTACGTCTATTAAGCCCTGTGTCCCAAATACAAAATCAGTTTTAGGAAACTCTTTTTGCAAAGCTGTTGCATCTTCCTCAAGCTGTACTGAAACGATTAGAGGATTAAATTCCGTTACAATTTCACGTGTTTTTTCAATATTTCTTCCTGCTGAGAAGGCTACAAGTTGAAACGAATCTTTATGGTCCTTCACAATATCCAACGTTTGAATACCAATAGATCCTGTTGCGCCTAGTAAACTAATTGATTTCATCAAAATAATCTCCTTCTTCATCCAACAAAGTGCAAGAAATGCAACAATGGTAATACAAATAATAAGCTATCAAAACGGTCTAAAATACCGCCATGTCCAGGTAATATTTTACCTGAGTCTTTTACATCATAATGACGTTTAATCGCTGATTCTACTAAATCGCCCATTTGACCGAAAATAGAAGCAATAACCGATACAATAATTAAAGTGGCATATGTTGTTTCAATACCAACAATAAGTTGGAATAGTATTGCAAAGACAATAGCGGTAACAATCCCGCCTATAAATCCTTCAATTGTTTTATTTGGTGAAATTTCTGGCCATAATTTGTTTTTCCCAAGCTTTCGCCCTACAAAATACGCACCTGAATCCGTTGTCCACACGATAACTAAGGCATAGATAATATATTCTAACCCTTCCATTCGTGTTTCAATCAAATAGTGGAAACCCATTCCAACATAAAGCACACTAATAATAACAAATCCTACTTCATCAAAAGTGAACTTATTTTTAATTAGCACTGTATAGATCAGTAATAGAATAGCACCTAAAAACAGAAATTCTATTTTCGAATAAGATGTTACTTCTAAAACTTTTGCTGCCCATTCATTTGGCATTAGCAAAATAAACATTGTTAGTAATGTTAAAATGCCTTGTACTGAAAATAGCGAAATGCCTTTCATTCGTAAAATTTCATACAGCCCAACTGCTGCCATCGCATATACTAATAACGAAAATGGAAGTCCTCCCAAAACAACAAATGGTATAAATAACGCAGCAGCAATAACGCCTGTGATAATACGCTGTTTCACCTTTTATTCCCCTTTCAATCCTCCGTATCGACGATTACGTTTTTGATAATCGTTCACCGCATCTAAAAGTGAATGTTCGTCAAAATCCGGCCAGAGCGTGTCAGTAAACCAAAATTCAGTATATGCTAGCTGCCAAAGCATAAAATTACTCAAACGGATCTCCCCGCTTGTACGAATTAATAAATCAGGTTCTGGTAACTCACTGGTCATTAAATGTGTTGAAATACTATCTTCTGTAATATCTTCCACGGTAATTTCACCATTTTGAGCTTTCTTAACTAATTGTTGTACTGCTGATATTATCTCAGATCGACTACCATAATTAAGTGCAAAATTTAATACCATACCTGTATTTTTTTCCGTTTCTTTCATCGCTTTTTTTACAGCATTTTGTGTATGTTCAGGAAGAGAGCCCATTTCTCCAATCATAGCGATTCGAATATTCAGTTCCATGAGTTCGGGTAAAAATGAAGTTAAAAATTCCTCAGGTAAGCGCATCAAAAATTCCACTTCCATTTTAGGACGCTTCCAATTTTCAGTTGAGAATGCATACAAAGTAAGAGCCTGCACACCAATCTTATTTGCAGCCCTTGTAATTTTACGGACATTTTTCATACCTTCATGGTGACCAGCTACACGTGGCATTGCACGTTTTTTTGCCCAACGACCATTACCATCCATAATAATAGCAATGTGCTTGGGCACAATTTCTCCGGTCATATCTGAAATTCGTTCCTGTAAATTTCGATTTTGTTTATCTGATTTTCTCCATACGAGTTTATTCAACATTTAGAATCCTCCACTAGCTTACAAATCGGAACGTATACTTCCTCTATCATATCAAAAATAAGAATTCTTTTCCTTAATCTTGTTAAAAAAAAGACGTCCCCTTAGTTAGGACGTCTTTTAGAAAACAAGGTTCTTGAAATTAAACTGCCATGATTTCTTTCTCTTTTTCTTTAGCAAGTTCATCAACTTTTACAATGCTTTCGTCTGTAGCCTTTTGGACATCATCAGCATAGCCGCGTAAATCGTCTTCTGTAATATCGCCATTTTTTTCGAGTTTTTTGAAATCCTCATTTGCATCACGACGCACGTTGCGGATTGCAACTTTAGCATCTTCAGCAGATTTTTTAACGACCTTTACAAGTTCTTTACGACGTTCTTCAGTTAAAGCAGGGATTGCTAAGCGAATCACATTCCCATCATTCGTTGGTGTAATACCGATATCTGATTTCATTAGTGCTTTTTCGATGTCACCTAGAACTGTTTTGTCATATGGTTGAATAACTAAAAGACGAGCTTCAGGAACAGATACACCTGCTAATTGATTAATAGGTGTTGGTGAACCATAATATTCAACTGAAATTCGGTCTAATAATGAAGCGTTCGCACGACCAGCACGAATTGAAGCTAGTTCGCGAGAATACGCGTTAATTGTTTTGACCATTTTCTCATTAGCTTGAGTCATCACTTCTTTAGGCATTACGAATTCCTCCTAACAACTGTGCCAATAGTTTCACCTTGAACGGCACGTTTAATATTTCCATTCTCCATTATTGAGAATACTATGAGCGGGATATCATTGTCCATACAAAGCGTTGAAGCAGTAGAATCCATTACCTGTAATCCTTGTTGAATAACTTCTAAGTATGTCAAATTATCATATTTAACTGCATCAGCATTTGTTTTTGGATCAGCTGAATATACACCATCTACATTGTTTTTCGCCATTAAAATTACATCCGCATTAATTTCAGCGGCACGTAATGCAGCTGTTGTATCTGTCGAGAAGTAAGGGTTACCTGTACCTGCCGCAAAAATAACTACGCGTTTTTTCTCTAAATGGCGTACTGCTTTACGACGAATATAAGGTTCCGCTACTTGTGTCATAACTATTGAAGACTGTACACGTGTTGCAACACCAAGATTTTCTAATGAATCTTGTAGTGCTAAAGCGTTCATCACTGTAGCTAACATACCCATATAGTCCGCATTTGCACGTTCCATACCCATTTCGCTACCGATTTTACCTCTCCAAATATTACCGCCGCCAACAACAAGGGCAACTTCTACTCCTAGGTCCACAACTTCTTTAATTTGTTCTGCTACTGATTTTACGATATTAGGAACAAGTCCGAAGCCTTGATCCCCTGCTAAAGCCTCACCGCTTAATTTGATGACGACTCTTTTGTATTGTGGCACACTCATTGGAAACCTCCGTCATACTTTTTTCTTGAAAAATAGGGAACACGAAAAGCTGTGCTCCCTAGTCTGTTTATACTAAATGTGTATTAATTAGTTACCTTTAACTTGGTTCATTACTTCTTCAGCAAAGTTGTCTTCGCGTTTTTCAATACCTTCGCCCACTTCATAGCGTACGAATGATTTTAAAGTACCGCCAGCAGCTTTAACGAAATCGCCAACTTTTTGGTCTGGGTTTTTAACGAATGATTGGTCAAGAACACAAATTTCTTCGAAGTATTTACGAATACGACCTTCAACCATTTTAGCTACGATGTTTTCTGGTTTACCTTCGTTAAGAGCTTGTTCAGTTAATACTTTACGCTCATGATCGATTTCTTCTTGAGAAATTTGGTCATGAGTAATGTATTTAGGGTTTAAAGCTGCAACGTGCATAGCTACGTCTTTAGCAATTGAAGAATCAGTTGTACCTTCAACTACTGTTAATACGCCGATACGACCGCCCATGTGTAGGTATGGTCCGAATGAGTCAGCGTCAGTTTTTGTAGCAATTTCAAAACGACGAAGAGTGATTTTTTCACCAATTTTAGCAATCGCATTTGAAATGTGATCAGCTACTTTTAAACCGTTTTCCATAGTAGATTCTACAGCCACTTCAACTGAAGCAGGTTTAGTAGCAAGAAGATGAGCTGCTAATTCTTTTACAAGAACTTGGAAGCCTTCGTTTTTAGCTACGAAGTCAGTTTCAGCATTTACTTCAACTAGTACAGCTTCGTTTCCTTCTTCTAAGATGAAAGTTGTACCTTCAGCTGCAATACGATCTGTTTTTTTAGCTGCAGCAGAAAGACCTTTTTCGCGTAGGAAGTCGATTGCTGCGTCCATATCTCCGTCTACTTGTACTAATGCTTTTTTACAATCCATCATACCAGCACCAGTTTTTTCGCGTAATTCTTTTACCATTTGTGCAGTTACTGCCATTGTTAGTTCCTCCTTGTGTAATCATGTTATGAATTTTATTTTCTCAAAAAAAGGCGATAAGAGGGTTTAGCCGCTTATCACCTGTTTCTTACTCGTGAATTACTCTGCTGCAGCTTCAGTAGCTGGAGCTTCTTCTTCACCTTGTTTAGACTCAATTAAAGCGTCTGCCATTTTTGCAGTTAATAATTTAACAGCGCGAATTGCATCGTCATTTGCAGGAATAACGTAGTCGATTTCATCTGGATCACAGTTAGTATCAACAATACCTACAAGAGGGATGTTTAGTTTGCGTGCTTCAGCAACAGCAATACGTTCTTTACGTGGATCTACAACGAACATAACATCAGGGATACCTTGCATGTCGCGGATACCGCCTAAGAATTTAACTAAACGTTCGTGTTGTTTTTTAAGTTGAACAACTTCTTTTTTAGGAAGAACTTCAAAAGTACCGTCTTCTTCCATTTTTTCGATTTGTTTCATACGAGCAACACGTTTTTGGATAGTACCGAAGTTAGTTAAAGTACCACCTAACCAACGTTGGTTAATATAGTAGTTACCAGAACGCTCTGCTTCTTCTTTGATAGCTTCTTGTGCTTGTTTTTTCGTACCTACGAAAAGCACTTTACCGCCATCAGCACCAACTTGGCGCATGAAGTCATAAGCTTCCTCTAATTTTTTAACAGTTTTTTGTAAATCGATAATGTAAATACCGTTACGTTCAACAAAAATGTATTTCTTCATTTTTGGGTTCCAACGGCGAGTTTGGTGACCGAAATGTACACCAGCCTCAAGTAATTGTTTCATAGAAATTACTGACATGTGTGTTTCCTCCTGAAAATGGTTTTTTTGTCCTCCGTATTCGTCATTTGTAAGAGTAACTCTATTAAAAGAGCACCTGCTCCATACATCAGAATACGTGTGTATTGTAACACCACTTGCTACTATATCACACAACATTTACAACTGCAACAAATTTAATGCTTAAACTTTAGTATCAGTTCAATTTCAGTTTTGCCTTTTTGTAAGGTTTTGGCGATTTCTTCGATTGATCGACCTTTAGAATATAGTTCTCGAACTTGATCTTCTAGAGAAAGTTCTATAACTGCTACTGTCTCTTCACTCGCTTGAGGAACTGTTTCAACAGCTTGTTGTTTTTTTTGTGGTTGAGATTGGTTCTGCTTATAAGCCTTTGCTGCAACATTTTTTGATGCGCTAAATGTTGGTAGCAAAAAGGCTTCTTCGCTTTTTTGCTTATGTTCGCTTTCAGGTACAACTGGGACTTCTTTTTCTTTCATCAATTGCTCCAGCGGCTCATTATCGGTTGTTTTCTTAGTTATATTAATGTTAGAAAGTTCTTCGATTAATCGATTGTTTTCATCACGCATTTCAGCCAAATAGGCACCAACTGCGTTATCCATGTCATCTTTTAAACGCTCTTGTTTTACTTCAATATCTTTAAAACGTGAAAGCTTAGAATATAGCATGATAATTAAAAAGAAGCTGATGATTTGCGCGATAAATAAAAAGACAAGTATTGCAGCTACCATTGTTGCTCCTAACCGCTAAAATCCACGAATTGTCCTTTATATGGATGTTTAGCTTTTTCGTTCACTTCTTCTGACTCTTGTTTTTTCTTACCATTCTTACCACTACCTGATTGATCATTCGCAGCTGGATCTTCATCTTTAATCTCATCAGTACTTTCTGATTCCAATACAGATGTACGATTGCGCTCAATTTGGCGTTGCAAAGCTACATTAGCCAAGTCTTGGTTCGTGTTTACTTGTTGTTGTGCTTGGTCAGCCATTTTACCAGCTTCGAATGTTTTTGGAATAGCTATTTGAAGCTCGACACCTTTTAAGCTCATACAACATGCCTCCATTTATGCATTTTGCATTTCAGATGATAATAGATTCCGCAATTTAAATAATGCTTTTGAATGGATTTGTGAAATACGCGAAGTTGAAAGCTCTAGCATTTCTCCAATTTCAGTAAGTGTCATTTCTTCAGTATAAAACAGACTTAATACAAGTTGCTCTTTCTCATTTAACTTTAATATATTGTCCGCAAGATCCCCTAATAATTCCATTTTCACAACTTCTTGTTCAGGAGTCTTCACAGTATCATCACGAATAATAAATGATTTACCTTCATGATCATCCTGATCTTGAGACTGCTCGTCCATTGACAATACATTTGAAATAAAATGTTCTTGCATTGTTTGATAAATATCATCGACAGGCACATCTAAAGTAACAGCAATTTCCTCTGGTGTTACATGACGCATTAAACGTTGCTCTAACGACTCAATTTGTGCATCTAATTTTTTTGCTTTTTCACGAGCAGAACGTGGAAGCCAATCTTCTTTTCTAAGACCATCAATTATGGCTCCGCGAACGCGGAATGATGCATATGTATCAAATTTCAAATCACGAGTTGGATCAAATTTATTTAATGCATCGAAGAGTCCCATCATTCCAAGGCTTGTTAATTCATCCCTTGATACATTTTTAGGTAAGCCAGTACTAATACGCTGTACGTGATAGGATACTAATGGGATATACTTTTTTATTAGCAAGTCTCCTGCACGAGGATCTCGTTCAGCAGTCCAGCTACTCCAAAGCTTCTGCTCTTCATTTACAGTTGGTTGCATCGCCGAATCCTCCCATTTAGTAAAGTACGATTTGTAAATCTATTATATCAATCTATTACTGTATAAAACTCGCTAATTCCAAGCAATTCAGGTTTATTTTATGTCTTCTAACATCATGGATTGAACTACTTTTGCTACTTCTTCAGCATTTTCTTCAATAGTATTACTCAATTGACCTGTCTGCTGCTCTTTTATTTGTCCATTGTTCACTGCAAGTCCATCCTCTGCAAGAGTCAAACCTTCTGATTGTGGTGAAAAAAAGACAAATGCAATGACAAATCGCACTAAAAACGCAACTAAAAAAACGACTAAAGCAATTATAAATGAGTTAAATAATATTGTCGTTGGCATCTTAGATGATTGGAATGTCATGAAAAAATAAATTGAAAATCCAATCAGAGAAGCCCAACAATTCCATAAAATTGAGCCAACCATCATATATCTTTCACTCCTTGATTTACTGTTCGAATATTTAATTTGGTCGTTTGTAAATCAAACTCTATCGTTCGACCACTACTACCACCTGTATCTTCCGCAATAAGGGGTATGGACAATTTTTTTAATTGCAACTTCACAGCCTCTACATTGCGCGGTCCAATTCTCATAGAATCTCTACTCGATGTAAATTGGAACATCTGCGCCCCTCCAGCTATTTTTGCTTTCAACCTAAAAGGTTGGATCCCATCTTGTTTCAATTGATTTACCATGGCAGGAATACCTGTATCGGCAAATTTCGCCACATTAATCGAGTCTGTTCTGCCAAGTTGGGAATCTGGAAGCATCACGTGAATTAACCCCGCTACCCCTTTTAATTCATCATATAACACAACCCCTACACATGAACCTAACCCAGATGTTCGGATTGTGTTAGGTGCTTTTGCTACGTCCATTTGAGCTATTCCTACTTTGACTACACTAGAGCTATCTATCATATTAAGAAACTCCTAATGCTCTAAAAATAGATTCAAAGGAGTCAGGATCAGGTAACAAGAAGAAATGTCCTCTAACCGTCTCTGTATCTCCCATATTTTCTTCATAAATCGTAGTATCAATGACAATAACATGATCGCTCACTTGCGATACTTCGATTAATCCAAAACTGATAATAGCACCAAACATATCAATACTTAAAGCAGGTGGGGTTGGATAAATTTTCAAACTAGTGAAATCCGAGAGCGCCGATAAATATGAGCCCGATAAAATATTTCCGAGCTCTTGCATTGCAGAAAAACCTAATTCGGAAACAGGTGTTTGACGGAAATCAAAGTCTTCATCTCGTATTAATTTTTGTATGAAATGATTAGCTTGTTCAATCGGTAGAATAAAGAACATTCCACCTTTAGCATCTCCTTCAATTCTCAAATAGATGCCAGCGACGGCTTGTTCCGCACCGCCACCTCTTTCCATCATTTCATTAAATGACACCATTTCAACTTTCGGTACACGCATATCTATTTTTGTATTCAATAAAGATGAAAGAGCAGTAGCAGCATGCGCTGCTCCAATATTACCTATCTCTTTCAAAACATCTAAATGTAATGACGTGATTTTATCGTGAAATGTCATAGGTTCATACCTTTCTTTACTTTAACGTATTTAGCACTTTATCTAAATGAAGCAAAATAAGAAGGCGCTTACCGACTTTCGCAACACCTGAAATGAATTCTTCTTCTAATGAACCAACCACTTCAGGTTGCGGTTCAATTGATTCCTTTGGTATATCCATTACATCATTAGCTGCATCAACGATGAATCCAACTTCCATTTCATCCAATGAAATAATGATGATTCTAGTACTTTCATTATCCGATGAAGTATCCAAGTCAAAGCGTTCGCGTAAATCAATGATCGGCGTTACTACACCTCGTAAGTTGATAACACCTTTCACGTATCTTGGTGTTTTTGGAACACGTGTAATATGCATTGTTTTTTCAATTCCTTGAACTTGACTAACAGGAATTGCGTATTCTTTATCTGCCAATTGAAAAACAATTACTTTCAAACTTTCTACATCGAGCGTATTTACCATCATTTACACCTCTTTCGATCATTTCATTATTTAATAAGAGCGTTACAGTCTACGATTAATGCAACTTTACCGTTCCCAAGAATTGTTGCACCAGAAATAGCAAAAACATTTGTTAAATAATTACCTAAAGCTTTTAGTACAATTTCTTGTTGCCCAATAAATGAATCAACAACTAGTCCAGCCATTTTCTCACCTTTACGGACGATGACCACTGAATGGAACTCTTCATCTATTGCTTCATTACGTGGCACTTCAAAGATTTCTTCTAAAAATACAAGAGGTACAACTTTGCCGCGGAAATCAATTACTTTTTGATTATGCGCATTCATAATATCCGAAGAGCGAATAATTGATGTTTCGATAATTGAAGATAAAGGAATTGCATAAATCTCTTTATCAATTTCCACAAGCATTACTGAAATAATTGACAATGTTAATGGTAGTTGAATTGAGAATAATGAACCTTTACCCTCAGTCGATTCGATTGTAATATTCCCACCTAAAGATTCTATTGTGGATTTAACTACATCTAGTCCTACACCACGACCTGATACGTCTGAAATAACGTCTGCTGTTGAGAACCCAGATGATAAAATTAATTCATTAACTTGATTGTCTGTCATTGATGCTGCAACTTCTGGCGTTACGACACCTTTAGAGATTGCTTTAGACAATACTTTTTCACGGTTAATGCCCGCACCGTCATCCTCTAATTCGATGAAGACATGGTTACCGCTATGATAAGCACGCAGAACGATTGTACCTTCTTCTGGTTTACCTTTTGCACGACGTACTTCAGGGCTTTCAACACCATGATCCAAACCATTGCGAATTAAGTGAACAAGTGGATCACCGATTTCATCAATTACTGTACGATCTAATTCTGTTTCAGCTCCGATAATTTCTAGATTTACTTTTTTGTTTAATTCACGTGTTAACTGACGCACCATTTTAGGGAAACGATTAAATACTGTTTCAACTGGCACCATACGCATTGTTAAAATAATATTTTGTAAGTCTCCAGAAATTCGGGACATTCTTTCAACTGTTTCATTTAGTTCGCTATGATTTAACTCTGACGCGATTGATTGTAAACGCCCACGATCAATTACTAACTCCTCAAACAGATTCATTAAAATATCAAGACGTTCAATATTCACACGAATGGTTTTACTAGTTGCGTGACCACCACTATTCTTTGTAGGTGTTTTTTTAGCAGCAGGTGCATTATCAGATTCTTTCTTCGCTACCTGTTGCTGTGGTGGTTCAACTTGTGGTGTTTCTAGCGTTCCAAGCATTGCTTGATTTAAGACTTGGAAATCGACTGGCTGAACAATGACACGATCTACTTCAGATACTTTTAACAATTTTTTTTCAATATCTTCAGCTGGTTCTTTTGTTATAAAGGCAATATAGAAGTCATTATCAAATTGCTCTTCTTCAAGCTTTTCAACAGAAGGAGATGACTTGATAACATCACCCAATTTTTCAAGCAATTCAAACACCATATATACGCGTGCTGCTTTTAATAAACAATCTTCACGTAGATGAACTGAAATTTCATATGTGTTAAAGTCTTGTTCTTGTGATTGTTGAATAACCGTTAATTCAAAGTCATCGTATTCAAGTAACACTGCAGATTCAACATTTGTAGTTGCTGCCACTTCGTTATTTGAAATAGAACTAGTAAGCGCTTCACCTAATTCTATTTTCTTTAGAGATTCAACTGTTGCTCTTACATCCTTTTTCCCATCTCCACCGCTTGCAATATCGTTAACCATTTCTTCAAGATGGTCTACTGATTCAAAGACAACATCCAAAATCTCTGGTGTAACCTTAATCTTTTCGTTACGAATAGCATCTAAAACATTTTCCATTTTATGAGTTAAATCAGCTAAATCTTCGAAGCCCATTGTCGCTGACATACCTTTTAATGTATGAGCATTACGGAAAATATCATTCACAATTGCTAAATCATTTGGGTTTTTCTCTAATTCTAGTAGACTTTCACTACAAGACTGAAGATGCTCTTTACTTTCGTCAATAAACACTTCTAAATATTGATTCGTATCCATAGAATGTCCCCCTTTAAGGTAAATATTTCATTATTGTTTCTGCAATATCATCTACATCCGCTACTTCATTAACTAAGCCCGTTTCAAAAGCTGCCTTAGGCATGCCATACACAATACATGTATTAGCAGATTCTGTAATAGCAATTACTTTCCCAGTATTTTTCAACTGAATTAAACCCTTCGTTCCATCGGAGCCCATTCCCGTCATAATAACGGCTATTTTGTCAATTTCATTAAATTGACAATTATCTTCAAAAAGTACGTCGACAGACGGTCTATGTCCCCCACGAGGTGGCTCTTGATCATCTAGTACGATGCCATAAGACATACCTATTTTACGAAGTTTCATATGATAACCACCGGGAGCAATGTAAGCTACTCCATTTTGCAAAATGTCACCATTTTCAGCTTCTTTCACAGTAATATCAGATAGTTGATCTAATCGATTGGATAGTGACTTTGTAAAACCAGCAGGCATATGTTGAACAATTAGGATTGGCGCTTTGATGGTTGCCGGTATTTTAGTAATGACTTCTTGTAAAGCTCTTGGACCTCCAGTCGAAGTTCCAATCAGTATTATTTTCTTAGAATGAGCTGACCAGTCCCTTTTGACTTGCGTTGTAGCTGTTTCAGACATTCTTTCCAGTTGTTTAACTCTCTGTACCTTTCGTGATAAAAGAGCAGAATCACTCAGTTCTCCAGTAAATTTAGTTGTATTTGATTTGACAACTGTTTGCTGAAGTTTTGAAACTTGTACATTAGCAGCATGCTCAACTTTATATACAAGGTCATTTTTGATTTTATGTAAATCTAGTGAAATTGTACCACTTGGTTTAGCAATAAAATCAACAGCACCATTAGCCATTGCTTCTAGAGTCGAATCAGCCCCCCGTTCTGTTGTACTTGAAAGCATTACAACAGGAACCGGTGATTCTACCATGATTTTTTTAAGAGCTTCTAAACCATTCATTTCTGGCATTTCAACATCCATAGTGACAACATCAGGCTTAAGACTTTTAATCTTGCGTAATGCATCATTACCGTTACGAGCAGTGCCTATAACTTGTATTTTAGTATTATCCGTAAAAAAATCTGAAATGAGCTTCCTCATAAAAGCAGAGTCATCAACGATGAGTAGCTTTTTGGGTTGAGAAATGTTCAACTAATCACGACCTTTCGAAAAAATACTTTTCAATTTAGACAAAAACTTATTCGTCTGAGCAGGTGCATGTACTTCTTCAATGCAATCTTCCATATAACGATAAGTTATATCTCGTAACGTTTTCGTGATTGGAGCATTTGGAAATAAAATTGAAAAGGGAACTTGTTTGCGAACAGCTTGTCTTACAAGTGGATCTTCAGGTAAAGACCCTAATACAGTGACTTCTTTTGACAAAAATCGTGACATAGCATGGCTTAAACGCCTAAGGGCATCAGGACCTTCTTCTTGATCCAAAGTACGATTACAAAGAAGATAAAACTTTTTTTCTGAATCTCTATAGTGAATATATTTCATCATAGAATAAGCATCTGTAATTGATGTTGGCTCAGTAGTAGAAATGACAATAATATCTTCAACTGCGACTAACAAATCTAAAGACCAATTAGTTGCTCCTGCTCCCATATCAAACACTATGTAATCAACTGACTTTTGCAGCACTTCGAATGCTTCAATCAAACGATTAAACATTTTTTCAGACCATTCCATTAGCCCATTCATACCCGTACCGCCTGAAATATATTGCAAACCATTAGGCCCCTCAAAAATAACCTCTTGTAATGAACAATCTCCCTGTAAATAGTCCTTTAAACTTTTCCTTGCGCTTTCACCTAAAAGAATATGAATATTACCCATTCCGATATCCATATCAACAATGACAACTTTTTTACCATGGGAGGCTAAAGTATTAGAAAAATTCGTTGTGAAATTGCTTTTTCCAACGCCACCTTTACCACTTACAACTGCAATAGATTTCCCTATTAATCCCTGGCTTCGCAACATATACATTCTTAAAGATTCTGCTTGATCTCTCATTTCCTATCTCCTTGAAAGAACAATTCAACTACACTTTCAAAAGAGGCCTCCTCAATATCCTCTGGTACTTCTTGACCAGTTGTATAGTAAGCAAGTCCTTTATTATATTTAACCATTAAATTAATCATTGAGCCAATAGAATTTGTTTCATCAAGCTTAGTGAATATTAGTTTAGTAATAGGAAATTCCAAAAATTGTTGAATAATCGTTTCCATATCTCGCTCTTTTGATGTCATTGATAGGACTAAAAAGCTTTCCATATTCTGTTCAAAATTCATTAATTCTCGTAAATCTTCTACGTACTTTACTTCTTTATAGTTTCGCCCAGCTGTATCAATAAAGATTAAATCTAGATGATCAAATTTTTCTAACGCATGTTCATAGTCTTGTTTGTTGTAAACAATCTCTACAGGTGCTTGCAGTAAATTCGCATACGTTTTCAACTGTTCAATTGCAGCAATTCTATACGTATCAGTTGTAATGAAACCTATTTTTTGTTTCTTCTCGAGTACTGCTCTAGCAGCCATTTTAGCAATTGTCGTTGTTTTACCAACTCCAGTTGGTCCTAAAACGTTTATATATTTTTTTTCATAAGAAATACCACCGAAAGGAAGCTGCTCAATATTAGCTACAAGAGATTCTTTTGCAAGATTGAAAAGCTCCTCTTGCGATAAATCTCCTTTACTATTTTTTATAATTGCAAAAAGCTCATCACCAATACATGTGACAAGCTCTTGATTTAGCTCCTGTTTCTCTAGTTGTTCAATAAGAGGTAAGAGTTCATCTGGATACTGGGCCCCTACAGAGTGTCGTTGCATTGATTGCATAAGTAATTTCAAATCAGCTATTTCCTTTTTGATTTCTTCAGAATTTTGATCTGAATGAATACTTTTTTCAATCAAAGGCTGAACTGGAGCTAGAAGAGGCGCAGATTGTCTTACTTCTGCGCGATCTAGCCCTGCTACCACTTCAATACTTTTCTTTTTAAATAATCCTAAAAAACCTTTTGAATACACTACTTTAGAATTAACAATGACTGCATCATCACCAAAATCAGCACGAACTTTTTTCATTGCGGCTGGCATTGACGGTGCTACATATTTTTTCATTTTCATTCAACATTCACCACCCCAACACTTTGGATCTCAATCGATGCTTCCAGTTCATTATACGAAAGAATTGGAATTTGAGGGAAATATCTCTCTGTCAATTGTCGTAGGTACATTCGAACAGCTGGTGAACATAAGATCACCGGAGATTGTTCAAAGAATGCAATACGCTCTATTTCTCTTGCAATAGATTCTAGTATCGCTTGAGAATCTTGTGGATCCATCGCTAAATAATTTCCGTGATCCGTTTGTTGAATACTATCTGCAATCATTTTTTCCACTTTAGCAGCCACAGTTAATACTTTTAGCTCTGGCTGACTGCCTGCATGCTGAGTAGTAATTTGACGAGCAAGTGCTTGGCGGACATACTCAGTAAGAACATCCACATCTGATGTTAACTTTGAATAATCTGCTAATGTCTCGAAAATGATTGGTAAATTGCGAACTGAAACATTTTCTTCTAACAATTTCGCCAATACTTTTTGAATCTCACCGATTGATAATGGGGTTGGTGTTAACTCTTCTACTAAAATTGGTGCTGATTCTCTTAAATGATCGATTAATTGTTTTGTTTCTTGGCGACCAAGTAAGTCTGAAGCGTTTGCACGAATAATTTCAGTTAAATGAGTAGAAACAACACTAGGCGGATCCACTACTGTATAACCAAGCATTTCAGCTTCCTCTTTCACTTGGTCAGTAATCCATTTTGCAGGTAGACCAAATGAGGGCTCCACTGTATCGATTCCTTCAATCGAGTCATCATCCCCAGGACTCATTGCTAAGTAGTGATCTAATAATAGTTCACCCTGCGCAAGTTCGTTCCCTTTAATTTTAATACGATATTCATTCGGTTGTAATTGAATATTATCTCGAATACGAACAACCGGTATGACAATTCCTAACTCAAGCGCAAGTTGTCGTCGAATCATTACAACACGATCTAATAAATCCCCACCTTGTGCTGCATCTACTAATGGAATTAATCCATAACCAAATTCAAATTCAATCGGATCAACGTTCAATAAATTAATGACATTTTCCGGACTTTTCAGATTATCAGTAACCACTTCTTCTTCAATTTCTTGTAATTCTTCAATTTCTTCTTGTTTTTTATGACTTATACGGTATGCTACGAATGCAAGTAGCCCAGCTAATGGAACTGTATAAATTAATTCAATTGGCGTTACAATTCCTAACAGAAAGATTGTAGCTGCTGCAATATACAACAACTTTGGATTAGCAAGCAATTGCCCTGTAATATCTGTGCTTAAATTACCATCAGAAGCTGCTCGCGTAACTACAATACCTGTTGCTGTGGAAATTAATAGTGCTGGAATTTGCGACACTAAACCGTCACCTACTGTTAAAGTAGAGAAAAGATGCACTGCTTCAGAGAACTCTAAATCCATTTGCACAACGCCGATAATCATTCCTACAAGTAGGTTAATGATAACGATAATAATACCTGCAATGGCGTCCCCTTTAACAAATTTTGTGGCACCGTCCATAGCTCCGTAGAAATCGGCCTCATTACTTACTTTTTCACGTCTTTGACGAGCTTCTGTTTCAGAAATTAATCCTGCATTTAAATCGGCATCAATCGCCATTTGCTTACCTGGCATCGCATCCAATGTAAAACGGGCAGCAACTTCAGAAACACGCTCAGACCCTTTAGTAATAACAATAAACTGAATGATAATCAAAATTACGAACACTACTAAACCGACAAGAATATTTCCACCTACAACAAATGTTCCAAATGTTTCAACTACATTCCCAGCTTCACCACCACTTAAAATTGCTCGGGTTGTCGAAACGTTTAATCCTAAGCGAAACAATGTAAGTAATAAAAGTAATGATGGGAATATTGAAAATTGAAGTGCCTCTTGCATGTTCATAGCTGTTAATAAAACTAATAACGCTAGCGATATATTAATAATAATGAGAAAGCTTAACATCCACGGAGGTAGAGGGATAATGAGCATCGCTACAATTAAAATAACTGCCGATAATACCCCTATGTCGCGAATTTTCATACTTGTCCCTCCTGCTTAAAACTTTAAATTTTGCGTTTAATACGGTATACATAAGCTAAAACTTCCGCAACCGCTTTGAAAAACTCGTCTGGGATGCGGCCCCCAACTTCCACTTGATCGTACATTGCTCTAGCCAACGGTCTATTTTCCACCATCACAACATCATTTTCTTTGGCAATTAATTTAATCTTTTGTGCGATAAAGTCGGTCCCCTTAGCAACAACTTTTGGCGCATCCATACTTTCATCATCATACTGCAGTGCAATTGCATAATGGGTTGGATTGGTAATAACCACGTCCGCTTTAGGTACTTCCGACATCATACGACGCATAGCCATTTCACGTTGACGTTGTTTTATTTTTGATTTTATAAGGGGGTCACCCTCAGTATTTTTATATTCATCTTTAATATCCTGCTTGGACATTTTTAAGTTTTTTTCATAATCAAACTTCTGATAGAAATAATCCAAGATTGCCACACAAAACAATGTAAATGAAGCTGCAATCCCCATTATTACTGTTAATTTTCCAACAGTTATTAAAGTGACCCACGGAGATTTAAAAGACAAACTTAGTACATCATCTATATTCATGAGAAGAATAACTGTTGTAACTGATCCGATAAAGGTTATTTTTAAAACTGATTTTAATAACTCAATAATAGCTCTCATTGAGAACATCCGTTTTAAGCCTTTAATTGGATCAATCTTCTTTAAATCAAATTTTAATGACTCTGTTGTAAAAAGTAATCCAAATTGAAGGAAATTTCCAGCGAGACTAGCAATTACCGCAATCACCATGATTGGTAATAAGACAAATGCCATCTCAATCATGACTTCTTTATAGACTTCCATAACTGAGCTAATCGAAATAGATTCAACTAACAAGTATCGACTAAATGTTTGTTTAAAAAACGCCATGATGCTATCTCGCATAGATGCTGCGCCAAATAATAAGAATAAAAAAACAGATAGGAGGACAATTGCACTTGTAACATCCTGACTTTTTAATACTTGACCTTTTTTTCGGGCATCTAATCTTTTCTTAGGCGTTGCTTTTTCAGTTTTTTCTCCCGCAAAAAATTGTAAGTCAAGACGAATATATTGCATCTTATCCACCACCTATTAGAACCATAAAATCACGCATACTAACAATCATAATATTAAATAACTTTTGAATAACTGCTACCATTACACCCATCATTGTTACAAGAACAAGAAAACTCACACCAATTTTGATTGGAAAACCAACCACAAAAATATTCAACTGCGGAACTGTTCTAGCTGTTATCCCTAAAGCAATATCAACTAAGAATAAAGTAGCAACAATTGGGATAGCCATTTGAAAAGCAATACCAAACACTGTAGCAAACATTTTAATAATAAAGTCAGTGGAATTTTCCGATCCAAAGGATGGCCACATTTCACCAATTGGTAAGTATTCATAACTATAATAAATACCATCCAATAGTAAATGATGACCATTGGTACCTAGCAACACTAGCAATGCCAGAGTATTAAAGAATTGTCCTAAGAGGGGGCTTTGTGCCCCTGTCTGTGGATCTATAATATTCGCAATAGCAAAACCCATTTGGAAGTCTATGAAACTTCCTGCTATTTGGATAGCTGACATAATTATATAAGCAATTAAACCGATAATTAAACCAACCATGGCTTCTTTTATTACCAATAATATGTATTCCCCGTTTACTTCCATAGGAGTAACGTCAATTGTGTAGTACATCATCCATGCAATTACTGCCGCTAATGTAAGTCGCATTTTGGACGGGATTGTTTTATAAGAAAACAAGGGGACCGTTATAAAAAATGCCGAAATTCGCACTAGAATGAGAAGGAACACCGTTACTTTTGGTACTAGTTCTTCCATTCGCTCACCCTACATATCGCAGTAAATTTTCAAAAATATCTGTTGCATACGAAGTCACTTGCGTAAGCATCCAAGGTCCAAAAAACACAATACCTACTAAAACAGCAATAATTTTCGGCACAAACGCAAGCGTTTGCTCTTGAATTTGTGTCGTTGCTTGGAAAATGCTGACCGCCAAACCAGTAATTAAAGCGATTAGTAATAAAGGCCCTGAAGTAAGTAGGACAACCATGATCGCACGTTCTGCAACTGAAATGACCATTTCACCTGTCATATTGATTCATCCCCTAAAAGCTTTGCAGCAATGATTTCATTACAAGATACCAGCCATCTACAAGTACAAACAATAGGATTTTAAATGGCAGTGAAATCATAACTGGCGGTAGCATCATCATACCCATAGACATTAATACACTTGCAACAATCATATCGATTACAAGGAATGGTATGAAAATCATGAAACCAATTTGAAAAGCAGTTTTAATCTCACTTAACGCAAAAGCAGGTACTAAAGTAGTTAATGAAATATCCTGAACTGTTTCAGGACGTTCTGCACCAGAATATTTTAAAAACAAATCTAAATCCTTCTGCCTTGTATGCTGACTCATAAAGTCTTTAAATGGCCCACTCGCTTTTTCGTAAGCTTCATCCAATGTGATTTTCTCATCAAAAAGAGGCTGTAATGCTTCTTTATTCACTTCTTGGAATGTTGGTGCCATGATAAAAAATGTTAAAAAAAGTGCCAATCCAACGATTACTTGGTTTGGAGGCATTTGCTGTGTAGCTAAAGCTGTACGTACGAACGAAAGGACTATAACAATCCTTGTAAAAGATGTCATTAGTATTAATATACTTGGTGCTAATGATAAGACTGTTAGCATTAACATCAGTTTTACAGAAGTAGAAACATTGGATGGATCGCTGCCTGAGAAATAATTAACTAAATCACTCATTCTTTATCGCTCTCCTTTTGCTTCCACTCATTCAAATCTTGACTACGTTCAGATTTTATTTTCGAGATTTTTTGTTGAAATAGATCTTTGAATTCTTCGTTTGGCTTCTCATCTACTTTCGATGAAGGTCGTACTTTTTCTTTGAAACTAGTAAAAAGGTCTGCAATATATGGAACTTGATTTGCAAATTCTTGTTTATCGTTATATAAGGTCATTAGACGCTCTTTTTCGACCTCGTTTGAGATTTCCTTAAGAATATGTACATCCTCACCTACGCCAACCAAATAGAGCGAATCTCCTACTTTTAAGAGCTGCACAGATTTCTGTTGGCCTAAAGATAATCCACCTAAATTTTGCATCAATTGATTATGTTGATATTTTTGGCTGCGACTATTGACGAATTTTAACATTCCATACAATAGTGCTACTACAAAGATAAGAGCTAGGACCATTTTAATATAATCCCATGGAGACAAGCCGACAGCTGTCGATTGTGTGTTTTTATCGACAGCTGTAGTTGAATCCTCTTCACATGCACCTGGGTCTTTTAAGCATTTATCAACCGTTTCACCCTCCTCAGCAAAAACTGGTGTCGGGTTTAGCATAGGAATAATAAATGTAATTGTTAATAATGATGCACACAACATCAGTTTCAATAAGGCTTTATAAAACATTTTGATCAACCTAACGCTTTTTGGATCGCTTCGATAACACGGTCAGCTTGGAAAGGTTTTACGATAAAGTCTTTTGCCCCTGCTTGGATTGCATCGATTACCATTGCCTGTTGTCCCATTGCTGAGCACATAATAACAATTGCACTTGAATCTTTTTCTTTAATAGATTTTAATGCGGCAATTCCATCCATCTCAGGCATAGTAATATCCATTGTTACTAAATCTGGTTTTAATTCGCTGTATTTCTCAATAGCTTGGGCGCCATCACCAGCTTCTCCCACAACTTCAAAACCATTTTTCGTCAAAATATCTTTGATCATCATGCGCATGAAAGCTGCGTCATCCACAATTAAAATCCTTTTAGACATGTCAAACTCCTCCAATAACTATCTATCTTAGATTGTTTAAGCGATCCGCTTTACTCAAAATATCTGTAATACGAACACCGAAGTTTTCGTCTATTACAACTACTTCTCCTTTAGCAATGAGACGGCTATTTACTAGAATATCAACCGGTTCACCAGCAAGTTTATCAAGTTCAATAATAGATCCACTTGCTAGCTCTAATATCTCTTTTACGGAACGCTTCGTACGTCCTAATTCAACAGTAACTTGCAGTGGTATGTCAAGTAGCATATTTAAATTTCTAGCTTCTGCTTGCTTCAATGATGCATTTTCAAAGCTTGCAAATTGTGCTTGTTGTACATTTGCCGGCTGTTGTGAATACATTGGTCTTTCAGGCATTGCATATGATTGTTGATATTGTTGCTCTTGCATTGGAGCAGGTGGTGCTACTGGTGCCTGTTGTACAGGAGGTGCTTGAACTGGTGCTTCCTGTGGTGTTGGTGCAGGAGCTACCATAGTTGAAGCAATTTCTTCAGTATCTTGATTCATTAATTGGTTAACCAACTTCCTACTAAACCCTAGAGGTAGTAGTTGCATAATATCTGAATCTATTAAAGTACCAATTTTTAAGCGGAAAGAAACTTTAACAAGTAAATCTTCTTCAGGAATATTATCTCTACCTTCATTTTTAGAAATATTCATCAAATCGATTGATGGCGGTGAAATGTCCACTTTTTTATTAAAGATCGTAGACATAGATGTTGCAGCAGAACCCATCATTTGGTTCATTGCTTCCTGCACAGCACTTAAATGAATTTCACCAAGCTCATCTGCAGGGCTAGCACCATCTCCACCTAACATTAAATCAGCAATAATTGCTGCATCAGATTGTTTGATGACCAATAAGTTCATACCCACAAGGCCCGTCGTATATTCTACTTGAACCGCTACATATGGATGAGGAAACTCTTCCTCCAAATTATCACGATTAATCATACTGATTGTCGGTGTTGTTATATCAACTTTTTGTCCTAGTAACGATGATAACGCCGTTGCAGAACTACCGAAGGAAATATTACCGATTTCACCTAGTGCATCTTGAGATAATGCATCTAAATATTCCTCTACTTTGTATTCAATTTGAGAAGACTTCTTATTTTCTAGTTCGGGAGATTCGCCTCTTAATAGGGCTTCAATTTCTTCTTGCGATAACATTTCATCACTCATCAACTTCGTCTCCTCCTTTCAAAGACTCTATAACTTGAACAGCCATTCGTTTTTTCAGTTTCCCTGGTTGAACAGTAAATTTAGGTATATCGCCAACTTTTAATGTAAGTGGTTGGCTAATTTTCTGATCCAGTTGAATAACATCACCTTGTAACAATAGAAGGAAATCTTCAATTGAAATTTCAGCATTACCAAGCTCCGCTATAACTGGTAAATTAGATTGTTTCACACTATTTTCAAGAATTGCAGTTTGTTCTGGTGAAACTTCTTTTTTATTAGATTGCATCCAATAGCGAACCGATAGATTCGGTACAATCGGCTCTAATACGACATGAGGGATACAAATATTAATCATGCCGCTTGTTTCTCCTATAATTGAGTTGAATGAAATAACAACAACCGTTTCATTTGGGGAAATCATTTGTAAGAACTGCGGATTCACTTCAAGCTCAGATAAAGCTGGATCAATATCAGCTATGTTTACCCATGCTTCACGCAAGTTATCGAACGAACGTTCAAATAAATTCGTCATAATTTTCGTTTCAATTTCAGTTAAGTTATCGACGTTACTATGACTTGCGCCTGTTCCTCCCATTAAACGATCTAGCATTGAATACGCAATATTCGGATTAATCTCCATTAGGATATTGCCATCTAAAGGTGGTACTTCGAATACATTTATGAGTGTCATATTCGGAATTGAACGAATGAACTCTTCAAATGGAATCTGATCCACAGATGCTACAGTTATTTGCACATACGTCCTAAGTTGAGCTGAGAAAAACGTCGTTAAAAGACGTGCAAAATTTTCATGTATTCGGGTCAAACTTCGGATTTGATCTTTTGAAAAACGAAGAGCTCGTTTAAAGTCATAAACTTTAACTTTTCTAGCCTCTTCGTCTTTCATAATATCATCAGCCGTCATCTCACCCGTTGATAACGCTGATAAAAGCGCATCAATTTCGGACTGGGATAACACATCTCCTGCCATTTTCCCACCTCCATTTCAAAATAATTGACCTTACTGAATGATGTAGGACGTAATGTAAACTTCTTGTACCTTACCGTCTTTCATCAGTTCATTAAACCTTGTTTTTAACGTTGTTTCGAGCATTTCCTTTCCTTTTTTTCCTTCTAAATCGCCTTTTGTCATCTCTGACATTTCCTCAATCACAATACTCTTTACTTGGAAATCACGTTTACCGATTTCTTCAGCAGCTTTTTTGCTATCAGTTTGAATTTTAAGCGAAATTTTAACAAAATTTGTTCCAGCTAGATTTGTTGTCAATTCAGGAACATCTACGGAAGCTTCGATAATTTCGTCAATAGTTGGCTCTTTGGCACTTCCTTTGTTCAACTGATTGACAGTTACCAATGCAATCACACCAAGTAGTGTAATCGAAACTAAAATAATTAACATAATGGTTAATAGTTTGTTATTCTTCATTTTCTTCACCTCTTAAGTGCGGGTTTGATAGGAGCTGTACACTGTGATAGAAAGCAATCATACGTTTACTAACTTCTTCCCCAGTTTCTAATACAACATATTTTCGTCCGGTCGTTAACGTAATCGTCGTATCAGGAAACTCCTCGACCGATTCTATGTATAAAGCATTTAATGAGAATGGTTTACCATTTAATTTAGTTACTGTAATCATAGGAAATAAGGGCCGAGTCTTGAGAGCCGACCCAGCCCCCTCCTTTTAATGAAAGTTATTTAGCAAAAACTTATCGTTTTAAGTTAACAAGCTCTTGTAAAATTTCATCAGATGTTGTGATAATACGTGTATTCGCCTGGAAACCACGTTGCGCTACGATCATATCAGTGAATTCTTCTGATAAATCGACGTTGGACATTTCAAGAGCTCCTGATACGATTTCACCAATTCCCTTTTGCCCTGCAGTTCCTATTGTAGCTTTCCCTGAGTTTGGTGTTTCATTATAATAGTTAGAACCTTCCTTAGATAACCCACCAGAATTTGGGAACTTAGCTAATTCTAATTGACCTGCTTTTTGTGATGCACCTGTTTCATCAACATAATTAACAGTCCCATCTTTACCGATAGACATACTTTGAGCAGTTGTAGGTATATTTATTACTCCAGCAGTTCCTTTTATATACTTACCTTCCGCATTAACCAAATCACCATTTTTATCCATATAAAAATTCCCAGCACGTGTATATTTCAGGTTTGTCCCATCTTTATCCATAACAACAAAGAATCCATCACCAGAAATCGCTAAATCTAGACCTCTGTAAGTATTTTGCAGTGACCCACCTTCATGCATCGTATCAATTGCTGCAATTGAAGACCCTAATCCAATTTGTTTAGGGTTTGTACCACCAGTTGTAGCTGTTGGCCCTGAAGCTCCCGCAGATGTTTGTGACATCATATCCTTGAACACAACACGACCTTTTTTGAAACCATAAGTATTAACGTTGGCGATATTATTACCAATAACATCTAATTTTGTTTGGAAATTTTTAAGACCACTGATGCCTGAATACATTGAACGTAGCATAACTTAATTTTCTCCCTTCGATTTTAGAGTGTACTGCTTCTGTCATTTGGCAGTACTAAGGCACCCTTAAAAGGTCCTGCCTTATGTCAGCACAATTGTGCCGTCGATATTGGTGAATATTTGATTTTGTGCTTCATGACGATCCATTGCTGTAATTACTGTGGCGTTTTTTGCACTAACTATGAGTGCTGCCTGGTCAGTTAAAACAAGTGAATCATTCACACCTTTTGAGCGTGCTTCGAATACTTTTTCAGTAATTCTTTGCCATTGTTTTTCATCAATATGAATATTTCGTTCGTTAAGTCGAACTGAAGCGTGTTTACTTATCTTTAACTGATGGCTACTAGTTGCCTTTTCTAACTCTTGACTAAAGGATTGTTTGCTTGTAGAAACACTCGGTCTTTTAACTGGTTGTTGCCGTAATGTTGGTTGAAGTGGTTGTATATGTTGCTGAAATCTTATTTTATCCATCAAAACACCTCAGCTCGCTTATTGAGATATAGATAATATTTGATCAGCTGTTACTTCATCACCGTTACTAAGGATATATTTGATTTGTCCATCTTTTTTAGAAACGGATTGGACAGTTGCTTCATTAGTTATTTCATTTGGCGGTTTCTCAGATTCTTCATTATCATCTTTATCCTCAGTCACTTTGTACGTAATATTTTTTCCTATTAACATACTCGCTTCTACTAGCGATCCTCCAGCACTACCTGTAGCTCCATTAATAACCTCTGAAATATTCGAAGGTGTTAATTCTTTCCCGTCTGCTAATACGAAGATAACTCCCTCAACACCGTATTTAACTCGAACTACAGTGCCAGTTCCTTCATTAACAATCGGTTTACCATCTTCACCTTTTTCATCAGTTATTTCATGCCATTGCACATCTTTGCCTATGAATGAATTAAATTCAATTAACTGCGATTGTTGTTGTAATTGCGTTAAATTCTCTAGTGCTGTTGTCATATTCGTCATTTGTTCAAGAGTTGAGAATTGAGCCATTTGTGCAATAAATTCTTTATCATCCATAGGGTTTGTTGGATCTTGGTTTTGTAATTGTGTAATTAGCAATTGCAAGAATGCATCTTTACCTAAAGTAGAGTTACCTGTTTGCCTTTGTTTAGATGGTTGATTGGTAATGTTGTAATCATCTAATATACTCTTTTTATCTGGAATTTTCGTTGTATCTGCCATAATCCTACACCTCCATTTCCATTAAATAATCGCTAAATGTTATTTCTTCATCTTGCTCGCCTTTGTTTTGATCGTCTTGGTCATGTGCTTGTTGCTTAAACGATTGATTGAATTGATGTTGTCCTTTTTCTTGGCGATTTGCATCACTTAAGGCTTGTGTAACATCAATACGGTCAAGTTGTATATTTTGGTTGACTAAACCTTGTTTTAATGAATTTAACTGACTATCTAACATTTCTTTACCAATTGCTGTAGAGGCTAGCAATCTAGCTGTCATAACCCCATCTTTTTGTACAAGTTCTACGCGAATCGTCCCTAAATTTTCTGGGTATAGTTTGATTAAAAGCTTCGTCATTCCTTGTGCATTTGAAATTTGGCTACGATTCATAATTGCTTGGAACTCTTTGACAAAAGTTTCAGCCTGAGAAGCCTTATTTGTTGGTAATGTTAATGTCACAGTTGTGTTAGCTGTACCTTTTGTTTCTGTAAGAGTTGTTGCAACACTTGTTGTAACACTTTCATTGGCACTGGCCTCAGTTAAATTAATCAATAATGGTTGTACATCTTTAGTTTTCACAAGTGGAAGTTGACTGCTCGATGCTTGATTTAGGAGCTGTTCTACTTTTGTTGATAAAGCAGACATCCATTCTTTCACTTGAAATACTTGTAATTCTTGACTTAAGACTAAATCTGTTTTAGGTGCTGCAAGCTCAACTAATTTTAAAAATCCCAGTACATCTGAAGCCTGAGTTTGAGATACTGTTGCCCCTTTTTCTCCACTAATAGAAGACATCAAATTCTGCATAAATGCAAAAGCATTTTGATCAATACCGGCAAGTAAATCCCAAACATCTTTTGCCTGCGTATCATCACTTGTTAACTTCTGAATCGCAGCTTGTAAATCTTCAACGTTTACTCCTAACAACTCGCCTAATTTATCAAGTGATATACTTTCAGTACTTAGAGTAGCTTCATCGATTGAACTGTTCAGCAATTTATTTAAATCTGTTAGTGAAGTTACACCAAGGATGTTTGACATATCTTCTATAGTGATTGCTTGTTCTTGATCTCTGGTAGCATTGCTTTTTAGTACTTGTCCAAGCAAACCTTCTAGACCTCTTGATAGATCGATAGATAATCTATTTGAGCTATTTGTGGATTCCTTAATGGACTGATTATTCAACTTATCTACATTACTTTGATTACTATTTGTTGTAGATGAAGTTGGCGGTTCATTCTTATTAGAAGATAACAAGTAATCCGAAAATCCAGTGTTAGACGAGCTATCAGTTGAATTTTTTGATTGACTACTTGCTTTGGGTGCTTCTATTTGTATCGAATCTATATTCATGATTTCACCTCCTTCCGACTAATAGAACTTTTATTTCGCTAACAATGCAGTATATCGGGCAGCATCTTTTGCTGGCATCTTCTCTAATACTTTCGCCAACGTTTCGGGTTTTAGGCTAGCTAGTATTTTAATTGCTTCCGAATCACTCATATTTATGATGACTGGAGCTGCTGCTTTTGGCGTCATTTTTTCAAAGGTTGAAACTATACTACTAAATTCTTTTTGTGTTTCTGCTTTGCCCTTTTCTAGCTTATCGATTTCAGCTATTAGTCGGTCTTGTTCAATAACAAGTTTAGATTTTTCATTTTTCGAGTCTTCTATTTGACCTTGTAATTGCGCAATTTCAGCTTCTTTTTCTTGAATTTGGGCTTTTAGCTCCACCGTTTGTTTGGCATTTTCTTTTACATCATTTTCATTTAACACTTTTTCATTAGTACTTTGGGCTGTACCACTTGTCCATTCTTTTGCTTTTTCAAAAACATTTACGTTTAATAAATGTGCAATGATCAGGAGAACGGCAGTTGTAAATAGTAATGGTATAATCACCCAATAAAAAAGTCTTTGAAGCGTACTAGGTGCCTTTACTTCCGAAGCTTTTGTATGCTCCAAATTTTTTTTCGCCATGCCATCACCTGATTTCTTTGTTGTAATATGCGACTGATGATAGTTCATCTAGTCGAATTGCTTCAAGTCTTTCTTGTTCTTCTTTAAAAGTTTCAAGATCTTTTTCTTTCATCTTTTCATATTTTCGAAATTCCAACGTTTTTTCTAGCAGTTTCTGTTCATGCCACTCCATTTTAGAGCGAGCTTGAATAACCTTTTGCTGTACATCTACTATTGTCTTTTCAAGACTATCAATAAATCTTGAATAATGATGAATTTCATCGATACTAGAACCAGTAGACATTCGTTGTTGTTGAAAGCCGATTAGGTCTTCTTTTTTCTTTAGTAGATTATAAAGTTTGGTAGCTACTTCTTCAAAAACTCTGACAGATTCTTTGAAAGCAATTTCTGTTTCATTTTTTTCTTGCTCTCTCACTGTCATAACTTTTTCAAAGCGATATATATATGCGCTCATTTACAGCCCACCACCATTCGATAAACTGATTAATTCATTCACACTCTGCTGCATACTAACATTATCTAAATAACCTTGTTTCAAAAATGCTGTAATTAGAGGCTCATAATGAATAGCTTGATCAATTTCTTTGGATGTTCCTCGCTTATAGGCACCTATATTTATCAAGTCTTCTGATTTGTTATACGTATAATAAAGTTCTCGTAACCGTTCTGCAGCCTGTACATGTTCTTTAGAAACGATATGATTCATTAAACGGCTGACACTTTTTAAAACGTTAATAGCTGGGTATTGTCCTTTATTCGCCAGTGTTCGATCTAGTACGATGTGTCCATCTAAAATACCTCGAACAGTATCTGCTATTGGTTCATTCATGTCATCCCCGTCTACTAAAACCGTATAGAAAGCTGTTATAGAACCATGTTCATTTGTACCTGTTCGTTCTAATAACTTTGGCAAAATAGAGAATACAGAAGGTGTATAACCTCTCGTAGCTGGTGGTTCTCCAACCGCCAAACCAATTTCTCGTTGAGCCATAGCAACACGAGTGACAGAATCCATCATGAGCATGACATTTAATCCTCTATTTCTGAAGTATTCTGCTATCGCTGTAGCTGTAAACGCCCCTTTAATACGCATCAGAGCAGGTTGATCAGATGTAGCAGCGATAACGATTGAGCGCTTCAAGCCTTCGGGGCCAAGATCTCGTTCGATGAATTCACGAACCTCACGACCACGTTCTCCAATAAGTGCGATAACATTTAAATCTGCTTCTGTATTTCTCGCTATCATTCCTAGGAGAGTACTTTTACCAACACCTGAACCAGCGAATATACCAACACGTTGACCATTACCGACCGTTAACATTCCATCAATTGCTTTTACACCCACTTCAAGGGTTTCATTTATAGGTGGTCTAGTTAAAGGATTTGGAGGGTCCTCTTCTGTTTGCACAGTAGCAAGGCCCTTTGGTAAGTTGTGTCCATCAATAGGTAATCCCATTGAGTCCAATACTTTACCAATAAGTTCAGGCCCTACTTTCACTTCTAAAGGTGACCCCGTTCCCTCAACTAAACAGCCTATCGAAATCTCTCTAATTGATGTAAACGGCATTAGTACAACGATTTCATCTTTAAAACCGACAACTTCAGCTAAAATCTCTGAATGTCCATTTTTTGAAGATTGCACATGAATTTTACAAACATCACCAACAGAACTTTCAGGACCTTGAGACTCAATCATTAGACCAACTACACGAGTTATACGACCATACTTTTTAAATGTTTGTATTGATGGAATATGCTCAATCAACTGCGACGCTTTCATCATTTCTGATCCACGCTTTCTAATATTTCTATTAGTTTTAATCGTAATTCATTAAGCTGTTCATCAATACTCACGACAATTCTTCCGTGATTTGTTTCGATATAGCCATCCGTATCATTTAATTCTTCATTTACGAATATCATGAATGGTACATCCACTGGGAAAATAGAAGCTAATTCATCTCGATGACTTGAAACTAGCTTATGATAAGTAAGTGACACATACAGTTTAATTTCTTTCATCTCTCTTGCCTCTTTTAAACCTCGACGGACCACATTTAAATACAGCTCTCCATTTTCTTCTAAGGCTGTCCCTAATATGCGAGTCGCTGCATTCAAAGCCAGTTCTAAAATGACTCTTTCTTGACTTTCTAGATATAGTTGAGCATTTTCTTGTGAACTGATAGTAGTTTCATTAGCTATATGAACTGCTTCTGACATATTGTCTTCAGCTTTTAAACGTCCTTCTTCTAAGCCTTGCTGAAAACCTTCATCGTAAGCTTGTTGTTGAAGAATAAGCTTATCTTGTTCCCATTGCTCTTTAGCAAAATCAAGTACCTGCTGTTGTTGTTCGCATTGGGCTAAGAATTGTTGTTGTTGCGTAGTAATTTCAGATTGTGCTTCAGCAATAATACGTTCTCTTTCGGCTAAAACTTCTTCTAAGGAATAATCCTCTACGACTTCTTGCTGATCTTCAGGCAATTTAAACTCGCGTATTTCAATCGTTCTAATTTTCTCTTTGGATGATAGAGTATCATCGAATCGAATGATTCTAGACAATGACGTCATCTCCTCCACCACGAGCGATAATGATTTCACCTGCATCCTCTAAGCGTCGTGTTACTGCAACGATTCTCATTTGTGCATCTTCAACATCTCTCAGGCGAACAGGTCCCATTACTTCCATCTCTTCTTTAAATGTCTCAGCCATACGTTGGGACATATTTTTGAAAATGATTTCTTTTACTTCTTCGCTCGAAATCTTCATTGCAAGAAGTAAATCTTCATTTTCACAATCACGTATAACACGTTGAATTGAGCGGTTATCCAGTGTAACGATATCTTCGAAAACAAACATACGTTTTTTGATTTCTTCTGCAAGTTCTGGATCTTGAATTTCAAGTGCATCCAGAATTGTTTTTTCTGTTTGTCTATCAACACCATTAAGGACTTCCACAACTGCGTCAACGCCACCAGTTTCGGTGTAATCTTGCGTCACTGTTGATGATAATTTGCGTTCTAATACCGACTCAATTTCACTAATAACTTCTGGCGATGTTGAATCCATCATTGCGATACGTTTTGCTATATCAGCTTGTACCTCTTGAGGTAATGATGAAAGTATAATACCCGCTTGCTGTGGCTCTAAATATGAAAGTATTAGCGCAATTGTTTGCGGATGTTCATTTTGAATAAAGTTGAAAATTTGTGCAGGATCGGTGCGTCTCGCAAAATCAAAAGGTCTTACTTGTAGAGAAGATGTTAATCGATTGATAATTGTTTGCGCCTGATCCGATCCAAGAGCTTTTTCTAATACAGTTTTCGCATAACCAATTCCACCTTGAGAAATGTAGTCTTGTGCGAGTGCAATATTATGAAACTCTTCGATAATTTCCTCTTTTATCTCTGGTTCAACTTTTTTAACTCCTGAAATTTCTAACGTTAAACGTTCTATTTCCTCTTCACTTAAGTGTTTATATACCGCAGCGGACACCTCTGGTCCTAGTGATATTAACAGGAGTGCTGCTTTTTGTTTACCAGATAAACCTTTTTCTTTCCTTGACACAGCTTTTCCCCCCATTAATCTTCAGTTATCCATGTACGTAATAATTTCGCGAAATCATCTGGCTTGTCTTTCGCCATCTTCTCAAGCTGTTTACGTCGTACGGTTGATTCTGTTTCTTTTTCTGTAGAAATATCTTCTACTTCAACTATTTCTTTTTGATCTTCTAGAATCATATTTTCTTCTGTCGCATTTTGTTTTCTAGAACGCAAGATAAAGAACGCTAGTAAAATAATAGCAACTACTAAAATACCGCCAATTACATATACCCACCATGGAATTTTACTTGTCTCTGTTGAAGCTAATTGAGTTTTACCATTCAATTGTTGAACAGTCACATTTATCTTTTGATCAATTTGAGCATTTGTTAATTGTCCAGCTTCGTCTTTATCAATTGAAGTGCGGACGATTGATGCAAGCATATTTTGAATATCCTGTTGTATATTCGTTGGTAATGTAGTTGCATCGTCAGCAGTTGGTGGTTCTACCATTACTTGAATACCTAAGTCACGAATTCGATATGGACTTTCTACAATCTGACGTTTAATACGATTCACTTCATTATTAATCGTCTCTTCAGTTTTCTCGTAATCTCCATCTCCTGATGACCCTGATTGATAGTTTGTAAAATTATCAGTAGCATTTTCAGCTTCAGGTGTACCGGAAGCCGCAGCTCCAGTACCAGTAAATGTTTCACTAATACGCTGGGCACTGATTTGGATACCAGTCATATTCTCTTTATCTACTGGTTCAACTAAATTTTCTTCACGTTGTTCCTGGGTAAAATCTATATCAGTAGTCACTACTACCGCTACTTTATCGGCTCCCATTAAAGTACCTAGCATTGTTTGCACTTGGCGTTGCAAATCACGTTCAATTTGCTTTTTAATTGCCAATTGTTGATTGACATCCGCTCCACTAGCTCCGGCTGCTGCGGTATTATTGGACTGTAAATCGTAATATTCAAAGTATTGATTAGTAATTACGATATTTTCAGGCGCTAGATTTGGAACACTTTTAGATGCCAGATTATAAAGTGTTTGGATTTGCGTTTCAGTAAATTGATAACCTGGTTCCGTATTCAAAACTATCGATGCACTAGCTGGCTGCTGTGTATCACTTACGAATACACCCTCTTCAGGTAAAGTAATCATTACTTTCGCGTCTTTTACACCTTTAATACCTTTAATTAAATTAGCTAGTTCTGTTTGTGTAGAAGCTAATTTCAGAACGCTAAATTCATTATCAGTCATACCAAATCCAGCGTTTTGAGAGAAAAATGAGTAATCTATTTTACCAGATTGCGGAAAACCTTCTGATGCTAATTGCACTAATAGTGCATCGACTTGGTTTTCTGGGACTAAGATAGATGTTCCACCTGGTGCAATCTTATATTTTGCCCCTTGAGCATCAAGGGTTTCTTTTATTTTCCCTACTTCAGCAGTCGATAAATCTGAATAAAGTGGCGCATACGTAACTCGAGTTGCAAAGTATGTAATAACCGCTGCGAAAATAATAATTCCAAGAAGGGAACCTATTAACGTACCTTTTTGTGCTTTCGTACGACTTCCCCAAAACCTTGTGGAGTCGGTTTTGATTTTTGTCAGTCTTTCATTCATTTTAAGCCTCCGGTTATAGTGAATGTTCTAATACGTGGTTAAATCCGCACTAACCGTTCGAATTAAACTGTCATTCGCATAATTTCTTGATACGCCTCTACTACTTTATTACGTACTTGTAATGCCGTATTCAATGTTACACTCGCTTTTTGAGCAGTAATCATAACGTCATGAAGCTCAACATTTTCTCCGTTTATCAACTTATTTGTCATATTATCAGAAGCAATTTGACTATCGTTTACAGATTGGATAGCATCTTTCAACATAGTTCCAAAATTTCCCTTAGATTCTGTAGGCATCGTTTCAGCAACTCTTTGTGTCATAGTTGGTTGAACTGGTTGCGTTACAGATACTTGTGATACTGGCAATTACTCCATCCTCCTTTGTAGAAATTATTTCCCTATTTCTAGAGCTTTTGTTAGCATCGATTTATTTGCATTAAATGCCGTTACGTTCGCTTCGTATGATCTTGTAGCCGATATTAGGTTTACCATTTCTTTCAAAGGATCAACATTTGAAGTTTGCACATACCCTTCATCATTAGCATCTGGATGTGTTGGATCATAAATAAGTTTGAATGGTGTTTCAGTATCATTATTAATCCCTGTTACTTTGACACCATTGCCAACTCCTTGTTTACTTGTTGAACCCATTGCCGTATTTAAATAATTAGAAAATTGTCCTTCTTTCGAAGTTAACGTTACTGTTTTACGACGATACGGAACCCACTCGCCATTTTCCATTGTCGCTCGTGTAGTATCGACATTTGCCATATTAGACGAAATGACGTCCATTCTTAAACGCTGAGCAGTAAGAGCCGATCCAGTCGTATTCATACTATGGAAGATAGACAAAATTAGTTACCCCCTTTAATAACAGTTTGTAATGTATTTAATTTACCGTTAATACGGTCAACCAAGGTATTATAGTAAATTGTATTTTCCGCCAAACTCGCTTGTTCTTTATCCATATCCACACCATTACCATTTTCTCGGTAGCGAAGATTAGAATAACTATAAACACCTGGTGTCGAATTCTTAGTAGTAAAATCAAAGTGTCTTTGATCAGTTCTGTTTGCTTGAATATATGTATTTTGTGCCTCAGTTAACATCTTTTTAAAACTAACGTCTTTCGCTTTATAGTTTGGCGTGTCATTATTCGCTATATTTTGAGCGATTGTTTTATTCTTCACCGTAGCATAAGCGAGGCCACTTTCCAAATTGCTTATCGTTCCACTAAATAAATCCAAATATTTCACCCCAATTCGATATATACTACCAAATTTCAATTTTATTTTTACTATCTAATTGTATTAGAGATGTATCCTAGTGTCTATCTGTATTAGGTTCTTTTTAATAGGTACAAAAACCCATTTTTTTCACTTTACTCACCTTTTCTTTCAAAACTTCTAAACCGCTTATCCTATAAGGGGTAAAGGTAATATTCACTATAACAATAGTGTTAATAAAATTAATTCTTTGTAATATCTACTACTTGTGCCGCTATTGAGTTTATAGGGATTTCTTAGTTGTTCAATATTATTAGAAAGTTATTTTATCCTAATAACACCAAATAGACACATATTCATTTGATATATTTAGTGGAATTTTCAGATAATTCAACTCGGTATTACTATAACAGACTTCATATATAATAATAGTTCTTTACTAATTTAATCTAAAAATAACTACCTTTTCATTACTCCCCACCCTTTTTTAACAGTAAAATGGTAACCATAAATTTTATATCATTTCCTTACAAAAGAATTATGTTTTTTTCATCATATTCAGCTGATTTTGTTAATTCACCATTTTTATTGACAATATTTTCATTTTTTCGTTGTCTTATAATGATTTCACAAATATACACCCATAATTCACTAGGTACAATTACTGGTGTATAGGTATAAAAAAACTATCCCAAAGTCTTTGATAGACTTTGGGATAGTTAGGTCGGAATTATTAGCGCATTTTGATTTCTGCTAATGCATTTAGGAATTTATCGTTTAATACTTTAATGTACGTACCTTTCATACCTAGAGAGCGTGATTCAATAACACCAGCTGATTCTAGTTTACGTAAAGCGTTGACGATTACTGAGCGTGTAATACCTACGCGGTCAGCAATTTTAGAAGCGACTAGTAATCCTTCGCTACCATCTAGTTCTTCGAAGATATGCTCAATAGCTTCTAATTCACTGTATGATAATGAGTTGATTGCCATTTGTACTACTGCTTTGCTACGAGCTTCCTCTTCGATTTCTTCAGCTTTTTCACGAAGAATCTCCATACCTACTACAGTTGCACCGTATTCAGCAAGGATTAATTCGTCATCTTCAAAAGTACCAGCTAGACGAGCTAAAATCAAAGTTCCTAGACGTTCGCCACCACCAATAATCGGCACAATTGTAGTTAGACCCGATTTGAAAAGCTCTTTGTTTTCAACAGGGAATGCACTATGCTCATCATGTACATCAAGGTTTGGAACAGTTTCAGAGAAGTCATATAAATTTTGAGTATATTCTTCAGGGAAACGACGCTCTTCAAACATTTTGTTAAGGCGTTCGTTTTCAATTTGTTGAGTAATTGAAATACCTAGTAATTTACCTTTACGACTTACGATATATACGTTACTTTCGATGACTGTTCCTAATGTGTCAGCCATTTCTTTAAAGTTAACTGGTTTCCCAGCAGATGCTTGAAGCATTGAGTTAATTTTTCGTGTTTTAGCTAATAAATTCATTTTTATTTAGCCTCCTGTAATATTTTTTGTATAGTTTATTTAATTTTCATAACTTTTAAAATTTTCATACAATAACCTAGATTATAAACTATAAGATAAATTGAGACAAATCTTTGTTCTTCGCAATTTCTCCAAGTTTTTGATCTACGTACGATGGTGTAATATCAATGTGAGCTGGTGCGATTTCTGCAGCTTCAAATGACAACTCTTCTAAAAGACGTTCCAAAATCGTATGGAGACGGCGTGCTCCGATATTATCTGTTTCTTGGTTTACAAATGTTGCAATTTCCGCAATACGATCAATTGCTTCTTCTGTAAACTCAATTTCAACACCTTCAGTATTTAATAATGCCTTATACTGAAGAATTAATGAATGGTCTGGCTCTTTTAAAATACGAACAAAGTCTTCCTTCGTAAGCTTTTCTAATTCAACGCGAATTGGGAAGCGCCCTTGTAGCTCAGGGATTAAATCTGATGGCTTAGACATATGAAATGCACCTGCAGCGATGAATAGCATATAATCTGTTTTGACAGGACCATACTTTGTATTAACAGTAGAACCTTCAACTATTGGTAAAATATCGCGTTGAACGCCTTCTCTTGATACATTCGCAGAACCAGAATTACCATTCTTATTGGCAATTTTGTCAATTTCATCGATAAAGATGATGCCTGTTTGCTCAGCACGCGTAATCGCTTCTTGAGAAACTTCATCAGAATCAATTAAATTATTAGCTTCTTCTATTATAAGTATACGTCTAGCATCTTTTACTTGTAGACGTCGTTTTTTCTTTTGCTTTGGCATTAAGCTTGATAACATATCACCCATGTTACTGCCACCCATATCCATGCCCGCTCCTGGAAAACCACCAAACATTGATGGCGATTGCTCAGTCACTTCTATCGATATCCACTCATCTTCAAGCTTGCCTGCTTTTAAAGCATCCGCAATTTGTGAACGTTTTAAACGTACTTCTGTATCATCTGTAGTTGTTTCTTCTTCTTTCTCGGAATTTTGTCCGAAAAACATTTCAAAAGGATTTGACGATGATTGCTTTTTACGCATACTTGGTACAAGTAATTTCACAATTTGTTCATTAGCTAGTCGCTCTGCTTGATCCTTTACTTCTTCATGTTTTTCTTCTTTCACGAGTCGGTTAGCCACTTCTACTAAGTCACGTACCATCGATTCCACATCACGACCTACATAACCTACTTCAGTAAATTTTGTCGCTTCTATTTTTATGAATGGCGCTTTAACTAAACGTGCGATACGTCTAGCAATTTCCGTTTTTCCAACTCCAGTTGGCCCAATCATTAAGATGTTTTTTGGGATGACTTCATTTTTCATCTCTTCATCTAAAAGTTGACGACGATGACGATTACGAAGCGCAACAGCTACTGCACGCTTAGCATCACGTTGTCCAACGATATAACGATCTAAATACTCGGTCATTTGTCTAGGCGTTTGTTGTTGTGTCATAGTTACAGTGCCTCCACGATAATATTATGGTTCGTAAATACACAAATATCTGCTGCAATTTCAAGCGATGCTTTCGCAATTTCCTCTGCTGTTAATGTTTCACCAGAGTATTGCTTTAACGCTCTGCCAGCTGATAACGCATAGTTTCCTCCTGAGCCAATTGCTAAGATACCGTCATCAGGTTCAATGACTTCACCAGAACCAGAAACAAGTAGTAGTGTTTCACTATTCATTACAAGTAACATTGCTTCTAGCTTTTGCAACATTTTATCTCCGCGCCACTGCTTTGCTACTTCGACTGAAGCACGTTGAAGGTTCCCATCAAATTCCATAAGTTTCCCTTCAAACATTTCAAACAATGTAAACGCATCGGCTACAGATCCGGCAAACCCCGCTAGTACTTTACCGTTATAAAGACGACGCACCTTCTTAGCTGTGTGTTTCATCACGACTGCATTACCAAGAGTCACCTGTCCGTCACCTGCCATCGCGCTCTGCCCTTTATGTTGTACTGCAAAAATTGTGGTTGCGTGCATTTCAACCATAATAACCCTCCTCCCAATTGTTACGCTCTTGGATGAGCATTCATATATGTTTTTCTTAGATGTTCTTTTGTCACATGCGTATAAACTTGCGTAGAAGATAAATTTGCGTGTCCGAGTAATTCTTGCACGGTACGTAAATCTGCTCCGTTGTTTAATAAATGCGTAGCAAAGGTGTGTCTTAACATATGAGGATAAATATTAGAATGTAACTCTGCATTTTTCATCATATCATTTAAAATATAACGAACACCTCTTGCGGTAAGGGCTCCACCTCGCATATTGACAAATAGTTGAGGGTTTTGAAGGCCTTTCATAAGTTTAGGACGTGAATTTGCTAGGTATTGTTGCAATGCTTCCGAAGCAAAATGTCCAAATGGTACATAACGTTCTTTTCTCCCTTTTCCCATCACACGTAAAATGCATATTGAAAAATCAACATCTTTCATTTCAATAGATGTCAATTCACTGACCCGAATACCTGTGGCATACAACAATTCAAGAATGGCTGTATCTCGTAAAGATTTCGAATCTTCCCCTTCGTTTGCCTGAAACAATCTGGCAAGCTCTTCTTCATAAAAAAAGCGCGGTAATCTATCTTCTTTCTTCGGATGATAAAGAGCTTGAAAGCCTGTATCATCCAATCCATATTCTTTATTTAGAAAACGAAAAAAAGAACGGATTGAAGAAATTTTCCTTGAGATAGTTGTTCTCGCTTTTTTTTCTTCGTACAATTTTGTTACGTAAAGTCTGGCGTGTATATATTCAACATCAGCTAAATCTACTACACCTTCTACTTTTAAGAAAGATAAAAATTCATGTAAATCAGTTTGATATTCTCGCACTGTTAATGGTGAAAAATTTTTTTCTAATTGAATATAAATAACAAATTGCTCAAGTGCTTGTTCAGATCGTATGTTCATTTGAACACCTCGTTAATAAAAGTTCCAAATTTAACCATCTAACTCTAAGCATTTTTATAAAGCAAAAACGATTACTAATCTAGAGCTAATGTTAATCCTAGTTGTTTAAGGCACATATGAGTATAACACACTCATGTGAATTGTTCGACACTTCAGTTCATAAGTCAAAATAAAGTTTTTCTTGAAAAGTTTATTCTCGTCTTTTGGATAACTTTGTTACACTTAAATGTATTATTCTTACTGTCAAATTACCACTATTTGTCTCTTCTTTTCATTATGAGAAATTATTTTCATTTATAAACAAAAAAGCCTTTAAAATTGTAACAATTTTAAAGGCTTAAAACAATTAGATATTTGTTGTATTTTTAAAATTTTGAATAGCAGCCAATGCGCGCTCTGCGTGTTTTTCACCGCGTTCTTGCTTCGATTTAATTTTTTCACCTAGTTTAGGGAATAAACCAAAGTTCACATTCATGGGTTGGAAGTGTTTTGAATCGGCTTCTGTTATATAACGCGCCATACTTCCTAATGCCGTTTCTGCTGGGAAGATTAATAAGTCTTTCTCCATTGCAAGATGTGCAGCGTTAATACCTGCAATTAGACCACTCCCCGCTGATTCAACATAGCCCTCTACACCTGTCATTTGACCAGCAAAGAAAATGTTTGGACGACTTTTTAGTTGATAAGTTGGTGCTAATGCTTTAGGTGAGTTGATAAATGTATTTCGATGCATAACACCATAACGAACGATTTCCACATTTTCCAAACCAGGGATCATACTAAATACTTCTTTTTGTGCTCCCCATTTTAAATGCGTTTGGAAACCTACTAAGTTATATAGCGTTCCTGCAGCGTCATCTTGGCGAAGTTGTACAACTGCATGTGGACGTTTACCTGTTCTAGGATCTTCTAAGCCTACTGGTTTCATAGGACCAAATAGCATAGTTTTCGGACCACGAGCAGCCATTACTTCGATTGGCATACAGCCTTCAAAGTACTTTTCTTTTTCAAACTCTTTTAATGGTGCAACTTCAGCGTTAATTAATGCTTCTTGGAAACGGTTAAATTCCTCTTCAGTCATTGGACAATTTAAGTATGCCGCTTCACCTTTATCGTAACGAGATTTTAAATATACTTTATCCATATCAATGCTATCTTTTTCGATAATTGGTGCAGCTGCATCATAGAAATAAAGATATTCTTCACCTGTTAACGTTTGAATTTGTTCTGCTAATGCTTTTGAAGTTAGTGGACCTGTAGCAATAACTGTTATACCCTCTTCTGGAATTTCAGTTACTTCCTCATTAATTACTTCAATAAGCGGATGGTTTTTCACTTTTTCTGTTACATAGCCTGCAAATTCGTGGCGATCCACTGCTAGCGCTCCACCTGCAGGAACTGAACTGCGATCTGCTGCTTCTATAATTACCGAATCTAACATACGCATTTCCTCTTTAATAACGCCAACAGCATTTGTTAAGTTATTGGCACGTAGTGAGTTACTACATACTAATTCTGCAAATTTATCTGTGTGGTGAGCAGGCGTTTGTTTGACTGGACGCATCTCATATAAGCGAACTTGAATGCCTCTTTTCGCGATCTGCCAAGCTGCTTCACTACCTGCTAAACCTGCACCGATTACATTTACGATTGTTGTCATGCTTATATATACCTCTTTCTTATACTCATCATTGTGATGCTGTTTCTTTATAGTCACATTTCGTACATTGAATTTGTACGCCTTTTTTCAGTTTCTTCTCTACTAATAATTCACTACATTTTGGACAAGGTCTATTAATCGGTTTATCCCATGATACAAAGTCACAGTCAGGATAACGATTACAGCCATAGAAAATGCGTTTAGTTTTACTCTTACGTTCTACTATTTCGCCTTCTTTACATGTTGGACATGTTACGCCAATTGCTTTGACAATAGCTTTAGTATTACGGCAATCAGGGAAGTTGCTACATGCCATGAACTTACCATAGCGACCTAGTTTGAAAACCATTGGTGAACCACAGTGTTCACAATCTTCACCGGCAGGTTCGTCTTTAATTTCAACTTTTTCCATGGCCACTTCAGCGTGTTGTACATGTTTTTCAAAATCTTGGTAGAACTCATCAATGATACTCACCCATTTTGTATTACCTTCTTCAATACTATCTAAATCGTGTTCCATTTTGGCAGTGAACTCGATATTAATAATATCAGGGAAAAATTCTAAAACTAATGAGTGAACAATTTCACCTAATTCTGTAGGTACAAAACGTTTATTGTCTAATGTGACGTAACCACGCTTTTGAATTGTATCCAATGTTGGAGCGTAAGTTGAAGGTCGGCCTATTCCTATTTCTTCCATCGTTTTAACGAGTCGTGCCTCTGAGAAGCGAGGTGGCGGCTGTGTGAAATGTTGTTTTGGTTCAATATTCAAGGATTTTACAATATCGCCTTTTTCCATTGGCGGCAATAGCTTATCCTTTTCTTCTTTTTGGTCATCTGAACCTTCAATATAAAGCTTCATGAAACCAGGGAATTTCACTTGAGAACCTGTAGCTCTAAAGAATACATCACCATTTTGTAAGTCTGCTGTTACTGTATCTAATACAGCAGATGCCATTTGGCTCGCTATAAAGCGTTCCCAAATTAAACGATAAAGACGGAGTTGATCTCTAGATAAAACTGCTTTTAACTGATCAGGCGTACGCAATGTGCTTGTTGGACGAATTGCTTCATGTGCGTCTTGCGCTTTTTCAGATTTTTTTGCTTGTTGATCAAGAGGCGTTGTATATTCGTTACCGTATGTTGATTGTACATATTCAAATGCTTCTTTTTTCGCCGTTTCAGATATACGTGTCGAATCGGTACGCATATACGTAATTAAACCAACCGTACCTTCTTTACCAACATCTATACCTTCGTATAATTGCTGTGCAAGCATCATTGTCTTTTTCGCACGGAAGTTTAATTTACGAGCGGCTTCTTGTTGTAGGGATGATGTTGTAAAAGATGGAGCTGCATTACGCTTACGCTCACGTTTCACTACTTTTGCAACTTCAAAATCTTCCCCCTTCATTAGCTTCAAGACATCTTTTACTTGTTCTTCATTGGATAATTTGATTTTCTCTTTACTATTTCCATAATAAATAGCATCAAATTGCTTTTTACCCTTTTCAAAGTTACCTTCGATTGTCCAATATTCTTCAGGCTGGAAGTTTTTAATTTCGTTTTCACGGTCGATAATCATACGTAATGCAACTGATTGCACTCGACCAGCAGATAAACCTTTTTTGACTTTCTTCCATAGAAGAGGACTAATGTTATACCCTACAAGACGGTCTAGAATACGACGTGCTTGTTGAGCATCAACTAAATCCATATCAATAGGACGTGGATGCTTAAATGACTCTTTAATAGCATCTTTCGTGATTTCGTTAAATAATACACGACAGTCCGATTTTATATCAATGTTAAGAGCTGTTGCTAAATGCCAAGCAATAGCTTCTCCCTCGCGATCTGGATCGGCCGCAAGATAGATTTTCTTGGCTTTTTTAGCTGCGGATTTTAAATCTTGTAAAACAGGACCTTTACCACGAATGGTAATGTATCTTGGTTCAAAATTATTTTCCGTATCAATTCCCATTGTACTTCTAGGTAAATCACGTACGTGACCAATTGATGCTTTTACTTTATATTTTTTTCCTAAATATCGCTCGATTGTTTTTGCTTTTGCGGGCGATTCAACTATTACTAAATAATCCGACATGTGAGTTCCCCCTTATAGAGGTGATGTTTCATTTTCTTTAGTTTCACTTGTTAAAATTGAATAAGTACATGAAAATATTGTTAAAAAACTTACCATTCAACTATAACTTTTTTTCTTAGCGTTTACAAAAGAATACCTGTTGCAAAATGTATAACAGAAAAGAAATTTTTGCAAGTTATATTTCATCATCAATTAAAATATCTTTCTAATTCTGCTATTATTTGATATCCATTCCAGACTGGTGTAGCACCTTCTGCGAGCAATTTATGCGGTCCTAATGAAAGTTTTGATGTGATATCTCCAGGTACAACGAAAATTTCTTTCCCGTGCTCTAAGGCGTGTTCCATTGTACTGGATGTACCACTTTTTTCAGCCGCTTCAGTAACTAGTATAGCCTTTGACATACCGCTAATAATACGATTCCGCATTGGAAAATACCATCGTTTAGGCTCGATATATGGCGGATATTCTGTCATTAATAAATGATCTTTGCTAATTATTTCGGCTAATTTTGTATTTTCTTTCGGATATAGATGAAATAATCCATGCCCTAGAATTGCGATTGTTTTACCTCCGTTTGCAATTGCACTTTCATGTGCCATTCGATCAGCCCCCTTCGCAAGGCCACTGATGATGATATAATCGTGTTCTACCAATGCCGGTATAATATACTGTAATGCATTTTTTGTATAGGCTGTCGCCTTTCTAGAACCAACTATAGCAATCTTACGTTTATTTTCTAGTAAATCTACTATTCCTTTTACATAAAGACATACAGGAGGATCATATAATTCGAATAACTCTTTAGGGAATAAGGGATGAAAGAACGGGATTGGGGTAATCAATTTTTGCTCATAAGCTTGGAGTAAGGGAGTTTCCATTGCTTCTATATAAGCAACTTTTAATCTAGTAGCTTTTTCATAGGAGAGATTTAATAATTGTGCAATTTTTTGTGAGGACATTTGTTCAAATCTTGCAAGTTCTATATCCTCTTTAAACAAAGGTGCTAACCTGTTTAGTGGTACAGGAAATACATAATGCAATGCTAATAGTCTTTGAGTCAATTGTGCTTCATTCATCATTGCCCTCCAGTCATATAACTACTTAAAAGGTGTAGCATTGTCTATTAAGACTTTGCTACACCTTCTATATTAATGGGTTTTACATTTTTCGTATAAACCATGTTCTTTAATAACTTTAATAAATGTTTCACCGATAACAGATGGTGTTTCTGCTACTTGGATACCAGCTGCATTCATTGCTTTAATCTTGTCAGCAGCTGTGCCTTTACCACCAGAAATAATGGCACCAGCATGGCCCATACGTTTCCCAGGAGGTGCAGTTTGTCCACCAATGAAACCTACAACTGGTTTTGTCATATTCGCTTTGACCCACTCAGCTGCTTCTTCTTCTGCAGTACCGCCAATCTCACCAATCATAACGACACCATAAGTTTCAGGATCTTCGTTGAATTCTTTTAAAACATCAATGAAGTTAGTACCGTTAACTGGGTCGCCACCAATCCCAACAGCAGTTGTTTGACCAATACCTTCTTGAGAAAGTTGGTGAACTGCTTCATAAGTTAATGTACCAGAGCGAGATACAACTCCTACATGGCCTTTTTTATGGATATAACCTGGCATAATACCAATTTTACATTCATCTGCAGTAATAACACCTGGACAGTTCGGGCCAATTAGACGCGTTTTCTTACCTTCCATATAACGTTTCACTTTAACCATATCTAGTACCGGGATATGCTCAGTAATACAAATAACTAAATCTAAATCAGCATCTACAGCTTCTAATATCGCGTCTGCCGCAAATGGTGCTGGTACATAAATAACAGAAACATTACAGCCTGTTTCTTTAACAGCGTCAACCACCGTGTTAAAAACAGGTACGCCTTCTACAGTTGTACCACCTTTACCCGGCGTAACCCCTGCCACAACTTTTGTACCATATTCTAGCATTTGCTTTGTATGGAAAAGAGCCGTTGACCCTGTAATCCCTTGTACAAGTACTTTAGTTTCTTTATTAATATAAACGCTCATTTCAAGTCCCCGCCCTTCTTAGCCTACAAGTTCTACAATTTTTCTTGCACCATCAGCCATTGAATCTGCTGTAACGATATTAATACCTGATTCATTTAACAACGCTTTACCAAGATCAACATTCGTACCTTCTAAGCGAACAACTAATGGTACATTTAAACCAACCTCTTTTGCCGCTGCAATAACACCTTCTGCGATAATATCACATTTCATGATACCTCCGAAAATGTTAACGAATATACCTTTTACATTTGCATCAGAAAGGATAATTTTGAAGGCTTCAGTTACTTTTTCAGCAGTTGCACCGCCCCCAACGTCCAGGAAGTTTGCGGGTGATCCGCCATAATAACTAATTGTATCCATTGTAGCCATAGCAAGTCCAGCACCATTGACCATACAACCAATGCTACCGTCTAATGAAATATAGCTTAAATCATATTTTGAAGCTTCAATTTCCTTTGGATCTTCTTCTTCGAAATCTCGTAATTCAACAACATCTTTATGACGATATAAAGCGTTTCCATCAAAGTTGAATTTTGCATCTAACGCCACTACGTTACCATCACCTGTCACAACAAGCGGGTTGATTTCTAAAATAGAAGCATCTTTTTCAGTAAATGCTTTATAAATCCCGAGCATAAGTGATGCAGCTTTATTTATTAATTTGTCTGGAATATTCATATTAAACGCAAGACGACGTGCTTGGAAACCTGTTAATCCGATAGCTGGATCAACTATTTCTTTGAAAATTTTCTCAGGAGTTGCTTCAGCAACCTCTTCAATGTCCATCCCGCCTTCTTCAGACCCCATCAAAGTAATTCTAGAAGTTGCACGATCTACTACAAAACCCAGATAGTACTCTTTTTTAATATCAGAGCCTTCTTCTATGTAGAGGCGTTTGACTTCTTTACCTTCTGGACCAGTTTGGTGAGTGACCAGGATTTTCCCTAATAATTCTTTCGAATACGAACGTACCTCGTCCAAATTTTTGGCAATTTTAACGCCACCTGCTTTACCACGTCCACCTGCATGGATTTGAGCCTTAACAACGACTACACTTGTACTTAATTCTTTTGCTACTTTTACAGCTTCCTCTGGTGAAAACGCTACTCGGCCATTTGGAACTGATACCCCATACTGTCTTAGAATTTCCTTTCCTTGGTACTCATGGATATTCATCTAACTTCCTCCCATCAAAATCCCATAGAGTTTTACTATTACATAACCATTGTATATAATCTGATTCACTATGTCTACATTCTTGTTATTTCGACTTTCACCTTTAATTATCCGCAAATTCGCTCGAAATATACATATATCAATGTTTTGAGGGCGACTAATATCGACTTTTTTTGACCATTATTTTGAATTTTCATAATCTTTATCTAAACGGTAAATGAATGCAAATACTTCAGCAACAGCTTGGTAAAGTTCTTCAGGAATCGACTCATTCAAGTCAAGCTGACCTAATAATTGGACAAGAGTTGGGTCTTCTTGAATAGGAATATCGTTATCTTTTGCTTGTTCTAAAATATTTTCCGCTATTTTCCCTTTACCTTTGGCTACCACTTTCGGAGCTTCATATCCACCCGGATTAAAGGAAAGGGCAACAGCTTCTTTCCGTTCATGTTGTTTTTCTACTGTCATATTCGGATATCAACTCCCCCGTTATCATCCTTGGAAGTTTTTGCTATTAGAGTTGTTTTCACTGGTTTATTTTCAACGAATTTTTTCATAAAGACACCTGATAATTGATAATCATGGGACGATAATCCTTTTTTTAATGCTATTTTAAGTGGCTCTGCTAACTCTTTCAACTGATGATTCTCATTGTAAACAGTTACAGTGACAACGCGACTCTGAACCTGCATATCAACTACCGTTTCTTGGAGTGAATTCAATTGCAAATAAAATAATATCCTCGCATAATCTGCGTCAATTTTCCCATTGTCCTTCATACGACCATTCCACTGCAATGTAGCATCTGTTTTCCGTCCAAAAAACTCCAATGGCATTTGCATGATCAGTTGATGTTGAGGCCCATTTTCTCCTGATAAGTATTGCATGCCATTCATACGAGCAACAATTTGCTCAGCCACTGCTTTTGTAGCATTTGAGGCAGTTGGATCTTGTATCAATGACAATAACTGTGGTTTCAATTGCCCAGCAAGTTGCTGCATATCTGCTGTTTTATCTAGTAATTTTGCTTCATAGCTTAATCCTAGGTGTTGCAAAGTTTGTTTCATAGCAGATTCTAAAGCTTTGCTATCAATTGCATTATGCACATTCTGCTCAGCTTGCGATACTAGTTGCTGAATGAAAGGTTCCGCAGACTTACTAGTGATTTGTGTCAATCCTCTAAGTGTCATATCATCAGTCGTTGTATTAGCCACATTCATTAAAGTCATTAAATGTTGTTTAGCTGTTATATTTTGTTCATCCATCTTGAAAGGCTGTTGTTCTGCTATTTGGCTAAATGCTTGCATTAGCTGACCTTGTAATTCCTTAATCAAAATTTGAATAGATTGAGGTGTATTGTTTGTCAGTGAAAATTTCCCAAGGGTATTAATAAGGTTTTCTTTCTGTGATGCCGATAATATACTTTGCGATTCAATAGATACCTTTAGCTGGGTGATGAAGTCTGGCATATCTTTTTGACTAACAGACTGAATACTTTGCAGTAATTGCGACGTAGAAGGTACTGCAATGCTCATTTGACTCATTCTCCCTAATTGACCCTGCAAATCCCTTACAAAGGTTGACAACGCCTGCTGTGACGATTGAGCAGCATTGAATTTCATCAAATTTTGCTGTAGCTCTGCTCTTTGAGAATCTGTCAAATTGGCGTTACTCGTAATAGCCGTTTGTAATTGAGAGATAAGTTGTGTAGCTTCCTTTGGTGTTGCCGTTTGAATTTGTTGTAATAAATGTCCAATTGAGTTGGAATACGGTACAGATGGTCCTCGCATAACAGTTGTCGACCAATTAAAAATATTCGCGTTTTTTGGTAGGATACCTACCTCTTTTAGCATTTGGATTAGGATATTTTTATCAGTAGATGATATATTTACGTCTGTTAGAGATTGAATGATTTTCGCTAAAATTGCACCACCTGTTTCCGTTTCAAACGGTTTAGCTAGCAATTGCAATTGTTGTAATAATTGGTCGCGAATAGCTGGTGATAAGGTAGTATCCTGTTGTAATAGTTGTCGTAAAGCATCAATCGTTTGTGTAAAACCTTGTTTCATCCCACCTTGAATAAGCGCTTGAAACGTGTCTTGTTTCATTGGCATTTTCAAGTCAATTATTTTTTGTAAAGCATGTAAGGCATCCTTCATCGTAACACCAGCAGGTAATTGTTTTACCAACAGTTCTGCTTGCATTAACTGTTCTTTGGACATCGGCACGTTTTCCTTTAAGAAATAGGCTGCAATTTGTTGCATTTCGGATGTCTTCGGAAGTTGCATAGAATCTAATAATTGATTAATTTGTTGTGTTAATGTTCCTGTTTGATTGATCGGACCCGATACGACTTTAAGTTGTAAGTCTGGCTCTATGCCTGTTACTTGAAAATAGTGTGCATTACCAGCTTGCATTGGCATTTCTAACCTTGCCATAAAACGATGGCCACCTAGCTGCACCTCTGCTTGGTTGTCAGGGAACAGCTGTTTAATCGTACCGTGAAATACTTGACCTTGTTTTAAAGACACTGGCTGTTGCGTGTTTATACTTTGATTTTGTTGCATTTGTATGGACGAAAACGAAGTATAGGCCAATACTATTCACCCTTTCTTATGAATCATTGATTTGATTGGTTCAAACGTTGTTCTATGAATGTCTGTAGGGCCAAATTTACGTAAAGCCTCTAAATGTTGTTTTGTACCGTAACCTGCATGTTGCGCAAACCCGTATTGGGGATATTTTACATTCATTTCTTCCATATAGTTATCACGCGCTGTCTTCGCCAAAATAGAAGCCGCTGCGATTGCTAAGCTTTTGGCATCACCTTTTATTATAGGAGCTTGTGGAATATCGATCGGTAAAGTCATTGCATCCGCTAACACAAAATCTGGTTTTACTTGTAGCGTCTCTATAGAAGCTTTCATGGACTGTTTTGTTGCTTCGTAAATATTGAGGTCGTCAATTACTTCTGCCGACTGAAAATGTATAGAGGTTGCGATAGCACATTCCATAATTTTCTCCATAAATGATTCTCTAGTTTCTTTTGATAACTGTTTGGAATCATTTAACCCAACAAGCTCCGGACAATGCTTAGGTAAAATAACTGCTGCTGTCACAACAGGACCCGCTAATGGGCCTCTGCCTGCTTCATCCGTACCTGCAATATTTGCAGTAGGGTGTGTGCGATAAGAATTATCGAATTCCAGTTTCTCCTCATGCTCTGCTATTAGTTTGTCTAACTTCGCTTTTTTTCGAAGCCATTGTTGCCATACTTTTTGTACGCCTAAGCGTTCATCCGATTCTATTTCCGCCATCCAAGGTTGGTATTGCTGCTCATTATTTAATGCTTCTTTAATGTCTTTTATCGTTTTCAAAAATAAGACTCCCTTTTGTATCTATTTATACTATCGGCACTATTTCTAAAAAATCTAGAAAAAAACCTTTTTCACCATAAGGTAAAAAAGGTTAGTTTTTATTCTTCGATTATGTCTTCTACAAAGTCAAATGTTAGCTTACCTAATTGCTGGTTACGTATATCTCTTACAATTAGCTCTGCAACTTGATCGTAGTCAATTTCACCACCAGTAGCGAAAACTCGACGTAATTGACCAATATGATTATATGTCTCTTCAAGGTTTTCACTGACTTCAGTTAATTTATAACGTTCTTCCATACGGCCTTTATAGTGGTTACTCAAAAAGTTTAATCCGTATACTGCTAAATCATCCATGTTTGTAATGGTATCCTTAATAGCCCCTGTTAAAGCAAGTTTATAACCTACCTCTTGATCTTCAAATTTCGGCCACAAAATTCCGGGTGTATCTAACAGTTCAAGCTCTTTACCAAATTTGATCCACTGTTGTGATTTAGTTACTCCAGGTGTATTTCCTGTTTTAGCAATATTCTTTTTAGCAAGTCGATTAATTAATGTCGACTTGCCAACGTTTGGTATACCAACAATCATCGCACGAATTGCACGAGGTTTCATACCTTTCGAACGCATACGATCCCATTTCTCTTTTAATAACTCTTGTGCTGCCTTCGTTACTTTGTTAAGGCCTTTTCCATCTAATGAATTAATAGCTACAGCACGGTGCCCTTTTGATTGAAAATAATCTATCCATTTACGCGTCTGAATTTCATCAGCCATATCTGCTTTGTTCAAAATTAGTAAACGCGTTTTTTGATGTATTACTTCATCTAGCATTGGATTTCTTGAAGATAATGGCAAGCGCGCATCAATCAATTCAAAAATAATATCAACCAATTTCAGTTTTTCGGTTACTTCACGACGAGCCTTCGCCATATGTCCCGGAAACCATTGAATGGTCATGTGATTCACTCCTGTTCGTTATTTCACGGTACCAATTTGATCAAAAGGCCAAAAAACAATACTTGTTTTACCGATAATATCATCTATTTTTACAATCCCTATATGACGACTATCTTTACTATAACGACGATTATCTCCCATTACAAAAACATAACCATCTGGGATTTTATCCAGTTGTTCGATATCCGCAAGTGTAAAGTCTTCAGTTAATGTACCTTCATCTGTAATTTCATCTTTATATTGTTGTAAGTAAGGCTCAGCAATTGCCTTGCCATTGATATAAAGCTGATCATTTTTATATTCTAGCTGATCTCCTGGTAAACCAATAATACGTTTAATATAATCTTTCTTTTCCGGTGCGTGGAATACAACTATATCAAATCGGTGCAAGTCACCAATTTTATAGCCAATCTTATTTACAATCATGCGGTCGCCATTTTCAAGGGTTGGCATCATAGACTCGCCATCTACTACAATCGGCGTGAATAAAAAATAACGAATAATTGCAGCTAATGCAAAAGCAATTACTAATGCCTTTGTCCATTCCCATAACTCATTTTTCTCTTTTTTTGTTTTTTCCATTTCGATGTCCCCCTTGACTATTCTGTTCTTATTGTACAAGGATTTGTCATTTCAAGCAAAAAGAAAGAGAGCTTGTAATACAAGCTCTCTCTTCGGCAAAAAAATGTATTATCGAATTTCTTTAATACGAGCCGCTTTACCGCGTAAGTTACGTAGGTAGTATAGTTTAGCGCGACGTACTTTACCGCGACGTACTACTTGTAAGTTAGCGATTTTTGGAGTGTTAACTGGGAACGTACGCTCAACACCTACGCCGTAAGAAATTTTACGAACAGTGAAAGTTTCGCTAATACCGCCACCACGACGTTTAATAACTACTCCTTCGTATACTTGGATACGTTCGCGAGTTCCTTCGACTACTTTAACGTCGATTTTTACAGTATCTCCAGCGCGGAACGCAGGAATGTCTGTGCGAAGTTGTTCTTTAGTGATTTCTGTAATGATGTTTGACATTATTTTCTCTCCTTAGACAGATGTTCTTGTAACTCCTCTTGATGATACAGCGGAACACCGTAATTCGGCATTTCTCATAGAAATGCATTTTTAATATTATCATATACTGTGATACTATGCAATAATTATTTACCCGATTTTAATAAATTCAAGTGCTTTTGTTGCTTCGGATTTAACTCCATTTTATCTAGCAGATCCGGGCGTCTCTCAAATGTTCTTTTTATAGATTGTTGCTCACGCCATTCGTCAATTTTCGCATGATTACCAGACAATAAAACGTCTGGCACTTTCATACCACGGAATTCAGCAGGACGAGTGTAATGTGGGTGCTCTAGTAAACCAGTTGAAAAAGAATCTAATACTGGCGAATCATTATTGCCTAAAACTCCAGGTAACAGGCGAACGACACTGTCAATCACTGTCATTGCTCCCAGCTCACCACCCGTTAAGACATAATCCCCAATAGAAATTTCATCCGTTACAAGATACTGACGAATTCGCTCATCATAACCTTCATAATGACCACAAAGGAAGATTAAGTCTTCTTCTTGCGCTAATTCCTCTGCTTTAGCTTGTGTATAGCGTTCTCCTTGTGGACACATCAAAATGATACGTGGCTTTTTACCTTCGCTTACAAGCGCTTCTACGGCGTTAAAAAGGGGTTCTGGCTTTAATACCATACCAGCTCCACCACCGTACGGATAATCATCTACTTGGTTGTGTTTGTTAATCGAAAATTCACGGAAATCTGTTACACCTAACGTAACAGCCCCTTTTTCTTGAGCTTTTTTTAAAATAGAAGAACCAAATACGCCTTCAAACATATTCGGGAATAGCGATAGTACGTGGATATTCATCATGATAACAAACCATCCATCACATGAATGATGATCTTCTTCTCGTCAACATCGATTTCTTTAATGACATCGTCTATTACCGGAATATATTGATCCTTACCATTAACTCCTTTTAGAGTCCAGACATCATTAGCACCGGTTTCGAAAATCTCTTTTACTTGTCCAATTTCTGTACCCTCTTCATCAAAAACAGTACAGCCAATGATTTCATGGTAATAGTATTCATCATCTGCTAATTCACTTAGTTGCTTTTCTGACACTTTTAAAATACCGTCACGGAAGTCTTCTACATCATTTATATTTGGATATCCTTCAAACGATAGTAGAATGAAGTTTTTGTGAGCACGGGCCGATGCGATTGTTAGTCGTAATGGTTTTTTAGAATCTTTTTTAAACAGTGCAATTTGTTCTCCTACTACATAGCGTTCTTCAGGGAAGTCTGTTTGTGAGATAACACGCACCTCACCTCTTATACCATGTGTATTAACGATTTTACCTACGTTATACCATTCCATCTAAATCACCTCTTAATAAATATGTGAACATCCTCAATACATTATTAGAGGATTAATTTAATTTTAATCGTAACAAAAAAGGAAGGAACTAAAGCTCCCCCCTTTTTGACTAATCTAGAATATCGACATATGTCTTCTTCTTATGATGACTGCCCGCTGCTGAATAAACAATTGTACGCATCGCTTTTGCAACACGGCCCTGTTTACCAATTACTTTTCCCATATCACTAGGGTGAACAGAAAGTTTATATACAATTCGATTCGGACTCTCCTCGGTTGTAATACGAACTTCTTCTGGATAATCGACTAAAGGTTTAACGATTGTTTCAATCAGCTGCTTCATGCTGTCACCTCCGATTATTTACTGATTTTTGAATTATGGAATTTTTCCATAATGCCTTGTGATGAGAACAAGTTGCGTACTGTATCAGATGGTTTTGCACCATTTGCTAACCATGCTAATGCTTTTTCTTCATCAATCTTAACTTCTTCTGGAGTAGTTAAAGGATTGAATGTACCAATTGTTTCAATTGAGCGGCCGTCGCGTGGTGCGCGAGCGTCTGCTACTACAATACGATAGAAAGGAGCCTTTTTTGCCCCGATACGTTTTAAGCGAATTTTTACTGCCATTTTTAATTGCACCTCCGAATAGTTTCACACAAGATAGTATAATAGCAAGCTTTGGATTGTTTGTAAAGTGTTTTTTCTTAACACACTAATTTTTAGTTTAAAAAATTATTTAAACAGTGAATCCAAACCAGGAAGTTTCATTTTTTTCTTCCCTTTTTGCGTCATACCCGTCATTTGTTTCATCATTTTCTTCATATCTTCAAATTGTTTTAAAAGTCGGTTTATTTCTTGAACAGAACAACCTGAACCTTTTGCAATTCGTTTTTTACGACTCGAGTTGATGATCTCAGGATTCGTTTTTTCAGCTGGGGTCATCGAGAGAATAATGGCCTCTATATGACCAATTTGTTTATCATCGATTTTCGCATTTTCTAAGCCTTTAATTTTATTGGCACCTGGAAGCATTTTTAGAATCTCATCCAAAGGTCCCATTTTTTTCACTTGGCTCATTTGATCTAAGAAATCATCGAAAGTAAAGCTCTGTGTTCTGAACTTTTCTTCCATTTCTCTTGCTTTTTCTTCGTCAACGTTTGCTTGCGCTTTCTCAATTAAGGACATCATGTCGCCCATACCAAGAATACGTGAAGCCATACGTTCTGGATGGAATGGCTCTAAAGCATCCATTTTCTCACCCATACCGACGAATTTAATTGGTTTTTCTGTAACAGAGCGGATTGATAAAGCCGCACCACCACGTGTATCCCCATCTAACTTCGTTAGAACTACACCCGTAATACCTACTGCTTCATTGAAGCTATTAGCTACATTAACAGCATCTTGACCTGTCATAGAATCGACAACTAAAAAGACTTCATCTGGTTCTCTTAATGCACGAATGTCTTTCAATTCTTGCATTAAGTTTTCATCAATATGAAGACGACCTGCCGTATCGATTAATACAACATCATGATGCTCTTCCTTTGCATGTTCCAGCGCTTGACGGACAATATCCACAGGAGATACTTCCGTACCAAGAGCAAACACCGGCAAAGATAGCTGATCACCTAATGTTTGCAATTGCTTAATCGCTGCTGGACGGTAGACATCCGCCGCTACAAGTAATGGTTTACGATTGTACTTTTTGCGCAAAACATTAGCAAGTTTACCAGTAGTTGTTGTTTTACCGGCACCTTGTAAACCTACCATTAAAATAACAGTTGGTGGTTTTTGAGAGAACTTAATAGGACTTTGTTCGCCACCCATTAATTCTGTCAGTTCGTCTTTTACGATTTTAATAACTTGTTGACCGGGTGTTAGACTTTTCATGACGTCTTGACCGATTGCTCGTTCACTAACGCGCTTAATAAAAGATTTTACAACTTTTAAGTTAACGTCCGCTTCTATTAAGGCAAAACGGACTTCACGCATCATTTCTTTAACGTCTTGTTCCGTCACTTTCCCTTTGCCTTTAATCTTCGAAATCGTACCTTGGAGTCGCTCCGCTAATCCTTCAAATGCCATGCATGCCGCCTCCTAATCCCATTGCTTTAACTGTTCAATAAGTTCTAGCCACACAGTTTGCGAGGCACTATTGTCAGTAGTTTTTTTTGATAGCTCTGCAATTATTTGTTGTCTGTTTTGAAATTTCTCGAATAATCGAAGTTTGTCTTCATATTCTTCAAGCATCGCTTCTGTTCTACGAATATTATCGTAAACTGCTTGACGCGATACTCCATAAGCTTCAGCAATTTCACCAAGAGAATGGTCATCTAAATAATAAAGTTGCATATAGCTACGTTGTTTATCAGTCAACAATGCTTGATAAAAGTCGAAGAGAAAGTTCATGCGTGTCGTTTTTTCAAGTAGCATAAGTAATCTCTCCCCTATTTTACACATTCTTTTAGTATCATAAGGAATAATCGGATTTCTGTCAAGTAAATATACTTGTCTAATTACATATTAATCCTCATATAACCCCTAATATACATAGACGAAAAATGCATAGCTAAAAAGCTATGCATAGTTCATTTATTTAATTATTGCTCGTTTAATTCCTCTTCTTTTGCTAGCTGTTGATCAAGTGCGTCAGCAAATAAGCCGTATACATAACGTTCTGTATCAAACGGTTGTAAATCGTCCATTTTCTCACCTAAACCAACAAACTTTACCGGAATATGCAATTTGTTACGAATTGCAAGTACAATACCACCTTTTGCAGTACCATCTAGTTTCGTTAATACAATACCTGTCACGTTTGTTGCTTCTTTAAATGTCTGCGCCTGCACTAGTGCATTTTGACCAGTAGTTGCATCTAAAGCTAATAAAACTTCATGCGGAGCATTCGGAATTTCCCGGGAAATTACACGATGTACCTTTTCTAATTCGTTCATTAGATTAACTTTATTTTGCAGACGTCCAGCTGTATCACAAATAAGTACATCCGCTCCACGGGTTTTGGCTGCACGAATGGCATCATACATTACTGCAGCAGGGTCAGACCCTTCTGCTTGCTTAATAACTTCCACACCAACACGGTCTCCCCAAACTTGAAGTTGATCAATCGCACCTGCACGGAATGTATCACCTGCTGCAAGTATTACTGATTTCCCTTCTTGTTTTAAGCGATGCGCTAATTTCCCAATTGTTGTTGTTTTACCAACACCGTTAACACCAACAAAAAGAATAACTGTTAATTCACCATCTTGAATATTTAACTCGATTGACTCTTCATCACTAGATTCGTAAATTTCAACAAGCTTTTCTGAAATAATTGATTGGATACCGCTCGTATCTTTAATATTTTGACGTTGAACTTCAAAGCGTAATTTATCCATTAGCTCCATTACAGTTTCAAAACCAACGTCCGCTTGTAGTAATAAGTCTTCCAATTCTTCAAAGAAATCTTCATCTACTGTACGGTAACGAGCTACTAAATCGTTCACTTTCGATGTAAATGAATCACGTGTTTTCTCTAAACCCGCTTTGAATTTTTCTGTAATAGAAAATGCTGAGAATCCCCATTTTGATTTTTTCTCTTCTTGAGATTCTTCCACTTTTACAACTTCAGTAGTGGGGTCTTCAACAACGATTTCTTCTTTAGGTTGTGATTCCCCCTCTTGATGAGCTTGTTCAGATACTATAGGTTCTTCTCCAACTTCTGGATTAACTACAGTTTGATCAGCTACTTCTCGCTCTGTAGGTTCTATTACATCGTCAACCTGTTTTTCAACGATCGTCTCTACCGATTGTACTTCAAGCTCTTCAGGCTTCGCGCCCATTAGTTTTTCTTTCATACGCTTTAAAAAGCTCATTGTTATTCGCTCCTTTGTCCTACTAGAACAGGTTCTTCTTGTTCTAATTTCACTGATACTAGTTTCGATACACCTGATTCTTGCATCGTAATACCGTACAATACATCCGCACCTTCCATCGTACCTTTACGATGTGTGATAACGATGAATTGTGTTTCTTGGCTAAATTTTTTCAAATACTGACTATAACGAGTAACATTCGATTCATCAAGAGCAGCTTCTACTTCATCTAGTATACAGAATGGTACAGGGCGCGTTTTTAGAATAGAAAACAGTAATGCAATTGCCGTTAAAGCACGTTCTCCACCTGATAGTAAGCTTAAACTTTGTAATTTCTTACCTGGTGGTTGAGCGACAATTTCAATCCCTGTTTCAAGTATATCGTCAGGCTCAACTAGTTGTAAATCTGCATGCCCGCCACCAAATAATTCTCGGAAAACAATTTGGAAGTGTTCACGGATTTTCAAGAATGTTTCATTAAAGCGTGTTGACATTTCTTCATCCATTTCACGAATTGCTTCATGTAATGTTTCTTTTGCTTCCATGAGATCTGATCTTTGCTCCGTTAAAAAAGTATGTCGTTCTGAAACTGTTTCGAATTCTTCAATTGCATTTAAGTTAACGGGACCTAATTCTATAATAGATTGTTTTAATAATTTTACTTTTCTTCTTGATATCTCAACATCTATATCTTCATTTACTTCCCGTATGGCTTCGTCTAAAGAAAACTCATAGTCTTCAGCAAGTTGGTCTAGTAAAGCTTGCTTAGAAAACTCCAGTTGAGACAGTTTTACCTCATAATTGCGCAAGCCGTCTAATAAACCTTTATGCACTCGTTGTAATTCCTTCAGTTCCACTTCACAGCTATCCAAAGTAACTTGTAGCTGCGTTCTTTCTTCCTTACTTGTAGCAATGGTCGAAATTAGGTCCGTCTTTTTCAATTGCCAAGTAGTAATGTTTGCAGTTATTTCTTCATCAGACGGTCCATTTCGACTTTCGTCATTCGTTAGCCATTTGATTTCTTGACTAATGTTATTGACTTCCAACTTCGCCTTGTCGTATTGGACGGTTACTTCTTCAGAAGCTTGTTTTAGTTGCGTTACCTGTTCTTGAATTACAGCAAGCTCTGAACGCTTCTCTGCATATTGTTCTTTCAATGCATCTTGAGCTGTTTCACTCTGTACTTTAAGTACGTTTAATTGTTCTATTGTCGTATTAATTTCTGAAAGTTCTTCCGTTAACTCTTGCAAACGTTTTTTAGCAGAAACCTGATTTTCTTGTAAGTTTGAAGAGCGATCGGTGGCATCTTCTTTTTCAGTAGCTACTAAAGTAACGCGTAAGGCAAGTCGTTTTGTCGTTGCTTCTAATTCACGGAAATGCCCACTTAGTTCAAATTCTTCATCACGTAACACTTCACCTTGCTTACGTAAGTCCTCTAGAAGAAGCGTTTTAGCAGAAACAAAGTTTTTCTGCTCTGCAACAACTTTTTCAGCTTGTTCAATTGTTTGTTGCATTTGAACAAGCTGACCAGTTAAGTCTTCAAGTTCAGCTTTACGAGTAAATAACGATGTTTGTTGTTTAGTAGAACCACCCGTTAGAGAACCGCCGGCATTTACTATGTCCCCATCTAACGTTACTACACGATAACGATAATTGCATGATTTGGCGATTTGTGTTGCACTCTGTAAATCTTTTGCAACTAATACATTACCCAATAAATTTTCTGCAATCGTTTTAAAGGTAGGGTCAAATGTCGCTAACTCATCTGCTGTATTAATAAACGATGGATGAGTTGCAGCTGCTCCAAGTGCATCAAGTGATATTTTTCGTGATTTCATAACATTTTTCGGTAAAAACGTTGCACGACCTGCTCTTTTTTCTTTTAGCCATGCAATTGCTTTTTGAGCATCCTGCTGTGTTTCAGTCACAATATGTTGAGAAGCTGCACCTAATGCTGTTTCAAGTGCTTTTGTATATTCTCCACTTACTTGAATTAACTCTGCAACAGCACCGTGAATTCCAGAAAGTTTTTTATTTTCTCTAGCCACTAAAATCTCTTTTACACCATGGAAAAAGCCTGAGAAGTCTGCCTCAAGTTCTTCCAAAGTTTCTTTTCGAGACTTTAATTGTTGTAAATGTTGATAGCCTTTAAACAGCAAATCTTGTTTACTTTCAAATTGTTTCGTCGCACTCGCTAGCTCTGATTGACAAGCTGAATAAGCAGCCAGTTTTTCTTCTAGCTGTTGCTTCACATCGTTTAATTTACTTTCAACAACCTGTTGTTCCTTCGTTAACTGAGCTAATTCCTCTGCCATTTCTGACGATTGGTTAGTGATTTTGAACGAAGCTTGTTCTTGTTGTTCTAGCTGTTGTGTAATATTTTTGTATTCATTTTTAACCGTTGCTTCCTCATTGAGACGATCAATATAAGTGTTTTTCCAGTTTTCGATATCTTTTTCGATGTCCGTTGATGAACGATTTAAGTTATCTTCTAGCTGTTTCACACTTTTTTTCAATAATTGAAACGTATTTTGTCTTATCTTTAATTGTTCTTGTTTATCTACTTGTTGTAAGTGCCACTCTCGCTCAGCGATTTGGGCTTTTTCAAGTGATTGTTGTAATTTTTCTAGTTGCGCACTGGCATTATGGCGTTTTTCAGCCATTAATACTTTACGCCCCTCCCACCTCTCAACTTCTGAACTTGCTTCCACAAGCTGATGTTGCGATTGGTCTAGTAAATTATCTAGCTTAGTAATTTGTTTTCGAATAGAAGCTACTTGTGACTCTTTATTTTCCATATTGTGTATATGTTCTTGCTCAGTCACCGTAAATTGCTTTTTATCCTGCATAATTGTTTCAAGTGTTTGTTGCAACACACTTAAATCATGGACGATAACCGCAATATCAATGTCCTTTAATTCTTTGGACATCTTTAAATAATCTGCAGCAGCAGACGCTTGTATTTTCAAAGGCTCGATACGATTGTCTAATTCGTGCAATATATCAAGCACTCGATGTAAGTTATCCTCTGTTTCAAATAATTTATGCTCAGCTTTTTTCTTACGTTGCTTATATTTCAATACACCGGCAGCTTCTTCGAAAATAGAGCGTCTATCATCCGGACGACTGTTTAATATTTCATCTACTCGACCTTGTGAAATAATCGAGAAAGCTTCTTTTCCTAGACCAGAGTCTAAGAACAAATCCGTTATATCTTTTAATCTACATTGTTGTTTGTTTAATAGATATTCGCTATCGCCCGAGCGGTATACTCGACGAGTGACACTTACTTCGTTATACGGGATTGGTAATCGTTCATCCTCGTTGTCTAATATCAATGATACTTCTGCAAAGTTAAGCGGTTTGCGCGAGTCACTTCCAGCAAAAATGACATCTTCCATTTTTGCACCACGAAGAGATTTTGCGGATTGTTCTCCGAGTACCCATCGAATTGCATCCGTTACGTTACTTTTTCCACTGCCATTTGGACCAACGACAGCAGTAACTCCCGGTACAAAGTCAATACCAATACGATCGGCGAAAGATTTAAAACCAATCACTTCAAGCCGTTTAAGAAACAAAATTATACCTCCTGATTGTCAGCTGACTGTTTTTGCAATTCAATCATTGCACTTTGAGCAGCTCTTTGTTCAGCTTCTTTCTTCGATTTTCCGTGACCAACGCCTAATTCGCGTTCATTCAATAATACATGTGACACGAATGTACGATTATGTGCTGGTCCGTTTTCATTAATAATCTCATATTGGAGCACACCAGAATTGGCTTGTTGCACCATTTCTTGTAGCTGACTTTTAAAATCCATCACATGCGAAAAAGCACCGATTTCTACTTTTGGATAAACGACGCGTTCTAAAAATCCAACGACTGTTTCTAATCCTTGGTCTAAATATAGTGCACCAACAAATGCTTCAAAACAGTCTGCAAGAAGGGCTGGACGTTCCCGACCACCTGTTAATTCTTCACCTTTTCCTAGTAGAACGTATTTCCCAAAGTTTAGTTCATTTGCAAAAATGACTAATGATGGTTCGCAAACGATTGCTGCACGCAATTTTGTAAGCTCACCTTCGCTCATTTTCGGGAATTTAAGGAAAAGAAATTTAGAGACAGATAGTTCTAACACAGCATCTCCTAAAAACTCTAGTCGTTCGTTATCTTCAAATAGTTTACGACGATGCTCATTCACATATGATGAATGCGTAAATGCATTGTAAAGTAAACTTGCATTATCAAAATGCAGTCCTAAATTATTTAATAATTCCTCAAATTGGAGGCGTGCTTTCTCAGAAATTGCACCATTTTTTTGTGAGAGTCCCTTTTTTTTCATCATCGTCATCAACCTTCTTATCTTCCTTTTGATACTCCTGTTTAGTTTACCTTTTTCTCTTACAATGTGCAAAAGCAAAAAGAGACACTTCCTTCAAAATTATGAAAGAAGTGCCCCTAGCAATGTATAATTAGCCAATTTTGCTTTCGATGAATGATACCGCGTTTCCAACAGTTGCAATTTTCTCTGCATCCTCGTCGTCAATTTGCATATCGAATTCTTCTTCAAGTTCCATTACTAGTTCTACTACATCTAGTGAATCCGCACCTAAATCATCACGGAAAGAAGCTTCTAATTTCACTTCGCTCTCGTCGACACCTAAACGGTCAACAACAACTTTAGTTACACGTTCTATAACAGTTGCCAAATCTGTCACCTCCCCTCAATGATTATACATAAAAAGCCCGTTTGTTCATAGACATAAATTACATGACCATTCCTCCATCTACATGGATTGTTTGTCCTGTAATATAACTTGCATCATCCGACGCTAAAAATAGTACAACTTTTGCAACGTCTTTTGGATCTCCTAGCTTCGCTAATGGAATTTGTCCAAGCATTTGATCTTTTACTTCAGCAGGCAGTTCATCTGTCATTTCTGTCGCAATAAACCCAGGTGCTACAGCATTAACATAAATATTACGCGCTGCTAATTCTTTTGCAGTTGTTTTTGTTAAACCAATAACACCTGCTTTTGCCGCAACATAGTTAGCTTGACCGGCATTACCAGAAACACCAACAATCGATGCAACATTAATAATACGACCCGCGCGTTGTTTCATCATTTGGCGTGAGACAGCCTTCGTACATAGGAATACACCTTTTAGGTTTGTATTCATTACGTCATCCCAGTCCTGTTCTTTCATACGCATTAATAGATTATCACGTGTTATCCCGGCATTATTTACTAAAATATCAAGACTACCAAAAATATCTGTTGCAGCTTTCATTAAAGCTGTTACTTCATCAGCATCAGCTACATTGGCTTGGACTGCAATCGCCTCGCCACCATTTTCAGTAATTTCTGCTACGACTTCTTCAGCTTTAGATTGGCTACCGCTATAATTGACAACAACACGTGCACCTTGTTCTGCTAATGTTAATGCTATGGCACGTCCGATTCCTCTTGAAGCACCTGTTACAACAGCTGTTTTACCCTCTAGTTTCTTCATGAGACCACTCCTTCGACGCTTCTATAACTTGTTCAAACGTTGATTCATCATATACACAATACGTTTTCACTTGACGATCTACTTTTTTTACAAGTCCACTTAATACTTTTCCAGGACCACATTCAATAAATACGTCCACACCCAGGTCAATCATTTTTCGAACAGAATCTTCCCACAATACAGGTGAGTACAATTGTTCGACTAATAGTTGCTGGATTTCAGTTTGTTCAGTTACAGGTTTAGAAGTAACATTTGAGATAACTGGAATTTTAGCATCTTGCATTGCTTTTTGCTGTAAATTCTCCTGCAATTTGCTAGCAGCTGGACGCATTAATTCAGAATGGAAAGGCCCGCTCACTACTAAAGGAAGTGCACGCTTTGCTCCTGCTTCCTTCGCCTTAACACTCGCCTTGTCTACTCCAGCCTTTGTACCCGAAATCACAATTTGACCTGGGCAATTTAAGTTAGCGAGCTGCACAACTTCTCCTAATGCTGTTACTTCATCCGTCACAGCTTTCAACGCATCGCGGTCCAATCCTAAAATAGCAGCCATAGCTCCTTCACCTGCTGGTACTGCTTCGTTCATAAACATTCCTCGACTATGTACGGCTTGTACGCCATCTTCGAATGACATTACACCTGATGCCACTAACGCTGTGTATTCACCTAAGCTATGTCCTGCAGTATAATCTGGTGTAATACCTGCTTTTGTCAGTTTATCAGCAATCATTGCACTTGTCGTTAACAATGCAGGCTGCGCGTTGTAAGTCAATGTCAAATCTTCAGCCGGACCTTCAAGCATTAACTTTGATAATGAATAACCTAATAATTCATCAGCCTTATTATAGTAGGCTTTGCACGCTTGGTGCTCAGCCACAAATTCTGCTCCCATACCAACTGATTGTGAACCTTGTCCTGGAAAGATAAAAGCGATTTTCGTCATGATTAGTTCTCCTTTGAAATTGTAGAATCAATCGTTGCACATACGTTGTGTTTAACCATAATATTTGCTTGGCGAATAGCACTAGCAAAAGCATTTGCATTTGACGAACCATGTGCTTTTACTACTGGTGCTTTTAAACCAAATAAAGCGGCTCCACCATACTCTGTGTAGTCCATTTTTGTTTTAATTTCTTTTAAATTACTCTTCATCATTAACGCTGCAACTTTTGTTTTCCCTGAAGCCATAAATGCTCCTTTTAACATTGAAAAGATGCTACCAGCTGTACCTTCAATTGTTTTTAACACCATATTACCTGTAAACCCATCAGTCACGACAACATCTGCAGCACTATTTAATAATTCACGTGCTTCAACATTACCGATAAAGTTAATTGGCGCTTCTTGCAATAAACCAAAAGCAGCTTTTGTAAGCTCATTTCCTTTTTTATCTTCTGTCCCGATATTCAATAATCCGACTGTTGGATTTTGAATATTGCGTACTTGTTGTGCATAAATGCTAGCCATAATTGCAAATTGAGCCAAATTCTCTGGTTTTGCATCGGCATTTGATCCAAGATCTAACATATCAAAACCTTTACCATCTAAAGTTGGCAATGTAGTTGATAATGCAGGTCGATCAATACCTTTAATGCGTCCTACTACAAATAATCCTGCGGCCATTAATGCACCTGTATTCCCTGCTGATACGCAAGCGTCTGCTTCACCATTCTTAACAGCTTCTGCCATTTTCACCATTGAAGCATCTTTCTTTCGACGTACTGCACGAACCGGTTCGTCGTCACCTTCTATTACTTCTTCACAATTAATCACAGTTAAGCGCTCATGTTCTTTTAAATATGGTTGCATTGCCTGTTGTTGGCCAAATAATTGGATTTCGATATCTGCAGAAGCTTCTAACGCTCTATATACACCTTCGATAATGGCTTGCGGTGCATTGTCTCCACCCATACCGTCAATTGCTATTTTCATTTACTTTTCACCTTTTCCTTTCGTACGGTACATTTCGAACTTACCAGCGAAAACAACTTCATTTTCAACAGTAGAGGTTAACTCGATAAATGTTCGACTTTTGCTGTCATCCTTGCCAGTGACAAGTGCTTTTGAAATTACTCTGTCACCTGCTCGTACTGGTTTCACAAAATGGATCTCTGAATGTACAGTTAGCGCTAAGTCATCATCAATCACTGCTACAGCGAGTGAATTTGCTTGAGCAAATAGATGATGCCCCCTCGCGATACCATTACGCTGGAAGACATGCTCTTCTTTCACGTCAAAAATGGAAAGGGCTCTTTCGTCTAATTCAATATCTATAATGTCACCAATCACTTCATCAATTGGTAAAGATTTTACATCATTTTCAAAATTATGAGCAGCCACACCTTTAATTCGTTCACGTAATTCTGGTATCGATAACTCCATTCGATCTAATCGAATCGTTTGTACGCTCACATTAAATTGACTGGCTAGCTGTTCATCGGTGACGAATGGATTATCGATTATTGTTTGCTGCAATAATTTTTGTCGTTCTTTTTTAGAGTACTTCATTTTTTTCGCCACCTTTCAAAAATTAGCACTTGGTACTAATATCAGTATATAAATTAAAAAAAGAGAATGCAAGAGTTGTTTTTAACTCTTTTTCGCATTCTCTCCTTTTTCAACAAAAATAATTCATATCAATCGATACGATCGCCATTTAATACACCAGACTCTGCTAACATATTACGTAGCTGCTCACAGTCATCTGCTTGCCAAAATTCTTCAGTTGATAGGAGCTTCTCTGCATCTTGTCTCGCCACTTCTAGCGCTCTATAATCATGTACGAGATCAGCCATTTTAAATTCAGGCAAACCACTTTGTTTTTTACCAAAGAAATCCCCTGGTCCACGTAGTTCTAAATCTTTTTCCGCTAAACGAAAACCGTCATTTGTTTCCGTCATTGAAATCATCCGCTCTTTGCCATCTTCTGATTTTGGATCTGCCAATAATACACAATAGGATTGATGCTCACCCCGCCCCACACGACCTCGCAATTGGTGGAGCTGAGCCAAACCAAAACGTTCTGCATCATAGACAATCATAAATGTTGCATTTGGCACATTCACTCCAACTTCTACAACAGTTGTTGAAACAAGAACATGCAACTGCCCTTCACTAAATTCACGCATTACCGCATCCTTTTCTTCTGCAGGTAAGCGACCATGCATGAGCCCGACTTTATATTTCTCTCCGAATAATGTAGTCAGTTGTGTGTAAACATCGACTGCATTCTGCACATCTAGTTTATCCGATTCTTCGATTAAAGGACAAATTACATATGCTTGTCGACCCATTGCTAGTTCATTTGTCATTTGGGTTAACACTTGATTAAATTGTTCCTTTTTAGCCCAATTTGTCTGAATTTCTTTTCGCCCAGCAGGTAATTCATCAATAATTGACACATCCATTTCGCCGAAAGCTGTAATCGACAAAGTTCGAGGAATTGGTGTCGCTGTCATGAATAGCACATCTGGACTTTCTCCTTTATCACGCAAAATACGACGCTGTTCTACACCAAATCGATGTTGTTCATCTGTAATCACAAGACCAAGTTTATGAAATTCCACATCTGGCTGAATTAATGCATGTGTTCCAATTAAAATATCAATATCACCGTTTTTTAATCGTTCCAGAAGTATACGACGAGCCTTTGTTTTGGTTGAGCCCGATAGAAGAGCCACTTCCACTCCTAATGGCCTTAGCCATTCATCAAGTGACTCTCCATGTTGCTCAGCCAAAATCTCAGTTGGAGCCATTAGTGCACCTTGAAAACCCGCAGTCACAGCGGCGTATAATGCAATGGCTGCTACAACAGTTTTCCCAGAACCAACATCCCCTTGTAACAGACGATTCATACGATGAGGTTCTAGTAAATCTCGACATATTTCATTGACGACACGCTTTTGCGCATTCGTTAATTCATATGGCAAAGTTAGAAAAAACTTTTTTAATTTCTCTAAATCATAATGAATGGATAAACCCTGCTCTTGTTCTTTGCGAATTTTTCGTAAGGCCTGTATTCGTAATTGGAATTGCAGCAACTCTTCATATACGAAACGCCTTCTTGCTTGCTTGGCATGGTTTGCATCTATTGGAAAATGAACACCTTCTAGCGCATCTGCAACAGGTAATAATTTATATGCAGTTCTTAATTGACTAGGCAAAGATTCTACAATTTCTAATTTCGATTCATCTAGTACTTGACGCATATAATTACGGAATTTTTTTTGATGCATACCGCTCTTCAAGCTATAAACTGGCTCAAAGTCAGCATGATCTACTTTCGGGCCAAATGTAATTTGGGTGCCATTAATGACTTGACGGCCGCGATCCCACTTCCCCGTTACTGTCGCTATAGAACCAGGTATCATTTTATTCTTTAAGTATAATTGGTTGAAGAAAACGACTTTTATTAAATGGCGCCCTACAAGCATTTGAACTTGTAGACGCGATTTATTTTTCCCTAAAAAGAGGGCAACTGGTTCACTTTCAATACGCCCTTCAACCGTAACACGTTCATTATGTGGTGTTTCTGCTAAATCCTTTAATCGAAAATCTTCATGTCGATAAGGAAAGGTCCAAAGTAAGTCATTGAAAGTTTCAATACCCATACTATGAAGCGCTTCTCCCATTCCTTTTCCGACACCTTTTAAATTCGTGACAGGCTGGAGCAAAAGATCATTCACTTTGCAGCACTGCCCCTCCAAAGATTTTAGCCTCCAATGCTCTACCTGTCGGCGTAGCTGCTAGGCCACCTTGTCCAGTTTCTCTTAGTGCAGAAGGCATTGTACGTCCAATACGATACATAGCATCAATGACTTCATCTGTGGGAATTCTACTAGTCACACCTGCTAAGGCCATATCAGCAGCCACAATCGCATTCGCTGCTCCCATAGCGTTACGTTTAACACATGGTACTTCTACTAATCCCGCTACAGGATCACAAACAAGTCCAAGCATGTTTTTCAATGAAATCGAAAAAGCGTGCGCACTTTGTTGAGGAGTACCTCCTGCCATTTCAACGATTGCAGCAGCAGCCATTGCAGCAGCAGAACCTACTTCAGCTTGACATCCACCTGCTGCACCTGAGATGGATGCATTATTTGCTACAACAAATCCAAATGCTCCTGAAGTGAATAAATAACGAATCATTTGTTCCTTCGTTGGATTTAGTTTATTTTTCACCGCAAAAAGTGTACCTGGTACTACACCTGCCGAACCTGCTGTTGGCGTTGCACAAATAGTACCCATCGCTGCATTCACTTCGTTTGTTGCAACAGCTTTACTTACAGCGTCTAATAAAAGATCTCCCGCTAAAGATTTTCCTGTTGCAATGTATTTCTGAAGTAAGACCGCATCCCCTCCCGTTAAGCCAGTTACAGAATGCACACCTTTTAGACCGCGTTCAACTGCTTCTTCCATAACAGTTAAATTACGAGTCATTTGAGTCATAATTTCTTCACGTGTACGTTCAGTTATTAACATCTCTTGCTCTATCATAATCTCTGAAATTTGTTTATTTTCACTTTCAGCTAATGCCACTAATTCTCTAACATTATGAAATAAAACTTCCATTTTTCTACCTCCTAGTTTTTAATGCGTGTTACTTTAGTAATATTCGGTAGAGTTGACATTTCATCTAAAATGGATTTGTCGATATTTTGGTCAACTTCAATAACCATTAATGCCATATTGCCACGTTCTTTTCGTGAAACTTCCATATGACCAATATTAATATTATAACCTGCTAAACAGTTTGCAACCGCCGCTATACAGCCTGCTCGGTCATCATGCACAACTAGAATTGCCGGCATACCCCCAGATAACCGAAGTGGGAAACCATTTAATTCTATAATTTCAATACTTCCCCCGCCTATCGAAATACCTACCATCGACATTTCTGATTCATCGTTTCCAATTACTAGGCGCGCTGTATTTGGATGTTCTGTATGCGCTGTTTCTGGAATAAATTCAAATGTTAAGTTAGCTTTTTCTGCATCAGCAAAAGCCGTTTTTATGCGTTCATCAAACGTATCGTAGTCTAGTAGACCTCCGATAATTGCAACATCTGTCCCATGCCCTTTATAAGTTTCTGCAAAAGAGCCATATAAATGTATTTTCGCCCATTTTGGTTGGCCCCCAAACAAGTCACGTGCGACGCGACCAATTCGTGCTGCACCGGCTGTATGTGATGAGGATGGCCCAATCATAACCGGGCCTATAATATCGAATACCGATGTGTATTTCATAAAAAAACTGCCCCCTTGCTTAATCGTTGTTAGTCGTAACACCATTCTACATGATAATTTAAGACTATACCAAGTATTTGATACAGCGCAAAAAAGTAGCACACTCTAATAGCGCGCTACTTTTGAATAACTGTTTAATTTAAATACCACAATTCCCGAAAAAGCTTTACGGTACTCTTTATTCAACAGAAAGAATAAATGGATATAATGGTTGTTTACCGTTATGAACTTCCACTTCAACATCTGGATAGTTTTCTTCGATAAAGCTTGTAAATGTATTAACTTCTGATTCAGCTGCATCTTGTCCATAAAGAACTGTTACGATTTCCGAATCCTCATCAATCATTGATTGAATTAAAGTTTCTGAAGCTGATGCTAGTGAAGTTGTTGCTTCCACAATTTTACCTTCAGAAATAGCCATAAAGTCGCCTTTATGAATTTCAACGCCATCAATAGAAGTATCACGAACAGCAAATGTCACTTGTCCAGTTTTCACATGAGCAAAAGCCGATGTCATATTTGCTTTATTCTCTTCAACTGAAGCATCAGGATTAAACGCAAGAACTGCTGCCATTCCTTGAGGCACTGATTTTGTCGGTACGACCGCAGCTTCAATGTCTAACACTTCAGCTGCTTGCTCTGCTGCCATTACGATGTTTTTATTATTCGGTAAAATTAGTACGCGTTCTGCACCTACTGCTTTAATGGCGTTAACGATATCTTCAGTTGAAGGATTCATTGTTTGTCCTCCCTCGATAACATAAGAAGCGCCAACACTTTCAAGAAGCTCAGCAACACCCGATCCCATTGCCACTGTAACAATTGCATATGGATGTTTTTTCTGTACTTTTTTAGCTGATTCATTAGTGTGACCTTCGCCAACGATGTCTGTATGTTGCTGACGCATATTGTCGACTTTCACTTTAATCAAGCTACCAAATTGGTGTCCGTATGCAATTACTTCACCTGGTTGTTCAGAGTGAATGTGAATTTTCACGACTTCATCATCTGAAATGACCAGTAAAGAATCTCCATAATGACTTAAATCTTCACGGAATTTTGCTTCATCAAAAGATTTACCACCTAATTTCTCGTCTTCGAAACGAACCATAAATTCAGTACAGTAACCGTACACAATTTCTGATGTATCCATGAAGTCTTGTACTTTATGATGTTCAGCATTTACTAAATCGTCCATTGAAGATGCTACAGTTTTTTCTGGAAGTGCTTCACCTTTAAGTGATGCTATAAAGCCTTCATAAACAAATACTAAGCCTTGTCCACCACTATCGACTACTCCAACTTCTTTCAGCACTGGTAGTAATTCAGGTGTGTTAGCTAGTGATGCTTGCGCTGCTTTGACTAACTCTTCCATCACAACGATGATATCTTGTTCTGTTTTGGCTACTTCCACAGCATGAGCTGCAGCTTCTCTTGCAACCGTTAAAATAGTACCTTCTACAGGTTTCATAACTGCTTTATATGCAGTATCCACGCCGTATTGGAATGCTTGCGCGAATTGGATGGCATCGACTGTAGCTTCTTTTTCGATTGCTTTACCAAAGCCTCGGAATAGTTGAGATAGGATAACACCTGAGTTACCACGCGCTCCCATTAATAATCCTTTTGATAAGGCTTGGGCTGTTTTACCGATATGTTCCACAGCATTTGCTTCAGTTTCCTTTGCACCTGATGTCATCGATAAATTCATATTTGTACCTGTATCGCCATCTGGCACAGGGAATACGTTTAAAGAATCCACATAATCTGCATTTTGGAATAGGTGATGTGATCCCATTTGCACCATTTCGGCAAATTTAATCCCGTCTAATGACTTCATTTGAATGAGTTCCTCCTCTTACACGTTCGCTACGCGAACACCTTGCACATAGATATTGACTGATTTCACTGCCATTCCGAGTGTTTTATCTAGTGTATATTTTACTTTTGATTGGACTTGATATGCTACTTCAGAGATTTTAGTGCCGTAGCTAACAATTACATACATATCAATATGTAAATCTTCGCCCTGTTGGCGTACAAGAACACCTTTCGCAAAATTCTCTTTGCGTAAAATGTCTGTTAGTCCATCACGAATTTGGTGTTTACTTGCCATACCTACAATGCCGTAACATTCAAGAGCGGCTCCACCAGCCATTTGTGCGACAACATCATTAGAAATATCAATGCTTCCGAATTCGTTTTTTAATTCAACTGACATAAAAATGCCTCCTGACTCCATTTTGACTAACTCTTATTGTACTATACAAAATTCGATTATAAAAGAAAACCTATACATTCGTCTAGTATAGACTGTAAAGGTTTTTTTCTTGAAAGTCTATCGAAATCAGTTGCAATGCATAAAAGTGTATGTTAAATTATTAAAGTATGTGAAATACCGAACTGAAATTATAATCTTTCAGCTTCTTTTTGTGAGGAGGGAATATAAAAATGCCAAAAAAATGCGTAATTACTGGACGTAGAACTCGTTCCGGCAACGCTCGTTCCCACGCAATGAACGCTAACAAGCGTACATGGGGTGCAAACCTACAAAAGGTCCGTATTCTAGTTGACGGTAAACCGAAACGTGTATGGGTTTCTGCACGAGCTTTGAAATCAGGAAAAGTTGAGCGCGTATAATGCACTCATAATAAATGCCAGGTTGACTTATCGTCACCCTGGCATTTTTTCTTTTTTCTTTCTCTGTTTAGATTTAGCTGTAGCAGTTGCTGATGCTGATGCTGATGTTTCTTTTTGAAATGCTTGTAAACAAACCCTTGCAAATCCACTGACGAATTTTGGCAATTGGAACGTGTATACCTTCAACTCTCCACTCCTCGCTAGTCATCTATACTTCTTATCATTAAGCATATGCCTGCTGTGAATGAAATAGACGCGATTCCGTCAGATATTTCATTACTCGTAAAACGAGAGGTTCCTACTTCAATTACTTCATTGGTGGTTTCATATAAAACACCGCGCAACGTCATATTCTCTACAGGGCCTTTGAATGCAAAGAAGGACATATATTTATAATGATCATCCTGTACCATTGTATGTTCACCAGGGAGTAAAAATTGTAGTTCATTTGAACGATTTACTATTTTAATATGTAGTTGTGGATATGCTAATTGTAAGCGGTATACTGTGTGTAAATTTGCTTCGTAATGATCTAAACGTCCACCTGTTACGCCAGTAATATATACTGTAGTTGGCTCCAATGATAGCGCTTTAATAATTGCGAGTTCAGTATCTGTCTCATTCTTTTCAGGTGAGTAACGTTCAATATGAGGTACTCGCTCGGAAATTTCTTGCCATTCTTCATTTGTTATCGAATCAAAGTCGCCAACAGCCATATCTGGAACAATTCCTCTGTTTAATAAATACATCGTCCCATGGTCTGTTCCAATGAAAAAAGCATCAGAAAACGAAAGCAAGAAATCGTTGGACACGATCTCTTGCTCAGGACCTCCAGCGCAAATCACAATAGTTTTCATTGGATTGCTTGTTCTCCAGCTAATTGAATCTCTTGTAAAGCTTTTGAACGATCTTCTTTACCGTAAATCGCCGATCCTGCTACGAATATTGTTGCACCGGCTTTTGCGCATGGAATAATTGTTTCTGTATTAATACCACCATCGATTTCAATTTCCACATTCAAGCCTTTTTCTTTAATAATTGTTGAAAGTTGTTCAATTTTAGGCACTACCGAATGGATGAATTTTTGTCCACCAAAGCCTGGATTAACTGTCATGAATAACACCATATCAATATCTTCTAAAACATGTTGAATTGTTTCGATAGGTGTATGAGGATTTAATACGACACCTGGTTTCACACCATGTGAACGAATTAATTGGATTGTACGATGTAAATGACGGCATGCTTCTACATGTACTGTAATATAGTCTGCACCGGCTTTTGCAAAGTCTTCGATATATTGGTCTGGATTTTCAATCATTAAATGTACATCAAGTGGTAGATCTGTTACCGGACGTAGCGCTTCCACTACGATTGGGCCCATTGTAATATTCGGTACAAAATGTCCGTCCATTACATCGATATGAATTAATTTTGCGCCTGCTGCTTCAACTTCTTTTACTTCATCAGCTAATTTTGAAAAATTAGCAGCTAAAATAGATGGTGCGATTTTAATCATCGTTAGTACCTCGGCTTTCTATCAATTATTTCTTGCAAAAACTGCAGGTAATGATCATAGCGATACTGCTTAATTTCTTTGTTCTCTACTGCAGCTTTCACAGCACATTTTGGTTCTTTTAAATGTAAACATCCACGAAATTTACAATCCTCTGATAAACGTTGTAATTCCGGGAAACAAGATGTTAATTCTTCTTTTTCAAGTGTATCGAAATCAAAAGAGCTAAATCCAGGTGTATCAGCAATTAATCCGCCAGCTAGTGGGATTAATTCAACATGTCTTGTCGTATGCTTCCCTCGTCCTAGCGCTTCTGATATTACCCCGGTTTTTAATTCTAATGATGGCATAATTGTATTCAACAAAGTGGATTTCCCAACACCAGATTGTCCTGCTAATACAGTTGTTTTACCTTCTAAAACCTGTTGAATTTTCACCAGTATTTCTGGATCTCCTTTATAGGTTTGAATCATTTCATAACCTATTTCTTGATAATCTTTAATATACTGTTGAATACCATCATTTTCTTCAGAAGTTAATAAATCTGTTTTTGTTAAGCAAATAATCGGGTGGATATGGAAAGACTCTAATGCTACTAAGAATTTATCCAATAATATTGTATTAAAAGCTGGTTCCTTGGCTGAGAAGACAAGAATTGCTTGGTCAATATTTGACACCGGTGGGCGTACTAGCTCATTATGCCGATCATGAACGGCGGTGATCGTACCATCATTGTCTCCTTCAACTACAAAGTCCACAAAGTCACCAACAAGTGGTGAAATACCTCTATTTCGGAATACACCGCGACCGCGACATTGAATCAGTTCACCATCTGAGTGAACATAATAAAATCCACTTAACGCTTTTCGGATTTGACCTTTCGCCATGCGATTCCTCCTTATCGTGATTTTTCCATTTTTTCTAATTGTTCATAAGTTATTGTCTCATCAATAATTATTTTATCATCACGGACAATACGATAAATTGCTTTTTGTCCTTCTTCAACTTCTAATGGAAGTCGTATTTTTTTTGAATCATAAATGTTAAACTGCTGATCAACATCTGCAATTGAGCGTGTACGATCTTGGATGTAAATCCGGATTTCTTGCTCCTTACCCTCTTCTTCAGGGTCGTATGGAATATCAATTGTAGCATTATAAAGTTTTACTTGTTTTTGTTGTGGTCCTTTTGAAATAACTACATTTATTCTAGAGCCAACACTAGCCATATTACCCGCTTGAGGAGTTTGAGAAATAACTTGTCCTTTTGGAATGGTTTCTGAGTAATCCTCTTTTGCAATATGGACGTTAAAACCAGATGATTTCGCATAACTATCTAGAGCTGCTCTATCATATCTTTCTAAATTTCCAACTTGTGCCTGCTCAAGCCCCTCACTAACAGTAAAAACGAGAATAGTGTCTGCTGGTACGACCTCATCACTCGCATCAGGTGTCTGATCTAAAATAGTTCCCGGTGCTTGATCAGAGTGCTTAGGTTTTGTTTCAATGTCTTTAAACTTATACTTGGCTAGTATTTTTTTTACTTGTTCTATGTCACGGCCTCTATAATCGATCAATGAGATTTTTTTCTGTCCTGAACTTACCATGATATCGATTTCTGAACCTTTTTTCAGCTCTCTACTAGCAGCCGGATTCGTTGAAATAACATGCCCTTCCTCAATATCTTCAGAAGTTTCTTCAGTTTGTCTACCTATCTCAAAGCCCTTCTCTTCAAGTAAATCAATGGCCTTAACTAACTCTTGTCCAGCAACATCTGGAACTTCTACTTTCTTTTCTTGGAATAGATTAGGGAATAGGACTAGGACTAAGATAAACAATAAAAGAAAAGTAATAATACCACTAACAAGTAGTAGTAATTTTCTTTTCTTGGATTTCTTTTTACCGCCCTTTTTTTCCTTCTTTTTATTATCTTCTACCACTGGTATTGCCTTTGTCTTTTCTATGTCCGCATTTTGAATCATTTGGGACTTCGTAATGGCCGGCATTGCTTTTGTCTCATCATGGTCAACAGGAGGCATAAATTTGGATTCATGACTTCGATTCTCTTCAAGAACTGTAGATAAATCTTCCTGTAGTTCCTCAACAGTAGAATAGCGGTGTGCAGGGTCTTTTGCAGTTGCCTTAAAGACTACGTTTTCTAAGCTTTGTGGGATAGAGGGTACAATAGCACGTACTGAAGGCGTTTCAGATTGTAAATGCTTCAGTGCAATTGCCACTGCTGATTCACCCATAAACGGTAGCTTGCCTGTTAATAATTCATAAAGCACAATTCCCAAAGCGTAAATATCCGATTTTTTAGTTGCTGTACCTCCACGTGCTTGCTCAGGTGACAAATAATGGACTGTGCCTAAAACCGAATTTGTTTGTGTAAAAGATGTTGCTGTTAATGCAATAGCAATACCAAAATCCGTAATTTTCACATTACCTTCTTGATCCATTAAAATATTCTGTGGCTTAATATCACGATGAACAATTTGATTTTGGTGAGCATGTGCAATAGCTGACGTTAATTGCTCCATTATCATGACACATTTCACCGGTGATAACGGCGCAAATTCCTGTATGTATTGCTTTAAAGTTTTGCCTTCAACGTATTCCATAACCAAATAATGCATATCAGCATCTTCACCAACATCGTAAATACTTACAATATTAGGGTGTGTAAGGCTTGTGGCAGATAATGCCTCTCTTTGGAAACGTCGATGAAGCTCCTCTTCATCGGAAAAGCTATATCGTAGTACTTTAATTGCTACATCTCTATCTAAAATCATATCGTGTGCAAGATAAACATTGGACATACCGCCGCCGCCAATCCATTCAAGAACTTTATAACGGCCACTTAATCTTTTTCCAACAAGCATTCTTACACCTCCTTCATATTATCTGCAAACAAAATAAGCGAGATATTATCTTCTCCGCCATGTTCATTTGCCAGTTGTATCAGTTGGTCACCCTTTTCCTGAATAGGTAATGGCAGATGAATAATTGCTTGCATTTCTTGTTTAGTTAATTTGTTACTTAGACCATCTGAACAAACTAATAAATATGAATCAGAAACGAATTGCACCGAATAAAAATCTGGTGCAATCGTCGCTTCTGTTCCTAAAGATTTAATGATGTAGTTTTTCTTAGGATGACTTTCGGCTTCTTCTTCACTAATTTCCCCATTATCGACGAGTACATTCACATAAGAGTGATCTCTTGTAATAAGTTGCAAATTAGTTGCAGTGCTGAAATACACACGACTATCTCCGATGTGACAAATAATACATTCGCCTGCATCAATCAAAACGGCTATTAAAGTTGTTCCCATGCCGTGACAATTTTCGTGTGATAAAGAATATTGATAAATCGATTCATTGAGTTCTTGAACAGAAGCTAATAGCCATTCTTTTTTCAATTCAGTTGATTGAAATGCCTCTGCATCTGCTTGCAAAAATAACTGTTCAAATCCAGAAACTGCCATACCACTAGCTATATCTCCAGCATTGTGTCCACCCATACCATCAGCGACAATGGCAATTTTATATGCATCTTCGCGTTCAATGAATATAGCCCGGTCCTCATTTACCGTCCTTTTCCTTCCAATATCACTCGCTACTATATATTCCACAGCCAGTCACCCCATTAATTCGTCGTTTCTTGCTTTCTCTCCTTCGCACGTAATTGACCACATGCAGCATCAATATCTGAACCGTGCTCGCGTCGAATCGTTACATTAATACCATGATTTTTTAATGTTTTTTCAAAAGAGAAAATATCATTTTTTGGTGTACGTACATAGTCACGTTCTGGAACATAGTTTACTGGAATCAAGTTCACGTGACATTTAATACCTTTGATTAATCTTGCTAATTCTTCAGCATGTTCTACTTGGTCATTGACTCCGCCAAATAGACCATACTCAAAACTAACTCGACGACCTGTTTTCTCAGTGTAATAACGAATTGCTTCAATTAGATCTGGCAATTTGTACGCTTTTGCTATTGGCATCAAACGTAGACGTAATTCTTGGTTAGGTGCGTGTAATGACAAGGCAAAATTAATTTGTAATTGTTCATCTGCAAATTTATAAATTGAAGGAATAATACCACTAGTTGATACTGTGATATGGCGCGCACCAATGTTCAATCCTTTTTCATGATTAATGACTTTTAAGAAGCTCATCATGGCATCGTAGTTATCAAACGGTTCACCGATTCCCATAATCACGACATGACTTACACGTTCGCCAACTTCATCTAATGCTTTTTGAACGTTGACAACTTGTTCAACAATTTCACCAGCTAATAAATGACGTTTTAATCCTCCTAAAGTAGATGCACAGAATGAACATCCGATACGACAGCCCACTTGTGTCGTTACACAAACAGAGTTCCCATATTCGTGACGCATTAACACCGTTTCAATTGAATAGCCATCTTGTAATTGGAACAAGAACTTGATGGTACCATCTTTAGATTCTTGTTTGATTAAAGTACTTAATGTACTAAGTTCAAAGTCGGCAGCTAATTTATCACGTAATTCTTTTGATAAGTTAGACATTTCATCGAATGTTGTTACACGTTTTATATATAACCAGTCAAAAATTTGGCCAGCACGGAACGGTTTTTCACCGTTGTCCTTTAACCAGGTTTGCATTTCTTCTGGTAATAATGAATAGATCGATTGGCGTAACTGTGGTTTTTCTTTTTTTACTCTTACTGGTTTTTGTATTTCTTGATCCATTAGTTTGTAAATTCTCCTTTTTTCCTAAAGGCAGCAACGAAAAAGCCATCACTGCTAAAGTCTTGTGGAAAGACTTGCATCATTCCGTTTGTTTGAAGCTCTTTTAGTACGTCTGGCACATTTGGTACAGGTTCAAGTTCCATATCCGGATGTTTTTCTAAAAATGTAGAAACAGTTCCATCGTTCTCAATTTTATCAACTGTACAAGTACTGTAAACCATTTTGCCTTCATTTTTTAATAATTCGTAAGCTGAATCCAGTAATTGTAATTGTATTGGTTGTAGTGATGAGAAATCTTCTTCTTTTTTTGTATATTTAATATCCGGTTTACGTCTAATAACACCTAATCCACTACACGGTGCATCGACTAAAATACGATCAAATGATTGCTTTTCAAATTGCTCAGTTGCTTTTCTACCATCTAATACTTGTGCGTCAATAAGAGTTAGACCTAGTCGTTCTGCATTGCTCTTAATAAGCTTAAGTTTATGAGCATGTAAATCAGTTGCGATTAACTCGCCTTCGTTTTTCATTTTCTCAGCAATATGTGTTGTTTTCCCACCCGGTGCAGCACACATGTCTAATACTCTCATTCCTGGCTCTACTTGCAAAGCGTAAGCCGGAATCATAGAGCTTTCATCTTGTATGGTAATTAGACCATTTTTGTACGATTCTGTACGAGCAGCTTGACCAGTTAATAAATGCAAGCATTCCGGCAAAACTTTACTACGCACAACTTCAAATTTCTCGCCCCATAAGCTTTCAAGCGCTTGATCTGTCGTTACTTTTGCTGTATTTACTCGAATAGTTTGTTGTGGAGGTAGATTATTTTCAAATAACATATCAGATGTTTTTTGAATGCCGTAAGCTTCTACATAACGGCGTACTAACCAGATCGGGTGACTCGTTTCAATAGAAAGCCGTTCAATGGGATCTTTAATATTCGTCGTATCTCTAATTCCGTCACGTAAGACTGATCGTAAAATGCCGTTTACCGTTTTAGAGACACCTTGATGGCGTGCTCGGTGTTTTGCAATCTCAACGGCTTCATTTACTGCTGCATGGTCAGGAATTTTAGATAGGTATGCAATTTGATATAAAGACAAGCGTAGTAACCATCTCACCCAATCATCCAATTTCCCGCGAACAAAAGGCTCTAAATAATAATCTAAAGTCATTTTGTATTGAAGTGTACCGTAAGTAATTTCCGTTAAAAGAGCACGGTCTTTCGGCTTAATATTATATTTTTCAATTGTTTGATGAAGAAGTAAATTACTATATGCTTGCTGTTTATCTACTGCAAGAAGAATAGTTAATGCTGCGTCGCGAACATTACCATCCCAAATTTTATCTTTCTTTTTTGTCATTCAAAACGGTCCCCAATCTGTAATTTTGACCCGGTACCTCTTAAGTAATCCATCGCAGTCATACGCTTTTTGCCAGCTGGCTGTAAATCTAAAATATTTATTGCTTCTCCGTTACCTGTTGCCACTGTAAAATATTCTTTATCAATTGCAATAACAGTACCAGGATCTTCACTATGTTTTTTATCCGACTTTTGCGCCCACCAAATTTTAACATTATCACTATTCAATTTCGTATAAGCTACCGGCCATGGATGTAAACCTCTTACTTGGTTATAAATTTCTGTGCTATTTTGCTGCCAATTGACTAGCTCCTGATCACGTGAAATATTATGAGCAAAAGTCACTTTTGCTTCTTCTTGCGGGATGCGATCATTAGTACCTTCGATAATAGAGGGTAACGTTTCTTTTAGTAGGTCGCGACCGATAATACTTAATTTATCAAACAATAGACCTGTATGATCTTGCTCGTCAATAGTGAGTTCTGCTTGTGAAATAATATCACCTGCATCAAGTTTAACTGCCATATACATTATCGTAACACCCGTTTTTTCTTGCCCATCGATTAAGCATTGATGAATAGGTGCACCACCTCGATAAGCTGGTAGTAATGAAGCATGAACATTCACACAACCAAGTCTCGGTGTATCTAATAATTCCTTCGGTAAAATTTGACCAAAAGCCGCTGTCACGATCAAATCAGGATTTAAAGCTATGATTTCTTGCAACTCTTCAGACCCACGAAGTTTCTCTGGTTGAATTACCGGTAACCCTAAACGAACGGCCTCTTCTTTGACAGGTGGTGGCGTTAACACACGTTTACGACCAACAGGACGATCCGGTTGTGTTACGACTGCTTTAATATCGTACCCTTCTTCATGAAGCATACGTAAAACTGGTACCGAAAAGGCAGGCGTCCCCATAAAGACAATGGAAATCATTCCTGTTCCTCCTCTGCTTCGGCCATGGCATCTAATTCTTCAAGCGTATAAATACGCGTAATTTTTTTATCAAATAACACACCAAACAAATGGTCAATTTCATGTTGAATCACACGTGCGTCAAAGCCGGCTGCCTCAACTTCATACCATTCTCCATTACGGTCTTGCGCTTTAATATGGACATAATCAGGACGTTCTACATCACCATAAAGTTCTGGAAAACTCAAACATCCTTCAATCTCTAGAGCAGAACCATCTGTAGCTAAAATCGTTGGATTAATGATTTCCAGAATGGCTCTTTCCTCGCCCATTTCTACAACTGCCGCTTGAATGCTTTTATTTACTTGAGGTGCTGCAATGCCTACACCATCATGCTCAAGCATTGTGTCATACATATCATCAAGTAATTTTGCAAGCTCTGCATCAAATTTAGTAACAGGCGCTGCTTTAGTTTCTAACACTTTTGCTGGATTTTTTACAATTTCTAACAATGCCATAATGCCCTCTTTTCTTGCGATTATATCTAAATGGATGAAGGATCTAAATCAACTGTTAATTGAATACCTTTTTTCACCCAGTCTGTTCGATACATGCGAATTAATTGTTGTAAAGTAGCCGTTAAATTGGGCTCTTTTTTATATTTTATCAAACATTGATAACGATATCTATTTTGCACCCGACTAATAGATGCTGCCGTCGGACCAATAATACCTACATTTTGTGATAGTTGCATACGTAACCAATCTACTGCCTTACCTGCATATTCTGCTGCCATCAGCACATCTTCATGCGTCACTTGAATAAGTACGACATAATAATACGGTGGATAGGCGAAACGCTGTCTCATTTGCATTTCCTGTACATAAAATGGTTCATAATCTTGTTCTTTTGAAAGTTCGATTGCATAGTGCTCCGGTGTATATGTTTGGATAAATACTTCACCAGGTTTATCATGACGTCCTGCACGACCACTTACTTGTGTAAGTAATTGAAATGTACGCTCCGCAGCTCTAAAGTCCGGTAAATTTAATGAAGTATCGGCACTCAGAACACCAACCAACGTAATATTCGGAAAATCAAGCCCTTTCGCAATCATCTGTGTTCCTAGTAAAACATCAGCTTCTCCACGACCAAAGGCATCTAAAATACGTTCATGAGAACCCTTTTGTCTCGTTGTATCAACATCCATACGTAGTACTCTTGCTTCAGGAAAGAACTTATATATTTCACTTTCAACCTTTTGGGTTCCAGTACCGAAAAATCGAATATGTTCACTTTGACATTCAGGGCATTCATGTGGCACATGTTCTTCATAGCCACAATAATGACATTTCAGTTTTTCTTGAGAGCGGTGATAGGTCATAGAAATATCACAGTTTTTACATTGCACAACCGTACCACAATCTCTGCATAACACAAAGGAAGAAAAGCCTCTACGATTAAGGAATAGTACCATCTGCTCTTTTTTTTCAAGTCGAATACGAATTGCTTCTGCTAATTCCTCAGAGAACATCGAACGATTCCCGTTTTTCAATTGTTCACGCATATCGATAATTTCAACTGTTGGCAAGGATTGCTGCATCGCACGTTTTTTTAGTGTCAATAACGTGTACACTTGCTTCTTTGCTCTAGCAAAAGATTCTAAAGAAGGAGTTGCACTACCTAATATGACAGGACATTGATGAAATTCACTACGCCAAATAGCTACGTCTCTTGCATGATAACGCGGTGAGTCCTCTTGCTTATAAGTCGACTCATGCTCTTCATCCAATATAAATAAACCTACATTTGTGAAAGGGGCAAAAACGGCTGACCGAGCGCCGACTACTACCTTTACTTCCCCTCTTTGAATCTTTCGCCATTCATCATATTTTTCGCCTTTCGATAGGCCACTATGAAGAACAGCGACTAGTTCTCCAAAACGCGAGCGAAAACGCTCCGACATTTGAGGTGTTAAAGAAATTTCAGGGACGAGTACAATCGCTTCTTTCCCTTTTTCAAGAGTACTTTGAATAGCTTGTAAATAAACTTCCGTTTTCCCACTCCCTGTAATACCATGTAGTAAAAACGTTGTCGGTAATTTCTTTTTCATCGCTGTTAATATTTGCTGACGTGCTACTTCTTGTTCATCAGTCAGTGCAAGCGGCTTCGTCTTCACTGCATTCTTTGTAAATGGGTCTCGGTATACTTCTTCTTGAATATAAGTGGCAGCCCCTTTTTCAATGAGCGCATTAAGAACTGCAGTTGTAATATCTAAAGTCTGACAAAGTTCTTCAGGTGTAAAAACCGCACCATTATGATCTACCATCCATTCAGCGACCATAACTTGCTTTTTCGCTCTTTTTGGAATATCAGTGGCAATTTGCTGTAACTTTACTTCATCATCCGAAATTTTCAATTTTCGGACAGCCTTTACTTGACCTTGTTGTTTGACGACTGTTTTTATTTGAACTGTTCCTTGTTCAATACTGTATTTCAATGATTTTAGAAATCCAGCAACTTCTACTTTTTTATATGGAATTGATGATTTATTGCCAAAAAGATTTTGCAATTCATCTGGCAGGTCATCTAGTGGGCCTGTGAGATGAATGGTTTTTTCGTATTTCGCCCGTAAAGCAGAGGGTAACATCACTTGTAATGCATCAATTTCAAAGCATAAAGTATGTCTTGTCATCCACTGGGCAAGCTGGAGCATTTCACCCGTTAAGACAGGTTCAATATCGAGTAACTGTGATAGTGGTTTTAGTTTACCTTGTGGAACATCCGTTTCTTCCTTTAAAGCTGTGATGAAGCCAAGCACATTACGAGGGCCGAATGGTACTTTCACACGACATCCGGCTTCTACAAGTGCTTGCCATTCTTCTGGAACAGCGTAGTCAAACGGTCGATCCACTGGATAAGCCGCTACGTCTACAATAACTTGCGCAATCACCTTAAACTTTCTTCCCTTGCTAAAATGGTTTTGAATAACTCAAGTGCCAATTCTTTTTTAGGAAGATGAACGAATGTTTTTTCGAAATCATTATGCCCAACGACTGTAACCGTATTTGTATCAGTGCCGAAGCCTGCTCCATCTTGCGTTACATCATTAGCAACAATATAATTTGCATTTTTCTTTTCTAACTTACCCTTTGCATATTTTAATACATCATTGGTTTCTGCAGCAAAACCAATTAATAATTGATTTTTTTTACGTTCCCCTAATGTCAGTAAAATATCGGTGGTGCGTTCTAATTCAATAATCGCATCACCTAGCTGTTTTTTCATTTTTTGCATGTGCGCTGTTTTTGGACGATAATCCGCTACCGCTGCTGTTTTTACAACAATATTAGCATCATCATACTCAGCTAACATAGCTTGGAGCATGTCCTCAGCACTTTCCACATGAACAACCCTTACACCAGCTGGAGGCTCAATTGCTACTGAACCTGATACAAGTACAGTTTCCGCACCTAATTCATGTGCTGCTGCAGCCATAGCATAGCCCATTTTCCCAGTTGAGAAATTGGTTAAATAACGTACGGGATCAATTCTTTCACGCGTTGGTCCTGCAGAAATAACAACTTTTTTTCCTTTTAAGAGTCCGTTTTTAGGTTCGAAAAACTGGGCAGCTAGTGCTGTAATTTTCTCCGGTTCTTCTAAACGACCTTTACCTACATATCCGCAAGCTAAAAAGCCCTCAGATGGTTCGATAAATTCATAGCCATCTTCAGCTAATTGGGCAAGATTTCGTTTAACTGCAAGATTATCATACATATGAACATTCATTGCAGGTGCAATCCACACTTTTGCAGTTGTTGCTAATAATGTGGTTGTTACCATATCATCTGCAATACCGTTTGCGAGTTTACCAATTACATTTGCAGTTGCCGGCGCTACGATGACTAAATCCGCCCAATCTGCTAAATCGATATGTGCAATAACACTTGAATCTTTTTCATCAAAAGTGTCTGTATAAACATCATTTTTAGACATTACTTGAAAGCTTAAAGGTGTTACAAAACGTGTTGCAGATTCAGTCATCATTACTTTCACATGTGCACCAGCTTGAGATAATTTACTCACTAATGCTACTGCTTTGTAGACGGCGATTCCGCCTGAAACACAAAGTAAAATGTTTTTATTTGCAAGCATTTTTTTCTTCCTTTCAAAACGACAAGCTCCCAAAGAAATGTTAATTTCCTCGGGAGCTTCTACGTTGTCATGTCATTAAACTTCGTCTTCGTAAATAGCTGATTCGTCTTGGGCTACTTGACTTAAAACGCCAGCAGAAACTTCTTCAAGTGCTTTCCCTACATTCTTATGTGATTTATAAGATGAAAGCCTATAGTCACTACCTTCTTGCATTGCACGTGCTCTTTTTGAAGCAAGGCTAACTAATGAATATTTTGAATCGATTTTTTGTTTTAATACGTCAACAGATGGGTATAACATCTAATTATTCTCCTCTCAGCATAGCTAAGTATAGTTTTTCTACTCTTTCACGTCGACAATGTTCCGCAACTACGATTGCATTGACACGATCACAAGCTAATTGTACTTCATCGTTCTCAACGACATAATCGTACAAATTCATCATTTCTAATTCTTGGTTTGCTGCAGCAATACGCGTTGCAATCACATCTTCTGTTTCAGTACCACGCCCAACTAAACGTTGCTGTAATGCTGAAATGCTAGGTGGCGCAAGGAAGATGAATAAACCATCAGGAACCTTGTCACGAATTTGAGCTGCACCTTGTACTTCAATTTCTAAAAACACATCGCGTCCAGCATCTAATGTTTTGTTTACATATTCTAGAGGTGTGCCGTAATAGTTCCCTACATATTTAGCATATTCAAGGAGTTGTCCTTGTTCGATTAAACTTTCGAATTCCTCTGTTGATTTAAAGAAATAATCAACACCATCAACTTCGCCTTCACGTGGTAGACGTGTAGTCATGGAAATAGAATACTCATAATTAGTATCTGGTTGTGAAAAAAGTGCTTTTCGTACAGTACCTTTTCCGACACCTGAAGGGCCAGATAGGACAATTAATAATCCACGTTCTCTTCTCATACTTTCTCCCTCATCATTACAATATATTAATAGTACATTTAGTAAACACAATTATTCAATATTTTGAACTTGTTCTCGCATTTTTTCAAGAATCGTTTTTGCTTGGACAACAGCAGCTGAAGCTTCAACAGATTGGTTTTTAGAGCCAATTGTATTAATTTCACGATGAATTTCTTGCAATAAGAAATCGAGTTTTCTTCCGATAGAAACATTATCTTGAAGCGTTTCATCAAGCTGGGCAAAATGACTCGATAAACGGTCTAACTCCTCTGCAATATCTGCTTTTTCAGCAAAAATTGCAACCTCTGCTAATAATCGTTCTTCTAATGAGCTAATGTCTGTAAGCTCTGCAATTCTTGTAACGAGCTTATCGCGATACTTTTGCACGGCTTGATCGGCCACTTTACGAATTAACTCAATTTGCTCTGCTAAATCCGTTTTGAAACCTACTACTGCCTCTTGCAATTCCTGACCTTCTCTTTCGCGCATTTGGATCAGTGCATTTGCAGCTTGTTGTACAGCTTGATCAACAGCTGTTAAAATCTCTTCTTTTGATGTCTCTTGCACTTTGACAGTTAATGCTTGCTCTAAACTCAAAAGTTCTGTCATCGACCACTTCTCGTCGAGCAATATCTGTTTTTGCAATTCTTCTCTTGCTTCTTTATAAGCATTGACTAGAGGCCAATTCACTTGTACAACTTGCTGTTGCTGTGACAATTCTTTCACATGTACGGAAACATCTAACTTACCTCTTGAAACTAATGAGGAAAGCATTTTTTTTGTATGAACTTCCGCTTCCATCCACTCTTTCGGAAAACGTGTCGTTACTTCTAAAAATCGATGATTTACCGATCGAATTTCTACAGTAAGCTGAAATTGTTCCGTTGTTGTGACACCCCTGCCAAATCCAGTCATACTACGCACCAAGGTCAGTCACATCCTTCTTTGCATACTGATTTTTAATTATAACATATGAAAACAAGTTTTGCCTTGCTGATTTGCTAGAAGTTCACTTAATGGAACAAAAAAATGGTTACTATCGATAGTCACTAGTCACGAAGAAGTACATTTTCCAAATCCTACACTTAACTATATAAACTAAAAAATGTTAAGATAGAACAAAACGTTTTGAAAGAGGAATTACTTATGGCTTATGATGGTTTATTTACAATCGCAATGGCGAAAGAACTACAACAGTTAGTAACTGGCCGAATCGCGAAAGTGCATCAACCGAACACCCAAGAAATTATTTTACATATACGTGCCAATGGTGGAAATCACAAATTACTATTTTCAATTCACCCTTCTTATGCACGTGTTCATATCACAGAACAAACAATTGAAAACCCACCAGAACCACCTATGTTTTGCTCATTACTCCGTAAACATATTGAAGGTGGGTTTATTGAATCAATACAACAACAAGGTGCTGACCGAGTCCTTATCTTTAGAATTGCTAGTAAAAATGAGATTGGTGACCCTATCACGAGGGAATTACACGCGGAAATCATGGGGCGCCATAGCAATTTAATTTTAGTCGACAAAGAAACAGACAAAATCGTTGATAGCTTAAAGCATCTACCACCTGCTATGAATAGTTACCGTACAGTTTTACCTGGTCAACCTTTTATCGCACCACCAGAACAAGATAAGGAAGACCCTAAAACCGTAAGCATGGAATCATTACAGCTATTCTTTGCTGAAGAAAAAAACGCACAAGAAATAGTACAGCATTTTACAGGCTTCTCTCCCTTACACGCTACTGAATTGTTATACAGAAGTGAAGCTACAGGGCAACCAATCGCTGACCTCTTCTCTTCATTTATTGAAGAATTTAAAATTGGAGGGAATTTACCAACCTACGCCGAAATAAAGGGGAAAATATATTTTTCACCAGTGAAATTAACACATTTAGAAGGTGTTCATACAAGCTACCCAAACCTTAGCACTCTACTAGATCGCGTATTCTTTGCAAGAGCTGAGAGAGACCGCGTTAAACAACAAGCTGGTGATTTAGAACGCTGGTTACAAAACGAAATTAGCAAACTTAAATTAAAGTTAAAAAAACTCCAAAAAGATTTAGATCGAGCAAACAATTTAGACCAATTCCAATTATTCGGTGAGTTATTAATGGCTAACTTGTATGCTTTTGAAAAAGGGCAAAAAGAAGTTACTGTTGTTAATTATTATAGCGAGGACAGTGAGGAAATCACGATCCCTATTAGCGAACGGAAAACACCTGTTGAAAATGCACAGAGCTACTATACTAAGTACAACAAGGCGAAAAACGCACTTATCATGGTGCAAGAGCAACTTGATAAAACGCAAGAAGATTTAGCCTACTTTGAAATGCTATCGCAACAAGTACAACAAGCTGCGCCTGCTGATATAGAGGAGATTCGTGAAGAGTTAGCGGAACAGGGCTACTTGAAACTACGTGCTTCTAAACGTCGTAAAAAGCCAACTAAACCAGCTCCAGAGAAATTCAAATCTTCCACGGGCATTGACATTTCAGTTGGCAAAAACAATAAACAAAATGATTATCTAACATTTAAAATCGCACGTAAATCTGAAATTTGGTTGCATACTAAGGATATCCCAGGATCTCACGTCGTTATTCACTCATCTGAACCAGATGAACAAACTTTACTAGAAGCAGCAACTTTATCAGCCTATTTTAGTAAAGCACGTGAATCTTCATCAGTACCAGTAGATTACACTGAAATACGTCAGGTAAAAAAACCAAACGGGTCAAAACCAGGCTTTGTTATCTACTTTGAGCAGAGGACTTTATATGTAACACCAGATGAAGAATTAATCATGAAGTTAAAATAATTCTATTTAAGAACAATTAAAAGGAGCCCACATTTACCATGTGTGGCTCCTTTCACTTATTGCTTATTCGTTGCATCAATGCCTAACCATTTCTCTGAAATTTCTTTTAATGTACCGTCATTTGTTAATTCTTCTAAAGCTTTCGAAATATCTTCTACCTTTTTACTGTCAGTAGTAAATGGAAATGCAATATTCCCCCATGATGTGGGACCAAATCCTATTTTCACATCTTCCAATTTAGCTTTTTCAATAGTTGTTTTCACTTGTACTTGATCATTATAATAAGCGTCAACACGTCCTAATGATACTTCCTTCAATTCTGCTGTAGGGTCCTCAGAAAATGTTTTAATCGTAAAGTCATTGTTTTTATTTATATCTTTTAATTCTTTTTCAGCAGCTGTCCCTAAACCTACCCCAACCACTTTACCTTTTAAATCATCAATCGAATTAATATTATCGTTATTTGCCTTTACCGCAAATACTGATCCTGAATATAGATACGGTACGGTAAATGTATATTTTTCTTCTCTCTCAGTTGTCACTGATAATTGATTTGCAATTGTATCAATACGACCTGAATCTAATGATCCAAATAATCCCTCAAAATCAGCCGTTGTCCAATTCACTTTATATCCTGCCTTTTTTGCAGCCGCTTCAATAACATCCGCATCATAACCAATTACTTTATTGTCCTTTTGATAGATAAATGGACTTCTTCCAGCAGCTGTCCCAACATTAAGAACTTTTTCATCTGCTTTCACAGAATTCTCTCTGTTAGAAGAATCCTTTGAACTACATGCCGCTAATACCCCAACCACTGTAAAAACTATTATAAGTGACAATATTTTTTTGAATTTCATACTACCATCTCCTTACCCACTAACTGGTTTCTACTATTTAATTGTTGTAAAAATTTCTGTGTTCTTTCCTGCTTTGGATTATTAAAAATCTCTTCAGGAGTTCCTTGTTCAATAATAGAACCCTCCGCCATAAAAACAACATGGTCAGCCACTTGTCTTGCAAATGACATTTCATGAGTTACTACAATCATAGTCATATTCGAAAGCGATAGGTTTTGAATTACTTGTAGAACTTCTCCTACTAATTCAGGATCGAGTGCTGAAGTAGGTTCATCGAACAAAATTGCATAAGGATTTAGAGCGATAGCTCTAGCAATCCCTACGCGTTGTTGCTGACCACCCGACAAACTATTTGGATAATAGTCTTCTTTTTCAGATAAACCAACTTGTAATAGTAATTTTTCCGCAATACTTTCAGCTTCCACTTGCGAATTTTTCTGTACGGTAACTAACGGCAATGTAATATTTTCTTTTACCGTTTTGTTTTTAAACAAGCTATAATTTTGAAAAACCATAGCAGTTTTACGCCTTAATAATTGCACCTTTTTATTTGTTAGATTGGCAACATCTACGGTTACATCATCGATTATTATTTGACCCTTATCCGCTTGTTCTAATACATTTAAGCATCTTAATAGAGTCGACTTACCTGATCCAGATGGCCCTATTATCGCTACAACTTGACCCTTTTCCACAGTTAAAGAAATCCCTTTTAATACTTCGTTATCTTTATATGATTTGTGAAGATTCTGAACACTTATCATCCTTTTTCACTCCTTAATTACAGGTAAGGTACTTCTAAGCGATATTCTAATCGTCTCTGTAGCCAACCAATAATAACGGTTAAACCCCAGTAGATAATTGCAACAGCTAAGTAACTTTCCATATAAAGATAAGACTCTGCAGCAAGCATTTTGGCATGAGCTAAAATTTCTGCTAACCCTAACACAAACGTTAAAGAGGATTCTTTAATTAGACCAATAAAATTATTACCAAGTGCAGGAACTGCTACTCGAATAGCCTGCGGAAAAATCACCTTTCTCATGGCTTGCATTTTTGTCATTCCTACAGACAAACAAGCGTCCATTTGATTGCTCTCCACTCCATTTAAAGAACCACGTAAAATTTCAGATAAATACGCTGCATTATTTAAGCTTAGACCAATTAAAGCTGCTTGTAAGGAAGTTATAACAGCCATCTCAGGGAAAATCTGAGGAAGTCCAAAATATAAAACGAATAACTGCACAAGTAATGGTGTCCCTCTAAAAAATGAAATATATAATCGAGATAATGGATATAACACTTTTATTCGATTACGATCAATGAGAACAAGCAGAATACTAATAAAAAATGAAATAATCATTGATACCACAGAAACACCTAATGTGATATATACATACTTCAATAATTGTGGTAGCGATTCTAAAAAATACATAAAATCAAACTTCATTTTGTCACCTTCTATAACGATTTTGCTTTAATTGTTTTATGCAATTTCAAAAACAATACGATTACCACTTGGATCTTCTACCGCAAACTCATTTCCCAAATCTTGAATTTGTATTTGTTGTTTAATATATTTTTTTGCTGATTCGAAATTTTCTGTTGTTGGTAATTTAAACCTTACTTCTTTCAATCCTGATTCATTCTTTTCCGCCTTTTGAAGCCCTTCACCCGACCATACATTTCCCGCAATATGATGATGATAGCCACCTGTCGAAATAAAGAATGCAGTATCAATAATTACCTGTTCCTCAAAACCTAACGTATTGACGTAGAAATCTACCGATTCCTCGATATTCGCTACTCGTAAATGGACATGACCTACAATTGTTTCTGTTGGTAATTTACCATCTGTTTCAAAATCAGCTAACGGAGCTAATTCTTTAAAGTTAAGTGGATTACTACCACCTGGATACTTATCCCAATCTTCACGATTACGATCAGCATATATCTCAATACCATTTCCTTCAATATCATACATATAAAACGCCTCACTATATCCATGATCACTCGCACTATCTAATCTAGCAATTGGGATGAAGCGTTCAAAGTGCGGGAAACGTGAAGCTTGTTCTACTGGACTATCAATCGTTTCCTTATTACGCAGAATTTCAAAAAATTTCGTTGCAAACGCTTCTCTACCTGGTAATAAAAATGCTGTATGGAATAGACCGGTACTTTTAGCCGGTTGTAATTTTTCTGCTGTTTTTTCTAATTCAAAAATAACTGTGTTACTACCTTTTCCACCAAACTTAGCATGTTGTGTATTTCTCTCTAATACATCAAGACCAACTACATTTTCGTAAAATGCAATTTGACGCTCCAGATCCTTTACTTTTAAAATGACACTTCCTACTTGTGTCGCTCCATTCAATACAAACTTCTCTTGTTTTCCATCAATTCTTTGTACCATCTTTATAACCTCTCTCCTTTTTATTAACCAATTGCGGAATAAACGACTTCTAATAAAAACTCTCTTTCTACATAATCGAGAAAGAGAATTGAGGGGAGCTAATTCAACTCTTATCTCTCATGATTTCATGCAATCATGTTGGAGTTAGCACCTTCCTAAACAATAGGGGTTGCTGAAACTTCAGTGGGCCAATTCCCTCAGTTTCTCAAGATAAGAAATCTATTTAATATTCCTAGTTAACTCATTGGTTTAATTGATTTTAAAACATTTTCTATAATTTAGCAACATTTTTTACCAATTATTTTATTTCCATGAAAAATATCCCCTTAATTTGAATTAGAATTTTGAACAATAAAAAAACTAGCATGAGAGAATTTCGATTCTCATGCTAGTTTTTTTGAATGCCTATATTTAATATATTATTTTAAATTCCCTGCTTTTAAATCCTCATGCCATTGCAGTAAACCTGGAATGTCTGATTCATTAATAGCACCTGATTCTTTTGCCGCTTCAACTAACGCTTCGAAGTTTGATAGGCTATAGTAAGGAACACCAACTTCTTCAAAGGCTTGTTCAGCACGTGGTAATTTATATGAATACACTGAAACAACACCAAGTACTTCTGCCCCTTCACGACGAAGTGCTTCTACAGCTGTAATACTTGAGCCACCTGTTGAAATAATATCTTCTACCACAACTACCTTTTGACCTGTTGAAAGTTTCCCTTCTGTTTGGTTACCACGACCATGGTCTTTTGGTTTTGAACGTACATATACCATTGGTAAGTCTAAAATATCGCTTACCCATGCTGCATGTGGAATTCCCGCTGTCGCTGTACCTGCTACTACATCTGTTTCTGGGAAGTTTTCTTTAATAAGCGCTGCAAGGCCGTTTGCGATTGTTGTACGTACTTTTGGAAAAGAAATTGTTAGACGTGTATCACAGTAGATTGGTGATTTAATACCTGATGCCCAAGTAAATGGATCATTCGGACTTAGCTCTACTGCCCCTACTTCTAACATACCTTGTGCTACTTCTTTTTGAATTGTCATTATTGTTGTCCTCCCCATAATTGTTGTACAGCATGGTACGCTTCAACTGGATTTTCTGCTTGTGTAATAGCACGACCTACAACGATTTGGGTCGATCCTTCTTGGTGTGCAAAATCAGGTGTAGCAACGCGTTTTTGATCATGTGCAGCCCCGCCAGCCATGCGAATACCTGGTGTTACTTTTAGGAAGCTTTCTCCACATACTTCGCTGATTGCTTTTGCTTCGAGTACAGAGCATACAACACCATCTAAACCAGCTGATTGTGCCAGTTTGGCATAATGCAGTACTGATTGATCTAAAGATAAATTGATTTGTTGCTCGTTTTGCATTTCCTCTTCAGTCGTTGAGGTTAACTGAGTTACTGCAATTAAAGCTGGTCGCTGTTTACCTTCCTCAGTTCCCTCTTTTAATCCCTCAAGAGCAGCCGCCATCATATTTGAACCGCCTGCAGCATGGACATTTACTAAGTCCACACCAAGTTTTGCTAAGCCCTTCATCGCTGATTTCACCGTATTTGGAATATCATGTAGTTTTAAATCTAAAAAAATGTCGTGACCTTGTGCTTTAATTTCGCGAATGATGTCTGGCCCTACTTGTAAATAAAGCTCAAGACCCACCTTCACAAATAGTGGCTCATTGAACTGCGAAAGAAATGTCATTACCTTCTGTTCATCTGGAAAATCTAACGCGATAATAGGCTTATTATTCATTTAGCGATGGCTCCTTCCAATTACATCTGTTAATTTGTCATAACCTAATTCATCTAGCTTTTGTGGTAATGCTTCTATAATATTTGGGCAGATGAATGGATCCACAAAGTTTGCAGTACCTACTGCTACAGCACTTGCCCCTACAGATAGGAAGTCGATCACATCTTCTGCAGTTGCAACTCCGCCCATTCCAATGATGGGAATATTAACGTTTCGACTTACTTCATGAACCATACGAATTGATACCGGTTTAACAGCTGGGCCTGATAATCCTCCAGTACCGTTAGCAATAATTGGTTTTCCTGTTTTCGGATGCAAACGCATACCGATTAATGTATTAATCATCGTAATACCGTCTGCTCCACCAGCTTCTACAGCTTTAGCTATTTCAGAGATATTCGTTACATTTGGTGATAATTTTACATATACAGGTACATCTGATACCGCTTTTACTGCTGCCGTTAAGTCACTTGCTGATTTCGGATCTGTACCGAATTGAATCCCACCACATTTAACATTTGGACATGAAATATTCAACTCTAATGCATGTACATTTGGTGCTTTTGAAATAGCCTCTGCTACTGCTACATAATCGGCCGTTTCTGTTCCAGCCACATTAGCAATAATCGGTACATCATATTTTTCTAACCACGGAAGTTCATGTGATAAAACATGCTCTAAACCTGGATTTTGTAAACCAATGGCATTTAACATACCTGCTGCTGTTTCAGCAACACGTGGTGTTGGGTTACCAGAGCGTGTTTCCAATGTTGTAGCTTTAATCATTATTGCACCTAGCTTTGATAGATCATAAAGCTGTGCATATTCTTGTCCAAAACCGAAGCAGCCTGAAGCTGGGATAATTGGGTTTTTTAATGATAAGCCTGGTAATTCGACTTGTAATCTATTCATAGCTTCACAACTCCTCTCGGGAAGACTGGACCGTCAGAACAAATCTTCAAGTATTCTTTTTCTGTTGCATCTGTTGTATTACATACGCAAGCATAGCAAGCTCCGATGCCGCAGCCCATGCGCTCTTCAAAGGAAAGGAATCCTTTTTTATCAGGATAAGTTTGCTCTAATGCTCCTAGCATCGGAGTGGGTCCACAGCTATAAAAAACATCAAAATCAGGTGCTTTATCTCTTAATAAGTCAGTAACAAATCCTTTTGTTCCTTGACTACCATCTGCAGTTACGATATATGTGTCGTCTAACTCGGAAAATTCCTTTTCGTAAAAGACGTTGTTTTCAGATTGGAATCCTAGTACGTGAATCGTACGTACTCCTTTTGCATGCAATTCTTTTGAAAGCTGATACAAAGGAGGCACGCCAATACCACCACCAACTAAAAGTGCTGTTTGCCCCGGCTCTACTTCTTCTACAGGGAAACCGTGTCCTAGTGGTCCAAGTACATCCACTTCTTCACCTGGTCGTTTTGCCGATAAGATTGTCGTACCACGACCTTCTGCTCGGTAAATCATTGTGAACTGCATTAGTTCATGATCAATTGATGCGATACTAATCGGTCTTCTTAATAAAGGTTCAAAAGTATCCGTTACACGTACATGGACGAATTGACCCGGTTGTTTCATATCATGGACAAGCTGACCTGTTAAAGTCAGCTCAAAAATATCCTCAGCAATTTGCTGTTGGCGTACAACTTGCATACGTTCTTGGTGAATCATCCTCGCACCTCCTGCTTAGGCATTTCTTCAGCTGTAAAGGTCATAGATTCGATTACTCGAAGCATTGCCTCTGCAGTATCAAGAGATGTTAAGCATGGAACCCCATTTTCTACTGATTCACGGCGGATACGGAAACCGTCACGTGCGGGTTGTTTTCCTTTTGTTAGTGTATTGACGATTAATTGCGCACCGCCATTTTGGATTACGTCTAGTAAAGTAGGACCATTTGATCCAATTTTATCAACAACACTCGCTTTTATACCTGCTTCTTCAATTGCTTTTGCAGTACCTGGTGTTGCTAAAATACTATAACCGATATTCGTAAAGCGTTTAGCTAAAGCAATTGCTTCGTCTTTATCTTTGTCCGCTACTGTCATTAAGACTGAACCGTGATCCTTAATATCCATACCAGCAGCTACTAGACCTTTATATAGCGCTTTTTCTAGTGTACTATCTTTACCCATTACTTCACCTGTTGATTTCATTTCAGGTCCTAATGTAATGTCAACCCGACGCAATTTAGCAAAGCTGAATACTGGTACTTTCACGTAAACACCTTTTTGAATCGGTGCTAAACCAGTTTGGTAACCTTGTTCCACAATTGATTGACCCAGTATCGCTTTTGTTGCAATATTCGCCATCGGTAAGTTCGTAATTTTACTTAAGAACGGTACTGTACGTGATGCACGTGGGTTTACTTCGATAACATATACTTCATCATCAGAAATTACATACTGGATGTTCATTAAACCTTTGATTTCCAACCCTTTTGCTAAACGAGTTGTATAGTCTGTTAATGTATCAATATGTTTTTGAGACAGTTGTTGAGGTGGATATACTGCAATCGAGTCACCTGAGTGAACACCTGCACGTTCGATATGCTCCATAATACCCGGAATCAAGACGTTCTCACCGTCACAAATCGCATCTACTTCAATTTCTGTACCAGTTAAGTATCTATCAACTAATACTGGGTGCTCTGGGCTAGCTTCAACCGCATGCTCCATGTAATATTGTAGTTCTTCTTCGTTATAAACGATTTCCATTGCGCGTCCACCTAGTACATATGATGGTCTCACTAAAACTGGGAATCCGATTCTCTTAGCAATAACAATCGCTTCTTCTGCAGAAGTAGCCGTTTTACCCATTGGTTGTGGGATACCTATTTCATGCAGTGCTTCCTCGAAACGGTCGCGTGATTCAGCACGGTCAATTGCATCTAGTGATGTTCCTAAAATTTTCACGCCTCTTGCTTCCAATTTATCTGCTAGGTTAATAGCTGTTTGGCCACCAAATTGGACGACAACACCTTTTGGTTGTTCAAGATCAATGATGTGCATAACATCTTCAATTGTTAATGGCTCGAAGTAAAGCTTATCAGAGATTGAGAAGTCAGTTGAAACTGTTTCTGGGTTTGAGTTAATAATGATTGCCTCGTACCCTGCTTCTTTAATCGCCCAAACAGAGTGTACTGTTGCGTAGTCAAATTCTACCCCTTGTCCGATACGAATTGGACCTGATCCAAGCACGATTACCGATTCACGTTCTGATTGGATTGATTCATTTTCATCTTCGTATGTACCGTAGAAGTATGGTGTTTCTGATTCAAATTCAGCAGCACATGTATCTACCATTTTGTAAACTGGTATGATGCCATTTTCTTTACGAAAATCGTAGATAGCAGACTCTGTTGTATTCCAAAGTTTCGCAACTGTTTCATCTGCAAAACCTATACGTTTTGCTTGGCGCAATACGACTTTGTCATGCGGATTATCTTTTAATACAGTTTCATAATCAACAATGTTTTTAAATTTATTTAAGAAGAATATATCGATTTGACTCCAGTCATGGATTGTTTCGATTGTCACGCCTCGACGCAATGCTTCTCCCAGGAAGAATAGACGCTCATCTCCTGCTTTACGGATACGTTTTTCAATCCATTGATCTGACAGCTCGTCAGGATTTTTCATTTCAATATGTTTATGCCCAGTTTCAAGTGAACGAACTGCTTTTAGCATAGCTTCCTCGAAATTACGGCCGATTGCCATTACTTCACCAGTTGCTTTCATTTGAGTGCCTAAGTTACGTTTTGCATTTTCGAATTTATCGAAAGGCCAGCGTGGAATTTTCGCCACAACATAATCTAGTGCTGGTTCGAAGCAAGCGTAAGTTTTGCCCGTAACAGGGTTCATCATTTCATCTAGTGTTAAACCGACTGCGATTTTCGCTGCAAGCTTCGCAATTGGGTAACCAGTTGCTTTTGAAGCAAGTGCTGATGAACGTGATACACGTGGATTCACTTCAATAATATAGTAGTTGAAGCTGTGTGGATCAAGGGCAAGTTGAACGTTACAACCACCTTCGATTTTAAGTGCACGAATGATTTTAAGCGATACATTTCGTAGCATGTGATACTCACGGTCTGATAAAGTTTGAGATGGTGCAACTACAATTGAATCTCCTGTATGAATCCCAACTGGATCCACATTTTCCATGTTACAAACTACGATTGCATTGTCTTTAGAGTCACGCATTACTTCATATTCTATTTCTTTGAAACCTGCGATTGATTTTTCTAGTAAACATTGTGTTACCGGGCTATATTTTAGACCAGATGTCACGATTTCGTTTAAATCTTGATCGTTATAACAAATACCACCGCCAGTTCCGCCAAGCGTGAAAGCAGGACGAACGATTACTGGATAACCAATTTTTTCAACAAAAGCATTTGCTTCTTCTAAGTTGTGAATAATGTCTGATTCTGGTACAGGAACCCCTAATTCGTACATTAAGTTACGGAACAAATCTCGGTCTTCAGCTTTATTGATGGCATCAAGTTTTGTACCAAGGATTTCAATGTTTAGTTCATCTAAAATTCCTGATTCATGTAATTCAATAGCCATGTTTAAACCCGTTTGACCACCTAAAGTTGGTAGTACTGCATCTGGGCGTTCTTTACGGATAATACGTGAAACAAACTCCAATGTAATTGGTTCGATGTACACTTTATCTGCGATTTGCGTATCCGTCATAATTGTTGCTGGGTTTGAGTTAATTAAAATGACGCGGTAGCCCTCTTCTTTTAATGATAGACATGCTTGTGTTCCTGCATAGTCGAATTCTGCAGCTTGTCCGATTACGATTGGGCCTGAGCCGATTACTAAAATGGTTTTGATATCTTGACGTTTAGGCATGGTGTTGCTCCTTTCTAGTATCTACATTCATTAACTCGATAAATTCATCAAATAAGTGGTTTGAATCTTCTGGTCCTGGTGATGCTTCTGGGTGATATTGTACGGTGAATACTGGATATTCTTTATGTTTTAAACCTTCGATTGTTCCGTCATTTAATGCAAGATGAGTAACTTCTAAACTAGTTCCTTCTAGTGAAGCTGGATCGATTGCATAGCCATGATTTTGAGAAGTTAGTTCAGTAAGTCCAGTTTTTAGTTCTTTTACTGGATGATTAGCACCACGGTGTCCAAATTTAAGTTTGAACGAATCTGCGCCACAAGCTAGTGCGAAAAGTTGATGTCCTAAGCAAATACCGAACATTGGCACTTTTCCGATTAGATTTTTAATTGTTTCAATTGCTACTGGCACATCTTTTGGATCTCCAGGTCCATTTGATAACATTATACCGTCTGGATATAAAGCTAAAATTTCTTCTGCTGGCATATTGTAAGGCACTACAACGACGTCACAGTCACGTTTGTTTAACTCGCGCAAAATACCATGCTTCATACCGAAGTCCATTAATACAACTTTTTTACCTCGACCTGGGCTTGGATATGGTGTTTTGGTAGAAACTTGCTCTACTTGGTTTGTTGGGAATGTAGTTGATTTTAATTTTGCTACTACCTCTTCAACAACTACTTCTTCTCCTGCTGCTGTTAAAGTAGCTTTAATCGAACCCATTTCGCGAATCAAACGAGTTAACTTTCTTGTATCAATCCCTTCAATACCAGGGATTTTTTTCATTTTGAAGAATTCATCTAATGTTGTGTCACAACGGAAATTTGATGGTGTTTGTGCTAATTCGCGTACAACGAATCCTTTTATTGCAGGGTCAATTGTTTCGAAATCGTCACGATTAATACCGTAGTTACCGATTAATGGATATGTCATTGTCACAATTTGTCCTGCAAATGATGGGTCAGACAATGTTTCTTGATAGCCTGTCATTCCTGTTGTAAATACAACTTCTCCGTCTGATGCTAAGTCACTACCAAAGGCTTGCCCTTCAAATACGATACCGTTTTCTAAAATTAACTTTCTGATTGTCATTGTGCTTCCTCCCATACGATGTTACCTTCAAAGATTGTCATAACTGGCCAGCCTTTTGCTGTCCATCCATTGAATGGTGTGTTTCTACCTTTTGATACGAAACCTTCAGCATCAATTGTTTGTTCTTTATTTAGATCAAGTAAGATTAAATCTGCCGATGCCCCAACTTCTATCTTGCCATACGGTAAGTTGAATAACTCAGCTGGTTTTGCAGCCATCCAATCGATTAATTGTTTTAATGTCCATTTACCTGTTTCAACAAATTTTGTATAAAGTAGTGGGAACGCTGTTTCAAAACCGACAATGCCGAATGGTGCACCTACCATGCCACAGCATTTTTCTTCAACTGTGTGTGGTGCGTGGTCTGTTGCGATACAGTCAATGGTGCCATCAAGTAATGCTTCATGTAATGCTTGTAAGTCATCATTCGCACGTAATGGTGGATTCATTTTCCAGTTTGCATCATCTGATGGAATGTCCATTTCTTCTAATAGAAGGTGGTGCGGACAAACCTCTGCAGTAACTTTAATGCCTGCTGCTTTTGCATCACGTACTACGCGTACCGATTCTTTTGTTGATACGTGACATACATGGTAATGTGCACCTGCTGCTTCAGCTAAAAGAACGTCTCGGGCGATTTGCACTGATTCACAAACAGATGGTATCCCCGGCAAACCTAGCTCATGATTGCGAGTGCCTTCGTGCATCACGCCATCGTAGATCAACGAATTATCTTCGCAGTGCGCAACGACCGCCATGCCAATTTTCGCTGCATCTTTCATTTGCTCAAACATCGTTGCTGCTTCTTGTACACCAACACCATCATCAGAGAATGCAACTGCACCATGTGCTTTTAAATCTGTTAAGTTTGTGCGTTTGTCCCCAGATTGTGCGACTGTTAAAGACCCATAAGGTAAAACGCGAATAACTGCACTATCTTCAATCAAACTATTTATGTAGTCGAGATTTTCAATTGAATCTGGTACTGGCTTAGTGTTAGGCATTGCACAAATTGTTGTGAAGCCACCTTTTGCTGCAGAAGCTGTACCAGTTGCAATCGTTTCTTTATGTTCGAAACCTGGCTCACGAAGATGAGTATGTACATCTACAAAACCTGGGGCTACTACAAGACCTTTACCGTCGATTACTTCAGAAGCCTCAGCCGAGATTGAAGCACCGATTTCTTTAATGTTACCACCATCTATCAGGATGTCTGTTGATTGAAACTCGCCTTGTTCATTTAACATTTGAACATTTTTCAGTAATTTTGTCATATTAGCCTCGCCCCTTTAAAATATGTTCTAATATTGCCATACGGATGAATAGTCCGTTTCGCATTTGAGAGAAGATTCTTGAACGCTCACATTCTACTAATGATGAATCAATTTCTACACCACGGTTAATCGGTGCCGGATGCATGATAATTGCTTTATCTTTCATCATTTTTTCACGTTCCTCAGTTAAGCCATATCTTTCTCTGTATGATTCAACTGTGAATCCATCATATGCTGCTTCACGTTCATGTTGTACACGAAGTAGCATAATGACATCACTCTCTTCGATTAGTTGATCCCAATCTTGATGCGCATCATACTCACCTTGCCACTCTGGTGGACAAACAAAGTTGACGTTTGCTCCTAAAGTAGTAAGTGCTGTTGCATCTGATTTTGCAACACGACTATGAGAAACATCACCTGCAATTGTAACATTGACCCCTTCAAATTCCCCGAACTCTTTGAATATTGTGTATAAATCAAGTAAAGATTGAGAAGGATGCTGACCGGCACCATCACCTGCATTGATAATTGATACATCCAAACCTTCTAAAAGCTCTTCGTAGTATGCATCTTGTTTATGACGAATAACGACTGCATCGATACCACTTTGTTGAATCGTTTTTACTGTGTCGTACAATGTTTCACCCTTTATCACGCTTGAGAATCCTGCTTCGAACGGAATTACTGTAGCACCTATTTTTCTTTCTGCTGATTCAAATGATGTTTTTGTTCTTGTGCTTGGCTCAAAAAATAGGTTTGCGATAAAGTACTCTTTCTCTAGTTGTGGTTTCGCACCTGCTTCAAATTCCGCAGCGCGTTTTAATATCAGCATAATTTCTTCTTTTGATACTTCATCCATTGACAGTAAGTTTTTCATCATGAGCCTCCTAGTTTATAAATAAAGCCTCCCTAGATTAGTAGGGAGGCTGAGGAAGGATATGACAGGATAAGCATAGCGCTTTCGCACATGCTTTCGAATCTATATAACCCTTCTTTGCCTCTCTGGGCAATCTGTTAAAAGGTACAGTATTTAAATGTTATTCATCCAAATCAGCGACGTCTTTATCGCGACCTGGTAGTACTAAGTTTAAAATGACACCGACGATGGCTGCTAAGGCCATGCCTTCAATTGCAAATGTGTCAGAAACTTGCGGTATTTTCAATGTTGCGCCACCGATTCCAAAGATCAGGATAACTGATGCAATGACTAAGTTGCGTTTATCATCGAAGTCTACTTTATTTTCTACTAGCATACGTAGACCACTAGATGCGATGATTCCGAATAATAGAATTGATACACCACCCAACACTGAAGTTGGAATTGTTTCGATAACTGCCATCGCTTTTGAAAAGAAAGCCATCACTATCGCTAATATTGCTGCGCCACCGATGACGTACACACTATAAACTCTTGTTAATACTAAGACACCGATGTTTTCACCATAAGTTGTTTTCGGTGGTCCACCGATGAAGGCACTCATTAGCGTTCCTAAACCATCACCTAATAGTGAACGATGTAAACCTGGTTCTTTAATATAGTTGCGATTTACAACTTTGCCTAATACTAATTGGTGACCAATATGTTCTGATATCGTGACAATCACGATTGGTACCATCGCTAGAAGCAATGTGCTTGTTACTTTGAATTCATAATCTATTCCTGGGATTAAGAAATCAGGAAGTGCAAACCATTTTGCTTGTCCAATTGCAGTATAATCGACAATACCTATTGCTGCTGAGTATATATAACCTACAACTAAACCGATTAGAATTGGCATTGTGCTAATGATATTTTTGAAGAAGATTGTACAAATAATGGCGGCTGCTAACGTAACTAGAGCTGCAGAGAAGTCTGGGAAACTATATATCTTCCCACCATCACTATCTGGAATATTCATCGCCATATCAACTGCAACTGTTGCAAGACCAAGACCGATAACCATAATAACCGGAGCTACAACGATTGGCGGCAATAACTTCATAATCCATTTATAACCCGTTTTCCATATGAGTAGTGAGACTATGCCGTAAGTTAAACCGACGAACATCGATCCAATCATCGCACTTCCAACACCACCAGTGTTTGATACAAAAATAATTGGTGTGATAAAAGCGAATGAAGATCCTAAGTAAGCTGGGACTTGAAATCTCGTTACTAATAAGAATATCAGCGTTGCGATACCGCTTGTTAAAAGGGCCATCGCTGGGCTCAAACCAGTAAGTTTTGGTACTAATATTGTTGAGCCGAACATCGCAAACATATGTTGAGCACTTAGTGTAACAAGTTGGAGTGCTTTTGGTTTTTCATCTATATCTAAAACTGCGTTTGCCATATCATGTCATCCTCACATTCTTTACCTTGCTTATTCGTGAATTGTGACGCAATCCGTAGCATCAACTTCTACCATGTTAACTACGATTCTTTCATTTCCTGATGTCGGAATATTCTTCCCTACATAATCAGCACGAATAGGTAGTTCTCTATGACCACGATCGACTAATACGGCTAGTTGGATTTGTGATGGTCTTCCTAGGTCCATGACCGCATCCATCGCTGATCTTACCGTTCGACCTGTGTAAAGCACATCATCTACAAGAATGATTTTTTGCTCTGATACGTTGTCCGTAATATCAACTTGCTGTACTAGTGGCTCTTCGTTGTCTGTTTTTGTTGACAAATCATCACGATATAGTGTGATATCAAGTTCTCCGGTACGTATTTCCTTACCTTCAATTCTATTGATTTTTTGCGCTAGCCTTCTTGCTAAATAAGCGCCTCTCGTTTTAATACCTACTAAAATACACTCATCAATTCCTTCATTGCGTTCAATGATTTCATGAGCGATTCGAGTTAACGCACGATTCATAGCTGGTTCATCAAGTAATACTGCCTTCTGTGTCATTATTTTTCCTCCTCTCGTTATGAGCATAAAAAAACCTCTTGAGCAATGAGCCCAAGAGGATATAGGTGTACTTAAGATATGTCGAAAATACTTGCATCACAAGGATTTTCCACATTTCACGCATACCTTCTCAGCCTCTCTGGACTGTCTTTAAAGGTGAATATTTAGTTTTTCACTACGACAAGTATATTACTCTAGGACTTAAAATGTCAATAGTTACTTTTCAATTCTTTTAATAACTCTTTATAATCGGCTGGTAATGGCGCCTCAAATTCTAAATATTCACCAGTTGAAGGATGAATAAAGCCTAATACACCAGCGTGTAGAACTTGTCCACCAAAGTCGAGTGTTTTTCTCGGCCCGTATTTTGGATCGCCTGCTAATGGATAACCAATATAGTTCATATGGACACGGATTTGATGTGTACGTCCTGTTTCTAGTCTACATTGGACAAGAGTGTAATCCACTCCTAAACGGTCGATAACAGTAAAATGCGTAATCGCATGCTTTCCATTATCAACTACGCCCATTTTTTGACGATCGCGTGAATCACGACCTATCGGCGCATCAATCGTTCCTTTATCGTGCGGGATATGACCATGAACAAGCGCCGTATAACGACGAGTTACTGTCTTATCTACAAGTTGCTGTACTAATGATTCATGTGCTTTATCGTTTTTGGCAACCATTAATAAACCTGAAGTATCTTTATCAATACGATGCACGATTCCTGGACGCGCTACACCATTAATACCTGATAAATCTTGGCAATGATACATTAGACCATTTACAAGAGTACCAGTTGCATGACCTGGCGCTGGATGTACGACCATGCCTTTTGGCTTGTTAACTACAATTACATCGCTATCTTCATAGACGATTTCTAAATTTAAATCTTCTGCCACTATTTCAAGTGGTTCTGTTTCTGGAGGAGTTACTGAAATAACGTCCCCTTCTTTTACTTTATATTTTGTTTTAACAGGCTCATCATTTACCATAACGATTCCATCTTTTAACCAAGCTTGAATTTGAGAACGTGACCAGTCTTGTTGCATTGCTGCAAATGCTTTATCAATACGCTCACCATTCAATTCTTGCATTACTGTATAACTTACTGCTGTCATTGTTTCACCTTTTTCTGATTGAGTTTCTCTTCAAAGAGCATATAAATAATCAACATCACAACGCCAATTGTTAGCGCTGCATCTGCAATATTAAAAATCGGGAAATCATAATTAATAACTGGGATTAGTACATTTACAAAATCCACTACTTCACCGCGAAATACACGATCAATAAAATTACCAATCGCTCCACCTAATAAGAACATTAAGCTCACTTGAAATAATGGCTTTCCTTTTGCTTCTTTATGAAAATAATAAAGAATACCGATTATTACAGCTACCGTAACAATTGCAAATAACCAAAATTGTCCCTGTAACATTCCCCATGCTGCTCCGCGATTACGATGCGAAAGAAGTCCAAAATAAGGATCCCATAGCATAATACTTTCACCAAGTTGCATGTTTTTAACGATACTCCATTTTGTTAGTTGATCAATAATTACTACAAAAGCTGCTAGCCCATAATATTTATACACCGCAATATCCTCCGTTTACTCTATATCTTAACCATTTTAACATAATAGAGCTATGAATGAAAAAAACTACTTATAATATACTTCTTTTTGCAACAAAAAAGCCCTTTTCAATGAATAATCGTTGAAAAAGACCGTCACTTAAACAGATAAATATATTATTATGTTGTTTCAGATTTCATTGAATGTACTTTTTTCAAAATAAAAATGAGCAGTCCGATAAAATTATCGGATGCTCATTTTTTTATTATGCTTCAGTATAGTATTTTTCTACAACATCAGCACAGTTTGCACATAATGTTGGGTGTGATTCACTTTGACCAACTGTTTCAGAAATTGACCAACAACGTTCACATTTTTCACCTGTAGCTTTTTCGACAAGAACAGCTATGTTATCAACTACTACTGCTTCTGCCGGAGCTTGTGTAGTTTCACCGCCTACCACGAATTCTGAAACGATATTCAATTGAGCAAAATTAATATCTTGGTCTGATAGTAAAGTCGTAGTTGCTTCATCTGCAAAGACAGTTACTTTTGCTTCTAATGATTTACCGATTACTTTCGCATTACGTGCTTCTTCTAGTGCTTTTAAAATTGCATTACGTACAGTGATGATTTGAGCCCACTTCGTGCGTAGCATCTCAAAATCTTCTTGTTCAACAGCTTCTGGCATATCAGTTAATTGAACGCTCACTACCTCTGTATTACCTAAATATGACCACATTTCATCTGTTGTATGTGGAATGATTGGAGTTAATAATTTTAATAATGCTTGTAATGTATCATACATAACCGATTGCATTGCACGACGGTCTGCATTATCTTGACCTTCAATATACACAACGTCTTTTGCAATATCTAAGTAGAATGAGCTTAACTCAGTTGCTACGAAGTTGTTGATTGTGTGATATACGCTTGCAAATTCATAGTTATCATAATGCGTGCGTACCCCTTTAATCACATCTTGTAATTTCATGTACATATAGCGATCTACTTCACGAAGATCTGCATATGCTACGCGATCTGTTTCAGGATTGAAGTCACTCACATTACCATGTAGGAATCGAAGCGTATTACGAATTTTACGGTATACTTCAGAAACTTGCTTCATGATGTCCATAGAAATACGAACGTCAGCTGTGTAGTCTACTGATGCTACCCATAAACGTAGAATATCGCCACCGTATTGGTTCATTACTTTGATAGGAGCGATAATATTCCCGATAGATTTACTCATTTTGCGACCTTCTCCATCTAATACGAACCCGTGAGAAAGTAAACCTTTATACGGCGCATGCCCGTGTATAGCAACACTTGTAATAAGTGAAGAGTTAAACCATCCACGGTATTGGTCAGAGCCTTCTAAATAAAGGTCTGCAGGGTAGCGTAATTCCGGGCGTTCATCTAATACACCTTGGTGTGTTGAACCTGAGTCAAACCAAACGTCCATAATGTCGGTTTCTTTAGTGAATTCGCCATTTGGGCTACCTGGATGAGTGAAGCCTGCTGGTAATAAATCTTTTGTTTCACGTTCGAACCAAATATTTGAACCGTATTCTTTGAATAGATTTGCAACATGCTCAATTGTCTCTTCAGTGATGATTGGTTCATCATTCTCAGCATAAAACACTGGAATTGGAACACCCCAAGCACGTTGACGAGAAATACACCAATCCCCACGGTCGCGAATCATATTGAATAGACGTGTTTCACCCCATGAAGGTGTAAAGTTTGTATCACGTATTGCTTGTAACAATTCGGGACGGAATGCTTCAATTGATGCAAACCACTGTGCAGTTGCACGATAAATAACTGGTTTTTTTGTACGCCAGTCATGTGGATATGAGTGCGAGAAGAATGAAAGTTTTAGTAATGCTCCTTTTTCTTCTAATGCTTTTGTAATTTCTTTATTGGCATCATTATAGAACAATCCTTCGAAGCCAGGAGCTTCTTCAGTTAATACACCACGGTTATTAACTGGGCTTAAAATACCGATATCGTATTTTTTACCTATGTTAAAGTCGTCTTCACCATGTCCAGGAGCTGTATGAACACAACCAGTACCAGCGTCAAGTGTTACGTGATCACCGCACATAATCAATGAATCACGGCCGTATATAGGGTGAGCTGCTACAACGTATTCTAAATCTTGTCCAGAGATTTCACGATCAATTTCGTAGTTTTCCCATTCTAACGTTTCTGCTACTTTTTCAAGTAAACCTTTAGCGATGATAAATTTCTTATCAGCTACTTTTACTACAGTATATGTGAATTCTGGATTCACAGAAATACCTAAGTTAGCAGGAATTGTCCATGGCGTTGTTGTCCAGATGATAAAGCTTTCGTCAGTATTCACTACACCTTTACCGTCTTTTACATCAAATGCAACATAGATAGATGGCGATTTGATATCTTGGTATTCGATTTCTGCTTCAGCTAATGCTGATTCACTTGATGGAGACCAATAAACTGGTTTTAAACCTTTATAGATATAACCTTTTTTCGCCATATCACCAAATACTTTAATTTGACGCGCTTCGAATTTTGGTTGTAATGTGATATATGGATTATCCCAGTCACCACGTACTCCGATACGTTTGAATTGAGTTCTTTGACGATCAACTTGTTCGTAAGCATACTCTTCACAAAGTTTACGGAATTCCGCTGTAGTCATTTCTTTGCGTTTTACGCCTTTGTTAGCTAATGCTTGCTCGATTGGTAGACCATGAGTATCCCAACCTGGTACATAAGGAACGAAGTAACCAGTCATTGAACGGTGACGATTAACCATATCTTTTAATACTTTGTTTAATGCATGACCCATATGAAGATCACCATTTGCGTACGGAGGGCCATCATGTAAGATGAATGCTGGGCGATCTTTTGTACGCTCCAACACCAACGCATTGATGTCCATTTCCTCCCATTTTTCTTGAATTTTAGGTTCATTTGCCGGCAAATTTCCACGCATCGGGAAATCCGTTTTCGGCATTAATAACGTATCTTTATATTCCATATAAATCCTCCTCTTTTTTTAGCAAATAAAAAACTCCCCATCCCAAAAAAGGGACGAGGAGGAATTATCTCGCGGTACCACCCTAATTGCGTATAATTAATAATACGCCTCTTAGACACCTTAACGTAGTGTGAGCCGAGACTACTTACTGTTTTTGTTCAGTAATCTAGTTCCAGAGTGATTTTCTTCCTTGAGTGTTTAGTCTGAGCTTACACCGTCCTCAGATCGCTTTTACATCACTCAAAAAATACTGTCTCCATCATAACTTTTTCTTTGATATGTTGACATTATAGAAAACAGAAAGCATTCAGTCAAGTATCGATTACTCTACTGGTGTATCCAAGCGCTCTAATTCTGTTGAATCAATTTCATACTCCAATAAATGATCCCAATCATCGGATTCAATCAAATCTAATTGGGCTTCAACAATCATTTTGAAGCGATTACGGAATACTTTAGATTGTTTTTTCAACTCTTCAATTTCTAGTGCAATACGACGTGCTTTTGATAGAGCTTCGTTAACAATACGATCAGCATTTTTCTCAGCTTCTTTAACGATCAATTTTGCTTCTTTAGTAGAATTACGTCGCACTTCTTCAGCAGCTTCTTGTGCAATGACAATTGATTTTTGAAGAGTTGATTCAATTGAATTATAGTGACCAATTTGCTCATTCGAAGTTAGCAATTTGCTTTCTAGCTCTTTTTTCTCTTTTAAAGCAACTTCATAGTCTTTTATGATTTGCATTAAAAACTCATTGACTTCATCTTCATTGTAACCTCTGAAACCACGGGTAAACTCTTTATTATGTATATCAACAGGCGATAACGGCATTTTCTACACTCTCCCTTATAGCATTATATATATTGTAAACTATTATACAGGTCATTAATGGTAAGTACATCGAAAAAATAACAAATTTAATGAAATTGTTATGATTTTCTTTCCATACGACCTATATTAATGCGAATTTTATCTTTTTTTGTTCTTCCTTCAATAGCTCTTATCATAAATCTCCCGAAACCTCGAATCGATAGTAAATCGAGTTCATGTAATTCAAAAGATATATTTTCTCGGATAGTAAAGTTAACCTTCACTTTTCCACTATTAATAAGAGCTACTGATTTCTGACGAGATATATTAAATACAGAAGCGATAACCGTATCTAAACGCATCGAACTTACTGTCATCATTTCATCCGTCCAAACTTCTTCGTTCGGTAGTATCATTTCAGTTGAATTTAACTCTTCTACATATACTTTCACCTTACCAACTGAAGTGAGATTAACTCTTACATAATCATCTATTTCTGAAGCAATAGCGAATTGGGCTGTAGAGTTGGTTAATCTTATATCCCCAAACTTCTCTCTTCCTAAACCAAGTGATAGTAACGCCCCTAAAACATCTGGATGCTCAAGCTGAACAAACTTAGTAGGATAGCGCAAATGAAATACTGTGATTTGATAATCCTCTTCAACTGGTTCAAAATAGGACGGGTATATAAGAATCCTTCTGCGTTCAGCTTCATCAAATGCACCAAAATACGCCACTTCAATATCGCCTTGATCCCCAATAATTGACTGTACTATAAATCGTTGACGCGGATCTAGAAAGTCCGTTAACTTTGGCGCATAGCGATCTTCTACTTCCATACGCCAGCCACTAACTTGAGCAATAAATTCACGCTCTTCTGGTCGGAAATGCTGGAATATCTCTTCCATAATCCCCCTCCTTTCTTAATAAAAAAACCCCACATTCATATTGTGGGGAAGAGTGACATTGTCTAAAAACTAAAGTAAAAATCCATTAAATAAACTTACTACTCCTTGATTTGCCAAATTCAATACAAATAATGCTACGATTGGTGAAATATCAATCATACCTAATGGTGGAATAAAACGTCTAAATAACTCTAAATACGGATCACAAATTTTGCCTAAAATTTGTCCGAATTTAGACTCATATGCTGCTGGAACCCACGACATCAAAATATAAATGATTAGCGCAATTGAATAATAGAAAAACAATTTTGAAATGATAGTACCTACTATATACATAAATTAATAAACTCCTCAGTTTAATCAGTCTTCATAATAATATTCAGAAATATTACCGTCAACTTCTACATTATCTGGTGTGCATAAGAATATATCCGTGCCAATACGTTTTATATCTCCACCCAGTGCACATATTGTACCACTCAAGAAGTCAATAATACGAATACCTTGCTCTTTATCAATACGCTGTAGATTTACAACGACCGCACGCTTGCTTTTTAAATGTTCAGCAATATCTTGAGCTTCCGCATAGACACGAGGTTCAGCTAAGACAACCTTAGAAGATTTTTGTGTAATACTTACCAAATTAGGCGTATTTGTATGTTCAGTTGTCACATTCCGTCGCTCCTTGTTGCTTACTTTTTTAACTGCAGGTTGACTTACTGCAGCTTGATGAACAGGTTGTGACATGACTCTTTGTTGGCGTTGCTCTTGCTGTTGCTGTTGTGGTTGCTGTTGTGGTTGTTGTGGTTGCTCATAGTACTCTTCATCATCTTCTTCTAGTAAAAAAAAGTTCTTAATTTTATCCTTCATGTTCATTAAGAATCCCTTCTTTCGTTGCCAACTAGAGCCGTACCAATTCGAACATACGTTGCACCCTCTTCGACAGCGATTTCATAGTCATTTGACATTCCCATCGATAAATCGTGACATGGTGCATGAGCATATCCGTTATTTTCGACTTCCAATTGTAGCTTTTTAAGTTTTTTAAAAACGTTGCGAACTACTTCTAAATCTTCTGTATTTGGGGCCATTGTCATTAAACCCACTACTCGAATACGAGAATATTGCGATAGTTGCTCTATAAACGGTATGACTTCTTCTGGTTGCAGACCATGCTTTGATTCTTCACCTGAGACATTTACTTGTACAAAACAATTCACAATATATGTTGCTCGTTTTTCAATTTCTTCTGCTAAACTAATACGATCTAGAGAGTGTAGATAATCAATTTTATCGATGACTTGTTTTACTTTACGTGTTTGCATCGAGCCGATATAATGCCATACAGCACGTTCTGTAATTGTTTCTCTTTTTTCTAACAAGCCTTCTGGGCGATTTTCGCCTAATTGATTTAATCCTGCATCAAGCGCTTCAATAGCCCGTTCAGTAGACACTTGCTTTGTAACTGCGATAATTGAAACATCCGCTACTTGTCTACCTACCCTGTTTGCTACTTTTTCAATCTTTAGCTGAATTTCTTTTAAGTTATTTATAATTAAAGTCATTTTATTCCCATCTTTTCAAAGATACTTGTTTACTTATTGTACCAAGCTACGCATGAATTATCAATGAATAGTCATACATTTCACTATCGCGCTTTCACTAATATGACATCCTTCCCAACTACAAGAATATCTTCTATACGAATTTTCATTGCATCCTTATCACTTTGCGAAAATTGAAAGAATCTCTTCGGTTCGGATACGACGAATGCCTCAATCAAGCCCGTTTCTTCCGACAATACTGCGTCTAGGACAAACCCTAAGAAACGTCCATTGCCTGCTTCAATAATTTCTTTTCTTTGGATATCAGAAAATCTCATCTACATCCCTCCTAACTTAGTCTATGAAGAGAAAAAGCAAAAAACGCATCAACTTTTATAGTTTGATACGTCTTTGCCCTAGTTATTAATTATCGTATTGTGATATTTGCTTTTGAATTGTTTTAATTGCACTTTTTTCCAGCCTAGAAATTTGAGCTTGCGAAATTCCTAATTCGTTTGCTATTTCAGTCTGGGTTTCACCATAGTAAAAACGTTTTGCTAAGATTTTTTGTTGCCGTTCATCTAGCTTCATAACATTTTCTTTCATGGTTACATAAGTCAACCATCGTTCTTCAGAAACTGCATTATCTTTTAGTTGATCCATCATATAAACTGGATCACCACCATCCGAATAAATCGGCTCATGCAGTGACATTGGTTCTTGAATTGCATCTAAAGCAAATAATATATCCTCTTGTGGCAAGCCTGTCATACGCGCTAAATCTGATAGCGTTGGTTCACGTAGTTGCTCATTGATAAACTGCTCTTTAGCCTGCATTGCCTTATAGGCAATATCACGCAATGAGCGAGCAACGCGCAGTGGGTGATGGTCCCGCAGATGCCTGCGAATCTCCCCAATAATCATCGGCACTGCATAGGTCGAAAATCTCACATTATGAGACAAATCAAAATGATCAATTGATTTCAATAAACCAATACAGCCGACTTGAAACAGGTCATCAGCCTGTTCACCACGGTATGCAAAACGCCCCACAATACTGAGTACTAAACGTAGATTGCCCATAACGAGCTGATCTCTTACTTCCTCTTGACCACTTTGCAATTGGATAAATAACTGACGCATTTCCTCATGCTTTAATACTGGTAACTTTGCAGTATCTACACCGCATAAATCCACTTTTGTTCGCATAGTCATTTCCTCCGGACGCTTCTTTCTTTGTTGTAAGTTCAGTTTGTCCGTTAAGCGTCAGAATATGCGGTGGAAAAATGACCAATTTCAACCATTACATAGTTGGTTGATTTAAATTTTCACGTAATTCATGAATAATTTTCTTCTCTAAACGAGAAATATAAGATTGAGAAATACCGAGATGATCTGCAACTTCCTTTTGCGTCATCTCTTCTCTACCATTTAGTCCGAAACGACATTCCATAATATAGCGTTCGCGCTCTTCCAAAATATGAATCGCTTGAAACATATGTTGGCGCTCAATTTTCTTTTCAACATTATCCGTAATAATATGCTCGTCCGTCCCTAAAATATCCGATAATAATAATTCATTACCATCAGCATCTGAATTGAGCGGTTCATCTAGAGACACTTCACCTTTAGTTCGACTTGTTTTGCGTAAGTGCATTAAAATTTCATTTTCGATACATCTAGAAGCATATGTAGCGAGTTTGATATTTTTTTCAGTATTAAAAGTTTCAATTGCTTTTATTAATCCAATCGATCCAATACTAATCAAATCTTCAATTGGTGTATTTGAATTATCAAAACGTCTAGCAATATAAACTACTAAACGCAAATTACGTTCGATTAACGTATCTCTAGCACTCATATCTCCTCTCATAAACGCCGCAATAACTTCCTTCTCCTCCTCTTTTTTCAATGGTACAGGCAGCGATTCATGACTTCCTATATAAAATGTACCCTTCGTTCTCCAAGTAATGAACTTTTGCTGTAGCCAGTGCCAAAATTTTCGAATCATGTAAAAACCCCTTCCATCATTATTGACAAAGCGTTGAGACATTTAGAATGACATCTACCTGCTGTGGGAAATGATCTGATTCCCTTGTAAGTACGAAAAAACCCGGTGCGATAAAGAAACCATCTTCCCCGTGTACCTCCCACTGATCAAAGCGGAAAGCGATTCCATAAACCGCTTTTTCTTGTACCGTTGAGAATCGAATAACCGTTAACTTACTTTGTAATTCTTTCGGGAACATCGATAATTTGTAAGGATTAGATGCTTGCCAGCTCTGTAGTGCAGCTTTTAGCACATCATCCATACGATCTTCTAACGCGCTCCAAGCAATAAAATGAACAGCCCTACCAGTTAATGGTTCGATGCAACTATTTCCTGTATCGATAAAGCCTCTTAACAGCCAACTCTGCCCTTGGAACGTCATTGTTGTATCAAATACAAGCCCACGCTCAAGCGATTGCTGCTTACTAACGGTCCATCTATTTTGCAATAGAACAAGCCCAGCAACAGCTATGATACTGCTAGTTGACGCAAAATAGACAGTAGGCATTTTAAAAAATAGTGGCTCAAGAGCCGTTAATAGACCACCTGCAAATAATGCGGCCACAATACAGATAACAGCACTTTTGAGCCATTTCATAAAATGAAAACCAAAAGCACTAATTGTCATCACGACAAAAGCAAAAATCATTGGTAAAACAGATTGACCAATAAAGACAACGACGCATGCACCCATTAGCGCGCTTAACAACAATCTTTTTCTCGACACTTGCAATGCACCAATCTTACTTGTAAAGGACAAGACAATGTAATTGAAAATTGTATTGAGCGCTAAAATAACTTCTCCGTACATGACACCGCCTCCCTACTGAAAGGTTATCATTCTCCAACTCCAAAAAATGTCAAACCGTGAAGTGATTTCGCAAAAAATTGCGACAGAAAAAAGTGTATACTGACATTTTTTTTCAGATATTTTGCGCAAAATAAAAAGCCCACACAATAAATTGTGTGGGCTAGTTGGATTAATAAATTAACGTCTTTTTTGGCGATTACGTAAGAATGTCGGAATATCTAAAGCATCATCTTGAGATTGTGACGTTTGTGTTTGGCGCACAGGCTCTTGATGTACTTTTACTTCTTCTTGTCTTACTTCACGACCAGCTTGTTGAGAAGCTGCAGTAACAGCTGGACGACCAGCGCCGATTCCGCCGCGACCAGCTGAACGCGGGTCAACAGGCATTTCATCATCTGAGAATCCAGTTGCAATAACTGTAACGATGATTTCATCTTTCAAGTTATCATTAATTACCGCACCGAAGATAATATTCACATCTTCATCAGATGCTGCAGATACAATATCAGCTGCATCCCCAACTTCATAAAGACCTAGGTTTGAACCACCAGTCATATTCATTAGGACACCTTTCGCACCATGAATTGATGTTTCAAGTAATGGACTTGAAATCGCTTTTTTAGCAGCTTCTATTGCACGATTTTCTCCAGATGCAATACCAATACCCATTAATGCAGAACCTTTATCAGACATAATAGATTTTACGTCTGCAAAGTCTAAGTTAATAAGACCCGGTGTTGCAATTAAATCTGAGATACCTTGTACACCTTGACGAAGAACATTATCTGCTTCACGGAATGCTTCTAACATTGGCGTATTTTTATCTACTATTTCAAGCAGACGATCATTTGGAATAACAATTAATGTATCAACTGCTTCTTTCATTGCAGTAGTACCGCCATATCCTTGTGATTGACGTTTTCGTCCTTCAAAAGTGAATGGACGTGTTACAACACCTACTGTTAGTGCACCTAAATCGTGAGCAATTTGAGCAATAACAGGTGCAGCACCTGTACCTGTACCGCCACCCATACCAGCAGTAACGAATACCATATCTGCTCCACTTAACGCTTCTTCTAACTGTTCTTTACTTTCTTCAGCAGCCTTTTTCCCAACTTCAGGGTTTGCTCCTGCACCTAAACCACGTGTTAATTTTCCACCAATCTGTAATTTCACATCGGCTTTCGATAGTTTTAATGCTTGTGAGTCTGTATTCACGGCAATGAATTCTACACCTTGTACACCATGTTCAATCATACGATTGACTGCATTATTACCGCCGCCGCCAACGCCGATTACTTTAATCACTGCTAGTTGTTCGACATCTGTATCAAATTCTAACATCTCTATTCCTCCTATTTTAGCTCATTGTGTGTAGAGAAAGCCGCCTATATTATTCTAAAAATTTGGTTAAGAAATTCCGAACCTTACCAACTACGCCCTCTTTTTGCTCTTGTGTATCATAAGTGGTTGGCACTTTTGTATTTGACTCTGTATTTTGAATTGGTCCTAGCGGTTTGTCATCGCTATAATCTCCGAGAAACTCGGATTCCATATATGCATAACGAATTAAGTTTACTGCTGATGTATATTCAGGTTCTCTTACACCGATATATTCAGGCGTATAAACTCTTACTCTCGTTTGTAACACATGGCGAGCTAGTTGAGAAATACCTTCTAATTTGGCAACGCCTCCAGTTAATACGACGCCACCTGGTAAATCTTGAATACCCATCCGATACAACTCATCGATTATCAATTCGAATAATTCTTCCAATCGAACACCGATTATTTCGGATATGTACCTTTGACTAAATTGTTCCTTTGTATCTCCATCAATAACTGGCACTTCAAATAGTTCATCTTCTGAAGCATCGTCGTAAAATGCATGTCCATAGTCAATTTTAATCTTCTCAGCTTGTTCTGTAGGTGTTTTTAAGACAATCGATAAATCTTTCGTAATATGTTCTCCACCTACTGGAATAACAGCTGTGTGTGTGAAATGCTCATCTTTGAAAACAGCAATTGTTGTTGAACCACCGCCAATATCAATAAATGCAGTGCCTCGGTTCTTTTCATCTTCAGTTAATGCAAATTCACCTGCAGCAAGTGACTGTAAGTAAATTTCTTGTATATCCAATCCCGCTTTTTCAACGCAACGGAGTACATTATGCAGGATTGTTTTAGAAGTAGTAATTAATGTACCATCCATTTCTAATCGGATACCAATCATACCTCGAGGGTCTTTGATTTCATCTAAATTATCTACTATAAATTGTCTAGGAACTAAATTGACTAGCTCTCTCTCTGGCGGAATAGACATCACTTGTGCCGATTCCATTACGCGATCTAAATCCTCATCGCCTATTTCACGGTTGTCACTATTAACAGCAACTACCCCTTTAACAGGTTGAAGCATAGCCTGATTGGCAGGAATTCCTAGAATAACTTTATTAATAGTCATCCCTATCATTCTTTCGGCTTGTTCGACCGCTTTTTTAATAGATTGTACTGTAGCATCTATATCTACAATACTTCCTTTACGAATGCCAGTAGATTTTACATTACCTACTCCTATTACATGTAAAGTCTCATTATTTACTTCTCCAATAACGACTTTAATGGATGATGATCCTATATCTAGTGATACATATAATTCTGAGTGACTCAATCTGTGGCACCTCCTTCAACAACTCTTATCAATATTCTATTGTAAATTGAGTAACTTGTCTAAATAAATTCCTGTTTTTTCGAAAAAATTCCTTCTATTAGACTGCTTTTTCAGATTGTTTTGCTTTTTTATCATTCCATTTTGATAATAATATCCTTCTAATGATAGCAATATTTTGGAAAAGTCGCACTCCAAAAGCGAAAACGGCTGCCAAATAAAGATCAACACCTAAGTGAACTCCTAAAAAAGCTAATCCTGCTGCTATAGCAATATTAAAGAAAAAACCTGTCACGAATACATAATCATCATATACTTGTTGTAATTGTGCTCTTATCCCACCAAAGAGAGTATCTAAAGCAGCAAGTACTGCAATTGATAAGTAACTTTCATAAATTGTAGGTATTTGAACGTCAGTTAACAGACCAAGGGAAATACCTAATAGTAAACCTAGTAACGGTAACCACAAATTCTATTCCCCCTTTGTCGTTTCTGATAAAAATTTATTATGAAAAGATCGATCAAATCCATTTAAAGTTACCTCTTTTTGTGGTTGTCCAATTGATAAAGTTAAATTATCAAGATAAAAATCATCTGCAATGGATGAAGATTCCAAATAACTTGCTAGCTTATTAGCATCCGCTAATGTACTTGTACCAATAGTTATCATAAATGGTGGTGTTCGAACAGCCAAACTATTAACTGTTGTTTGTCCATTAATATCACGAATAGCTGTCGTTTGAACGATTCTCTTACCATCAATCACAACTGCATTGCCCTTAAAACGATTAATATCATTGACAAGCTTTACTAATAAATCTGGCGAGATATTAGGTACTGCTTGTCCTAATACCTTTGCCTCAGGCGAAACATCAACTCTAAGTACTAAACCCGGAGATTTTATTTCTGTTAATCCCGCTTCTTGTTTCAACCCTTGAACTGTTTCCCTCAATATGCGATCTGGACTATCTTTATCCATATTCTCATATTTACTAATCGTGGAATTTAATAGCTGAATGTTAGCTAACAGTTCTGAATGACGCTGCTTTTCTAGTGATAGTTCCCGACGAATATCCCATAAATCACGTGTATCACGTTGTTGTGGATTTTTCACTGTGTTATACTGCATCGCTAACATAAATCCAATGATGAATAATACGATGATGAACGGTGTATGCATTTTACGCTTCAATCTATCGCCTCCTTACCTTAGGACATTAAGAATTTCCTTGGACAGCAGGCATGACGAGCTGCTTACTACCATCTATCGTCACAATAATATTATCATCAATGAGTTGGTCAAAAACGCCACCAGCTAGTGTTAAACCTGCAGACAATACATTTGGGTCACCTACTGCTTCAATGACAAATGGCGCTGGGAATTGGTCATCATCAATCGTGATTACTGGACCATTACATTTAATATAAGAATTAGCTTTTAATCGATGACCATTAATGGCTATCGCTTGAGCTCCAGAAATCTTTAATTCATTTAATACTTTGAATACGTGACTTTCATGAACTATATAGTCATTCGGGTTAACCGATTTTGGATCATATTCAGCATCTTGTAGCGTCACTGTAACACCTGATCCTCGTCCAGGTATTTTACCAAGTAAAAGGCGAAGATCATCAGCCTGCTTCACTAAATCTTTATATCCCTCTTTACTACCCGAAAAGTCTTGTTCATAATCCTTTATTTTTTGTTGTAAAATTAATTTTTCTTCTTCAAGTTCTTTATTACGTTCTTGTTGAGCAATTAAACCTTCACGTAATTGTTCTTTTTTTTCAAAATCAGAAGAGTTTGTTTCAGTCATCGTGGTACCTTTTGACTTTGCCATATTATAGGCATACGCGAAAAGAAAGCCCAGTGCAATCGAAACTACTAAAAAGGCAAATTGATGTTTAAATGAATGACGTTTTTTATTGGCCGGTTGTTTGGTCATTTACTTCCTCCTTTGAAGTTGGTTTACCATATTCACTCGAATACGAGCGATAGAATGAACCTACTTCTAAGTCAATAACCCCTTTTTCACCTTTTTTGACTTGCGAAATGATAGATGGATAATACTTCAATTTTTCAGCCAATGTCGGAATAGTTGCACGAACTTCAAAACCATCATTCATAAATAAACGTACCGCATAAGGATTGGATTTTGTTGGAACAGCATTTACTTGAGAAATTAAAGTCATTAGTTCTGGATCGACCTTGTCCAACTGTTTAATCATCTTAAGTAATAAGGCATCTTCTTTAAAACCAACCAAGATGGGCAAATTCAAATCACGTGGTATTTCATCTAAGCTGTAAATTACACCATTTTGCAACACTAGATTATATTGACCACCATTCTTAATAAAAGCTTTTTTATCGTACTCTTTTACTTTTATAGTCACAGTGTTTAACCAATTACGTTCAACTGATACACTCTCGACCCAATCTTTTTTTTGAAGGGTCTCTTCAATTTTTTTTGGCTTAAACCCCCACAAAGAATCTCCTACACGGATATTGCTATGTTTTGTGTAGTATTCTGCCTTTTTTAATTGACCACCAATTACTTTAATTTCCCCTATATGACTTAATGATGATTGAAAATAAAGAAGTGCCAGTAAGATAATGCCGAAAATGGCTAGCAATATTGTAAACCGCTGATTCGTCCGTTTTTTACGACGTTCACGAAGCGTCGGAATACGTTCTTCTATATCTATAATTTTCTCCATACTGTGCACTCCTTCCTCTTTTATTTAAACTCTTTTTGTAAAATTCCAAATTACACCGACTATAAGCCAAGCGGACATTAGGGATGAACCACCATAACTTATAAAAGGCAAAGTAACTCCTGTGACAGGTAGTAAGCCTGTAACAACTCCAATATTCAAAAACGCTTGAAAACCTAGCATACTAATCAATGCTGCAACACTGTAATAATAGCTTAATTGCTGCGTTCTGACTGCCAAAGCATAACCGGAGTATAAAGCCACCGCAAAGGTTATCACGATCAATGCTGCGCCTATAAAGCCTGTTTCCTCAGCAATGATGGAAAAGATAAAATCATTTTGTGGTTCGGGTAAGTAAAGATACTTTTGCCGACTGTTACCAAAACCATGTCCAAACAAACCAGCTGGCCCAATTGCAAGTAAGGATTGGATTGCTTGGAAGCCACTACCTAAAGGGTCAGACCAAGGATCCAAAAACGCCTCTATACGCTTTAATCGATACGGAGCCGCCATTATCAAACCCACTAAACCACTTATACCAATCATCATTAGAAAAACGTAAAAACGAATTGGATAACCAGCTATAAAAAGTAATGCAAAAGATGATACGAGTAAAATAAACGCAGAACCAAAATCAGGTTGTAGCATTATAAGAGCTGCTGGCAATAAAATCAAAACAAAGTGACTTAATTGAATGGTTCTTTCCGTACTTTTCTTACGTGCTAATACAAAGCTTAATTTTACAAGCAATGCAATCTTAGCAAATTCAGCGGGCTGAATACTAAGGGGCCCGAAAGCAATCCAGCTTTGAGAGCCATTTCGCACGGCGCCTATTCCAGGAATTAATACCGCTATTAAAAGTAAGAGTGAAAATATGTACAGTATTGTCCAACTTTTTTCCATTCTTAGAAGGGAACTATTGGAAACAACATAAAATGCTGCGACTGCCACACCTAAATAAATTAGTTGCTTAAAAAGAAAAGGGGCAGTATTACCATAGTGTACCTTGCCCCAATACGTCCCTGCAGAATAGACGAAAACAATGCCTATCAATGTCAAGAAAATGATTGCACCCATAAAAAGTGTGCGTTCACGTTGATTCAGCTATGGCATCCTTCCTGTTGTTCGAATTTCCTTACAACTTCATTGCAGCTTCGATGAACTTATCACCACGCACCTCGAAAGTTGGGTATTGATCCCAGCTTGCGCATGCAGGAGATAATAAGATGACATCTCCTTCATTTGATAAATCTGCTGCTTGTTTAACACCTGATTCCATATCATCAGCATATGCTATTTTTTCAACACCACATGATTCTGCGAATTCAGCAAATCGCTTAGCTGTTTCCCCAGATACGACAACCGCGTGAACATTCCCCATATGTGGACGTAGTTCTTCGAATGAGTGCCCTCGATCTAAGCCACCTGCAAGTAAAACAATCGGCTGTTTAAAGGCTGCTAGCGCACTGCGAGTAGCTAATGTATTAGTTGCTTTAGAATCATTGAAGATTTTACGACTTTGCCATTCTCGAACAAATTGTGTACGATGCTTAACACCCGTAAATGATGATAAGACATGCTCAATCTTATCTTTTGGACAATCCATAATTATCGCTGCAGCAACTGCTACTAAAACATTCTCTAAATTATGTTGTCCAGGAAGAGCTATAATGCTTCGTTTGATAAATGGTTTACCTAACCAATAAATCATGTCATCATCTGCACTTATTCCTAGATAATTAATACCTTTTGTTGTGAATGGAACTTTATGTGCATGTGATTTATTTGCATAACTTACAACTACTTCTTGATCTGCGTTATAGATTAAATAATCTAATGCATCCTGGTTGCGTGTGACAGCAAATTTAGCATTACTGTATTCTTCCATTGAACCGTGATAGTCAATATGCGCTTCGTATAAATTCGTCCAAATCGCAATTTTCGGCTTAAATTGTTCAGTACCCATTAATTGGAATGAAGATAATTCTGTAACGACTACATTATCTGTTGTAGCATGTTCAGTGACTGAACATGCTACTGTACCTATATTTCCAGCAATGAGAGGATTTAAACCACCTTGATTTAAAATATGGTAAAGCAAGGTGGTCGTTGTTGTTTTACCATTTGAACCCGTAATACCAATCATAGGAGCCTCGCTAATTAAGTAAGCGAGCTCTATCTCAGTCCAAATTGGAATACCTCGTTTTACAGCATCTGCTACTAGAATGTTTGTATAAGGAATCCCAGGGTTTTTCACAACTAATTCGAAACCTTCATCTAGTAAATCTTCTGGATGACGGCCACAAATCACTGTAATTCCTTGTTGTAACAGACGTTGTGCATCAATGTTCTCTTCAAAAGGTTTAGCATCATTTACAGTAACGAAAGCGCCCATTTTATGCAGTAATTCCGCAGCTGCGACACCACTTTTCGCTAATCCTAGTACAAGTACTTTTTTATGTTCCATCCCATTTACGCTTTTCATTTCAAGACCTCCGGAACCACTGCGATCAACGCTGCAACTACTGCTGTCAACCAGAATGTTAGAACAATACGCCATTCAGACCAGCCTGATAACTCAAAATGGTGATGTAGTGGACTCATTTTAAAAATTCGTTTACCTGTTAATTTGAAGCTTGCTACTTGTAAAATAACAGATAGTGTTTCAGCGACAAAGATAATACCAATCAATAATAATAACACTTCATGCCCAACTAATACTGAAAGCATCGCAAGTGCTCCACCTAAAGCAAGTGAACCCGTATCTCCCATAAATACTTTTGCTGGATTGGCATTGAATATTAAGAAACCAAGTAAAGCACCTGTTACAGCAAATGCAAATATCGCGATATCAACTTGATCGTTTACAAGCGCTAGCACACCAAATGCAGTAAAAGCAATGGAAGCTGTACCCGATACAAGCCCATCTAACCCATCTGTTAAGTTGACAGCATTAGAGAAACCTACTAACCAAAAGATTAAGAATAAAACATAAAATCCACCTAGGTTAAATGCGAAATCAGTAAGTGGTATCTGAATTGTATTATGGAAAACGCCTAGACCTAATAAGAAATAGGCAGCAATCGAAATAATAATTTGTCCGATTAACTTTTGGAGGGATGTTAATCCCAAATTACGCTTGAAAATAATTTTAAGACCATCGTCTAAAAAGCCGATTAAACCAAAGCCGAATAAGACGAGAATTAATACAACGGATTGTGAAGTAAAGGCATCATTTAGATAACCTAATACAATTGTAGTAGCGATAATAGAGAATAAAAATATTACGCCACCCATAGTTGGAGTTCCCGCTTTTTTCTGATGTGATTTTGGTCCTTCTTCTCGAATACTTTGACCAAATTTCATTCGGCGTAATAACGGAATAACAGCTGGTGCTGTAATTGCCGTTAAGACGAATGAAGTGGCCAAAACAATTAAAGTTGTTGCAATTGTCATGAAAATTCTCCTTCTAACCTTCTTTAGTACATGTACTATCATAGTAGTTTCAATTCTATTTTTAAAGACTAATACACGCTATTTTTCTAAATAAACGTGAATTATGCCATCTAGTCCGATTTGTGCATCTGCTTTTGGCAGTTGAGAGGCAATTTTGGAGCCATTTCCATGCCATTCTAAACGAAACGGATATTGTAATTTTGCTATATCTTCTTTTGTCTGACCGACCAAATTAGGTACGCGCACTTTCTCGACATCCCCCCATTTATATAACTTTTCTAATTGTCCCTTACGTTCTGTAATACCAACTTTATCATGAACATCCTCAATGATCTGCCCCACAATTGGTGCCACAATAACACCACCAAATTGCGTAACGTTCTTAGGATTATCTATTGCAACATAAACAACGATTTCTGGATCATCCGCTGGTGCGAAGCCGATAAAGGATACAATATACTCGCCATCCTTATACCGTCCATCTTCAACTTTTTGAGCCGTTCCAGTCTTACCACCTATACGTAGGTGATCTCTGAACGCATTTCTACCAGAACCTAAAGCAACAACAGATTCTAAAGCTTCACGAACTTTTTTAGAAGTCTCAGGCTTAATCACTTGACGTTTTTTTACTGGCTTGTAGCTTTTCAATACCTTACCTGTATTAGAATCGATTAGATTTTTAACTATATAGGGTTGATAAAGTGTACCCCCATTAATCGCTGCTGATACTGCCTGGACTTGTTGAATTGGTGTGACAGAGATCCCTTGCCCAAAAGAAGTTGTAGCATGTTCAACTGGACCATATGCTTTTTCAGAGAACAATATTCCACTTGATTCGCCTGCCATATTCGATCCCGTTGTTTGCCCAAATCCAAAATCACGTATATATTTTTGAAGTTTCGTTGGCCCAACTCTTCTTCCGAGCTCTATAAATCCTGGGTTACAAGAATTTTGTACGACTTCTAAAAAGGTTTCGCTTCCGTGGCCTGAACGCTTCCAACAACGTAAACGAGCACCTTCTACCATTGAGTAGCCTGGATCAAAAAAATGATCTTTATCTAAATCAACAACCTGTTCTTCTAACGCAGCACTTAATGTAATGATTTTAAATGTAGAACCTGGCTCAAAGGTCATCCACACTGGTAGGTTTCTATTATAAATTTTGGAATCGACTTTGGAAAATGAAGGAGGAGAGAATGTTGGATAAGATGCTAACGCTAATATTTCACCAGTTTTAGGATTCATAGCAATACCCATTGCCTGGTCTGCCTCGTATTTCTTCATAGCTTGAGAAAGCTCACGTTCTACGACCTTTTGAACATCAACATCAATGGTCAGTTCCATTGTTGCACCGTCTGTACCTTTTTTCCAACTATCTTGGACATGAGGCAATGCTGCACCTTTCGCATCAGTAAATAAGCGGATTGCGGAAGCTTTTCCCATCAATAAATCATTATACTGATACTCTAAGCCGGCTAATCCTTGCTGATCATAACCTGTGAAACCAATTAGCCTAGAGAGTAATTGATCATACGGATAATAACGTATGTAATCAAGCCCTGCGTAAATTCCTGGTATATTTTTTTGTTGTATTTTTTCGGCAAGTTCTTTAGATATGTTTTTAGCTTCAGGAGCAAGCTTTACTATAGACGTTTTTTGTTGCATTTTTTTTGCTAATGCTTGCTCATCTACTCCTAATATCGATGCCAACTCTTTTGCAGCCTCTAAAGGTTTATCATTTTGAGCTGGCATAAAATACAATGTTGGGGCTAGTTTGTTACCAACGATTAGCTTACCATTACGATCTACTATGTTCCCTCTTAAACTTGAAACTGGTATTTCACGATCCCAACTTTCTTCTGCCCTTTTTGTTAACAAATCATGTTGTATAAACTGTACATGTACTAATTTCCCAATAAGCATAAGGAATAAAACAACAAAGACAATCCACATCCACTGCATTCTTTTTTTTGTACTTTTAGTGGCCCACATTGTTCGACATATCACACCTTTTTTTCTTACAAAGTATGATATGACTCCCCGTACTATTCAAATTCTTTGCGAAATCATATGAACTATTTGTAACGTTCCTCTGGTTTTTTCATTTTCAGATTAATTTTCTTGTTTGTATTTAGTACAGTACCAGCTTTAATACTTTGTTTCTGTACATAGCCTTCACCATCAATTTCTATATCGGCACCTGACATTGTTTGATACGTAAGAACGTTACGGAGTGACCAATCTGTAAAATCAGGTACTATTGAATCCCCCTCTGTCTTCAAGAATACAAAACCACCAGATAAGACTTCTGATTTTTCTGCAGGATATTGATCTATAATCTTATCGCCATTACCTATGATAACCGTTTCTATGCCATTTTCTTCAAATTCTTTTTCAACTTCTTCAACTGGTTGACCTTTTAAGTTCTCCATAGTTTGAGAATTTGTTTTCTTAATTTGTTGAGGCTTAATATTCAAGTATTTTAAACTACTTTCCATAACTGTATTAAATACGGTTGATGTTGGTTCTGAGCCAACATCTGTTGGTCCAAGCTTAGGTTTTTCCACAGCAATGTACATAACTAACTGAGGGTCATCTGCAGGGGCCATACCTAAAAATGAATACAAGAATTCATTTTTCCCCCAATAGTATCCTCCAGATGCTTTCGGAATTTGAGCTGTACCTGTTTTACCGGCTACTTCATATTCTTTACTTGCAAAGTTTTGACCAGTTCCTTTTTCGGAATAAATGGTAGAAGCTAAAATCTCTCTAACTTCCTTAGCCGTTTTCTCAGAAATAGGCTGACCTTTAATTGTTGGGGTGTTCTCTTTGACGATTTTTTTCGTATTTGGATTCACGATTTTCTCAATTACATACGGTTGCATCATTTTACCATCGTTTGCGATGGCAGTAACAGCTTGAATTAATTGAATAGGGGTAACAGTAGATCCTTGTCCATAAGTTGTTGTTACACGATTAATTGGATATTTATCTAAAATTTGCCCCGTTGCTTCATTTGGTAAATCAATTCCCGTCTTTTCTCCGAAACCAAACTTTTTCATATAAGAAATAAAGGTATCATCGCCCATTAACTTTAATAAGTGAGCCATAGCTACATTTGAAGAACGTTGGATTCCTTCTAAATACGAAATATTTCCCCATCCAACTTGATTACTATCTCGAATGGTACTATCGAGCACAGTATACTGCCCAGACTGATATGTAGCATTTGGGAACCATTTCCCTTCTTCGACTGCAGCTGCTAATGTAAATGTTTTCATTGTTGAACCCGGTTCAATCGTCAATTCTGTCAACTGGTTTAACCAGCTATTTTCAAGTCCAGTACCATCTTGTGGGTTATATGTAGGTCTTTGTGAAACAGCAAGTATTTCTCCCGTCTTCGGATCGGCAACGACTGCTACCATCGAATCAGGATTATATTTCTTATAAACTTTAGACATCGAATCTTCTAAAAAGTTTTGAATGGTTTTATCAATCGTTAGATATACATCTGCACCATCTTTTGCAGGTTCTACCATCTTATCGCTATTAGGTAGCAAATACCCCCAAACATCACTCTTATATTGAACCTTTCCATCAGTACCGGATAATTCTTTGTCATAGATGGATTCTAAGCCCATTTTACCAACATTTTTAGTTTGTCCATCTTGCTGAGTTTCACTTTGTGCTAAGCCGACTAAGTTTGATGCAAAGATTCCATTTGGATAAAATCTCTTTGTTTCTTCCATGAAAATGATGCCTGGTAGCTTTTCACTACTAATTTTTTCCATTACGTCATGGCTAATATTACGTCCTGCAGCACCAAATTCTACTTGACGAATTTCATTACCTTGCGCATTCTTCGCTTTTGTATTTAATTTATCAAATATATCTTTTTCACTCATAGGAATATATTTCGCTAATATTTTGGCAGTTTTTTCTTTATCTTTTACGTGCATAGGGGTTTTAGTCCCTTCAGATACTTTAGGACTAATTACAGCTACTAAGCGATAATTAATAGTATCTTCTGCAATAACTTGTCCTTGCCTATCGAGAATGTTCCCTCTATTGGCTGTAATTACTTTTGATTTTTCATATTTTGCTGCCGCTTTTGCCTCCAAAGCTTGCCCCTCTACTTGGCCAGAAGCTTGGATTATAAATATACGGAAAAACATAGCAAAAAAGAGCCCTCCATAAACGATTAACATTAGAAAGGCTCCCCATTGAAATCGAAACTTTCTCTTCATTGTCCAGACACTACTTTCACGTTTTTTTCGTTTAGCTTCAAGCCTAATTCTTTCGCTTTATTCCAAATACGCTCATATGTAGAAAGTTCGCTTACCTCGATGGACAATTCCGCATTTTGTTTCTTCGTTTCATCAATTTTATTTTCGATATTTTGAATTTCAACAGATGTTGTATTAATTGCAGATTGCGTATTTAAATTCATAACTGACAATAACGCTATGATTGTCACCATGGCCACAAGGAGAACTCTTTCCCCTTTAGACAATATTCTTTTGGAAGGTCTGGGTGTTGGCTGCTGGACGGTTCTCTCCGGTACTGTTGGCTGTGGCTGCTGGATGTACGTTTGTTGTTGTTGCCGATTAAGCAATGCCATTTAATCACTTCCCTTTTTCTTTAATTTTTTCAGCTATTCTTAGTTTCGCTGAGCGAGCTCGATTATTTTCTTCTAGTTCTTGCTCTGAAGGTAATATCGGTTTACGAGTAACAAGTTTTATACCTGGAGCTAATTCTTCGGGAATAACAGGTAAACCTGGTGGTAATTCAGGTAAAGAGGATGCTTCTTTGAAGATAGTTTTACATAATCGGTCTTCTAACGAGTGGAAAGTAATGACGCTAACTCGTCCACCTACATTAATGACTTCAAGTGCTTGTATTAACGAATCTTCCGCTGCACCAAGTTCATCATTTACAGCAATTCGAATGGCTTGGAATACACGTTTCGCTGGGTGTCCGCCTTTACGTCTTGCTGCAGCTGGGATACCCTCTTTAATTAAATCTACTAGTTCACCCGTGGTTTCAATTGGGCTGGTCTTTCTAGCTTCTTCAATTTTTCTGGCAATTTGTTTCGAGAACTTTTCTTCACCGTATCGATAAAAAATACGTACAAGGTCTTCGAATGACCATTCATTCACAACATGAAATGCGGAAAGTTCAGCTGTTGTATCCATTCTCATATCAAGTGGTGCATCTTGATGGTAACTAAATCCTCGTTCTGCGTTATCTAATTGAGGAGATGATACGCCTAAGTCGTATAATATCCCGTCAACTTTATCTATGCCTAATGCTTCTAATTCTTCGTTTAAATAACGGAAGTTTGAATGTACGAAAGTTATTTTATCTAAATATGGTGCTAAACGTTCTTTAGCATTTTCAATGGCTGAAGTATCTTGATCAAAGCAAATAAGTCTACCTTCTGATGATAATTGGCTAACTAAATATTCACTGTGTCCAGCCCCACCTAAAGTACAATCTACATAAATGCCGTCAGGACGAACGTTCAATCCATCAACGGTTTCCTTTAATAATACAGTCGTATGATTAAACAAGGTTTGTCCCTCCTCTAAATTGGTTATATATCAAAATCAATCATATTCTCAGCAATGTCATTGAAGGATTCCTCAGATTCAGCAAAATAATTTTGCCAAGACTCTTTGGACCAAATTTCAATACGATTAGAAACGCCGAGTACTACACAATCCTTTTGAACATTAGCGTGTGTTAATAAGTTACTTGGGATATTAATACGGCCTTGCTTGTCCACTTCCACCTCTGTAGCACCTGAAAAGAAGAAACGCGTAAAAGCTCGGGCATCTTTCTTAGTAACAGGTAATTGCTTCAGTTTTTCTTCCAGCTTACGCCACTCCAAAATAGGATACCCGAATAAACAATTATCCAATCCTCGAGTGATGACAAAGCCTTCCGTAAGGTGTTCACGGAACTTAGCAGGTATAATCAATCGGCCCTTTGCATCAATACTATGTTGATACTCTCCCATGAACATATTACTCACCCCACTATATGAAATTAATGTACCACATCGCCCCACATTCCACCACTAATTCATTGAAAAATAAGGGCATTTACATTAAAATGCGTAAATCGTCCTTATCAACAACAGTATTTCTACTAATTTTTCCCTTTTTGTTTAAAAAACTTCATACTTCTTATTATTATTTTATTAATTTAATGCCATAAAGTAGTGTTTATATGATATTTTTAATAAAAAAAAGCTATCTCAATTGAGATAGCTTTTTTCACCCTGAAATTAGGGTGATATTAAATATATAATATTTTATAAAATAGTCACTTTTTAATCCGCATTATTCCAAATTATATATATATTACTTGATGCAATTCACTAACTTCTAGTGGCAAATGTACAATATCATCAATTAAAGTCATACCATACTCATTCATATATTGGAATGGATTAAATATACGTTCCATCAAATTACCTTCCGGAATCAGGTGGCCTTCCATCTCGGTAAATTTACGAATAGTAACATCATGCTGAAGCAATACTTCTGATTCTATTTTCTTCAATAAGAAGTCTAATTGATTTTCATGAATATCTAGATTTTTTATGACTAGTTTATCTAGGTGTACGTTATTGTTATGCAAATGCTTTTGCAATTCCACATATTGCTGCTGTAACAACGCTTTTGTTTTTTCAATAGTCTCTTTTGCAGCGTCATCATATACTTCATTTACAAATGTCTGATGCATTTGGGCCACTTTACCACTTAATACTTCAGTAATAGTTAAATCATGAGCTTCTATTAAGTGTCCCACTTGGCGATTAACAAGTGTCATATTCATACGCGGAACAAAAACCGGCACCTTCATATCAAGCAACTCGAAAGCGTCTTTTAATGTAGACCAATATGCAAGCTCTCCCGGTCCACCAACAAATGCAAGTACAGGCAAGACCATATCCTGCATAAGCGGTCTTGTTACAACATTGTTGCTTAAACAAGCAGGTTGTTCTGTTGCGAGTTGCAACAGTTCTTCTTTCGTAAATTGGACATTTGCTACGTTATTGATAAACTTGCCATCTTTACGCTCTAATAAGAAGCGCTCGCCTTCCTTGACGTAAAAAAGATTGGCATTTTCTTTTGTTGCACCAATCGGGGTACCATAACCATTGTCGGCCAAAAGCGCCTCTCGGTATGAAACAACAGCTGCAATCTCTTCAGAGTGATTCACTAATCTCTCGAAATACGGTGCTTCATAAGTACGAAGTTTCGGATCGGCTGCATCTAATAGAAGTAATCCTTCTTCTTTAAAGAACCAGTGCATTAATTGAGCGAAAAAGTCAGTATATGTATGACTCTTTACTAAAAATGTATCGATTTTCGCCAACAAATCTTCTGTATATGCAGTTTCGCCGTATTGTTGGAAGACGTTTTTTATAAATTTACGTGTATCTCCAATATCTAATGTTGTTGTTGAAGCCATCGTCTTCTTCTTTGAACGGTCAGGATGAATATGTTTTTGCAAACGACCATTTAATAATGTAAATGTATGATTAATTTCATCAATATCATGGTCTTCGCCAGCAATCCAAAACACAGGAACGACTGGAATATCTAATTTTGCACGCTGTTCTTTAGCTAATAGTAAAACAGAAATTGCTTTATGAATGGAATATAACGGCCCTGTTAATAAGCCCGCTTGTTGTCCACCAACTACAACTACTGCATTGTTTTCTAATTCTTGTAAATGTTGTTCCACTTTTACCGATTTCTCTAGCGGTTCCATAAATTCACGGATAACTTTTACGAGTTCAGCTCGACGAATTGGATGATTTTTTAGTTCTTCTAAACGTTTTTCGAAAGATACATCTTCATTTGTATAATGAAAAAACGACGAGATTGTTGATTTTTGATTACGATAATCTTCCAATAATTGATTCGTTACCGGTACATCTATTTGTTCCAGTTTCATATTAGTATAAACTCCTCTATATTGTTAACTACATTCGAGTATAGCATTTAAATCGGTTGGATTGAAAAAATACGCTCACGTAATCGTCACATATAAAATGATTCTTTGAACTATTATAATAATCCAAATAACCACATAAGTAATGGTTAATGCTAAAAATAAAAAGCGCCAAATTTTCCTGAATAACGGTAGTATTTCAATTTCTTTTGTCGAGCGCCATTCAATTATCGTAAAAACAATCGCAATTATTATTGCAACGATAAAAGTTATAAACCCGATATCATATCCCCATAAAAAATCCACAGATTCTGGAACAGAAAAAAACAGTATAAAAGTCGTCAAATCTGCTGCCCTACCAAATACTTTTACTCGCTTCTTAGATAATTTTCTAAATAGTGAATAAATAACGAGAAATAAGATGACTGGGCAAAGTATAACGAAATGCAAAAAAACCGACAATATATATATCATCTCTTTACACCGCCTTGTTGCGCTGCCATTAATATCATATAAAGAGTCTTTAATGTAGGCATTTCGTGACCACGATTTTGCGCTATCTCTAATATTCCACCAACAATCGTATCTACTTCCATTAACCTTCCATTTAATCGATCTGTAAGCATAGAAGATGTATTCGTTGCTGTATTTGTACATACAGCAAGTACATCCTCAAATAGAAGTTGATCCTGTAGTTCCGGGAAGGCTTCCATGAGTTCTTTATATAATTGCTCTAATAATATTAAACTATGCTCATTCGTAATAAGAGAACCGTTTTTAACATTTAGTATAGTCGTTAAAGAATTAATAAGACAATTTAATAGAGATTTTCGGATTAACATTTGTTCTGCATTTTCTCTCCATTCAATCGGTAGTTTAGAATCTAAGAGTTGAAAAACCTTTTTGAACGGTTGTCCATTTCCTCTTTCTACGGCTATTTTCATCTCGCCAATCCCTCTGTGTGCAACGCATGAATTCGATAGCTTCTCAGCTCCAAACTCTACTGATCCAAAAGCAATTTGCTTCTGTTGCAAGTTCTGTGCAAATTGAATATGCTTCAAACCATTTTGAATAAAAAGTAAAGGCGTGCTTTCTGGTAACGAATTAAATAGAGATTGTAAACTTGATAGATGATGATATTTTACGGCAATTATCCATATTGCATCTGTCGGAAATACTTTAAAGTCATGTGAAGCTTTAATATATGTATGGTGCGACTGTTGCAAGACATCGATTTGCTGTAGACCTTTGTCATTAAGTTCACTTGCTTGAGTTTCTCGGTGAACAAGAATATTCATCTGGGTGTGATCTTTTTGTAGCAAGGATGCTAGCAGCAATCCAACCGCTCCTCCACCTACAACAACAATTTGCATATCGATATCTCCTTTAAATAAAAATAGACTGAGGTCCACCTTAGACAGGCAGACCTCAATAGCAACACTTATTATACAGGATAAACCGGATGTTTTCGATATGGCAGTAAGATTTGTTTTGAATCATAATAAGCCAAACGTTTCGTAATGACCGATCTTAAATCACTTGGCGCAACGATTTCATCGACAATCATTTCGGATGCCATTTTATATATATCGATTTCCTTTTTATATTCATCATGTTTTTCTTTAACAAACTGCATTCGTTCTTTCGGATCTTTAATAGCTTCAATTTTATTTGAATAAACAGCATTAACTGCCGCCTCTGGACCCATTACGGCAATTTGCGCAGTTGGAAGAGCAATACAGACATCAGGTTCAAATGCAGGACCGCACATTGCATATAGTCCTGCTCCGTAAGCTTTACGCACCACTACTGAAATTTTAGGTACTGTTGCCGAACTCATTGCTGAAATTAACTTCGCACCGTGGCGAATAATACCAGCACGCTCTACTTTTGTACCAATCATGAAGCCTGGCACATCAGCTAAGAACAATAATGGAATTGAAAATGCATCACATAAATTAATGAATTTAGCCGCCTTATCTGCTGAGTCAACAAATAATACTCCGCCCTTTGCCTTCGGTTGGTTTGCAATAATTCCCACCGCTTGACCATCCATTCGCGCTAAACCCGTAATCAATTCCTGTGCAAAAAGTTTTTTTATTTCAAAAAAACTTCCCTCATCTATTAACTGATCAATCGCTTCATACATATTAAAAGGTGCATTTTGATTTTCAGGGATTATTTCTTCTAATTTGCGACCTTGTTTTGGTTGTTTTCCATCAACAACTGCTGGCTTATCAGCGAAATTTGCTGGAAAATAAGTTAAATATCGACGTGCTTCGGAAATAGCTTCCTCCTCAGTTGAAACAAGTAGATCTCCGCACCCACTAACAGTACAATGCATACGTGCTCCACCCATCTCCTCAAGCGACACCTTTTCACCAATAACCTTCTCAGCCATACGTGGTGAACCTAAGTACATGGAAGCATTACCTTCTACCATAACAACGATATCACAAAACGCCGGTATGTATGCTCCACCCGCAGCAGAAGGACCAAATAATAAACAAATTTGTGGAATCATCCCTGACATTCTCACTTGATTATGGAAAATACGTCCTGCACCGCGACGCCCAGGAAACATTTCCAATTGATCTGTAATACGTGCTCCTGCTGAATCTACTAAATAAATCATAGGTACTTGATTTTTTTCAGCTATTTCTTGGATACGGATAATTTTCTCTACAGTACGAGAACCCCATGAACCCGCTTTAATAGTTGAATCATTCGCCATGACACAAACTGTTTGGCCATTCACTTTCCCCATAGCAGTGACCACGCCATCTGCAGGTAAATCACCTGCTTCACAATTTGCAAAACGTCCATCCTCTTCATATTCTCCATCGTCAAAAAGAAGCGTTAAACGATCTCGTACGAACAATTTATTTGTTTCTTTTAGTTTTTCATGATATTTCGGATGTCCACCCGCAAAAATCCCTTCAAGTTTATCAGCAAGACGTTCGTTATATACTGTTTGTTCAGTCATTTTATGGCCTCCCCTTTGTGTTCGACACTTACATCTACATTAACCTAAGACGACTAGTACATCATCCTCGTTAACGAAGTCCCCTTCGTGTACCTTCACTTCAGCAACTGAGCCTGACAATTCAGCATCTACTGGAATTTCCATTTTCATTGACTCTAATACGATGACAGTTTGTCCAGCAGTTACTGCGTCTCCTTCTTTTACCTCTACACGAAATACCGTACCTGCCATCGATGCTTTAATTTCTCTCATAAATCTTATCCCCCTTGTGATTGGTTAACCATTCTGTTAACGAACTTGTATGATAAACCCCTAATTGGAACATTTCTTCTTGCAATAATCGATCAAATAATAATAGATTTGATTTTACCCCTTGTATATCTATGTCCCCTATAACCGCTTCAGAATTGGCTAATGCTCGCTCTCTTGTTTCCCCAAACACGATAAGTTTCGCAATAAGCGGATCATAAAACGGTGATACACTATTCCCTTCAACGTAACCACTATCAATACGACAATTATCTTTTTGTGGGAACATCAATACTTGCAACTTACCCGGTGATGGCAAAAACCTCTCTGGATCCTCTGCGTAAATACGATATTCAATTGCATGACCAGTACACTTTATAGCTGTTTGGTCTTTTACAGGTAATGTCTTGCCTTCTGCTACTTGCAATTGCCACTCAACAAGATCAATTCCCGTAATAGCCTCCGTGACTGGATGCTCGACCTGTAAGCGTGTGTTCATCTCTAGAAAATAAAAGTGATTTTCAGCATCCACTATAAATTCTACTGTTCCAGCATTGGTATAACGAACAGCTTTTGCAGCATCTACAGCGGCTTGCAATAATTTCGCACGCTCCACTTGTGGAAAATGAGGTGATGGTGATTCTTCAATAATTTTTTGGTGACGTCGTTGAATCGAGCAGTTTCTTTCAAATAAATGAACGATATTCCCAGCATCATCGCCGAAAATTTGCACTTCGATATGACGCGCATTAGGAATATACTTCTCGATAAAAACGAGGTCATTATTAAAATACAATTGTGCACGTTTTTTTACATTTTCAAAGCTTTGACTGAGCGCTTGCTCATCTTCACAGCACACCATACCAATACCACCTCCGCCAGCTGATGCCTTCAGCATTACAGGGTATCCAATTAGACTAGCGAACTGCAATGCCTCTTCTAATGAAGTTAGACCTTCTTCTGAACCTGGTACAACTGGAACACCGGCACTTTTCATTGTTTGGCGCGCTTGAATTTTATCCCCCATTTGCTCGATTACATCTGCATTTGGACCAATCCAGCGAATACCAGCAGCCTCTACTTTTCTAGCAAAATCCGCGTTTTCTGATAGCAACCCGTAACCTGGATGAATATCACTTACCTGATGCTCAATGGCAAGTTGAATAATATCATCAGCCTTCAAATAAGACTGTACAACCTGATTTCCACCTATACGAACAGCATTTGTCGCTTCTTTTACGAAAGGTAAATCTTGATCTGCATCTGAATAGATAGCAACTGTTTCAATACCTAGCTTGTGGCATGTAGAGATAATTCTTCTCGCAATCTCCCCACGATTGGCAATTAGAACTTTGCGCATATTCATCCCCCTTTGCTTGAACCGTTTCTCCCTTTCTTTATTAGTCTAAACGAAATAAGAAAGCGATTTCAACTATTAACTAGCAAATTTTACTTATTATTGAGTATTTTTTCTTCTTTGTTATTTTATTCACAATAAAAAGATCATTCCAAAATAGATTTAGAATGATCTTCCATACGAAATATTTAACTGCATTTTTATTGTCTAACCTTCTCTAAACCATGTTCGAGCCACTTTACTAACTCATCATGCTCATGCTTTAATGTTTCATGAGATTTTTTCAATGTTTGATAAGCTTCAGATAGTTGATCAAAGCTCATAAGCGCTTGTTTTAGATGTGAACGCATCATTTGCTTTGGCCTTGTTTTAGCATCTTCCAATTCCGCTTCATATTGTGCTCTTAATGTTTTATTCCATCGAAAGCCACAAGCTTGCTTTGTACGGCCTAACTCTTCAGCTGCTTCTTCAAAACCCGCAAGCTGTGATCGCCCTTCACGAACTGCCATTAATATAATTTCCACCAAACGTGTATCATCTACAGCTAACCATTGATCTTTTCTTTTTTTAACTTCTATCTCAATCACCTCGCATTTTTATTACTATATGCGAGTTTTTCAATTTTAGAAGTTATTTTGATTTTGATAGAAAACGATTTACAGCTTCGTGATGTGCATCACTTTCCCACAATTTTGAGCAAGTTTGAACTTCCTCCATAACACGATCAAATAGCCCCATTTCTCGCCATTTGCGCAGCTCCATTTCTTTATAAGCTTTATGAACTGAAGGATGGACTTTACGCATGTCCTCTATAAACTTCTCAAGAGCTTCTTCTTTACCACCTTCAAATACACGCATAGCCCAACCGATTTCATGTAAAAGTTCAGCTGGATATACTTTAGCATCCACTAACATTTTCAAGGCACGATCATGGCGTAATCCACGTTCAAATAAATATGTTCCTCCACCCCAGCCAGAAGTAATCGCTAAAGTCCCTTGAATGAAACCACATTTTGCTTCAGAAGCTACTAAACGAAAATCACAAGCTGTCGCAATTTCACAACCTCCACCAACAGCAGCACCATTAACTAGGGCAATAGTCGGGACTGGTAATGTTGCCAGATCATAAAGAATTTTGGCCATTTTACTTAGCATTCCAAAAGCTTGCTTTTCTGTTGTTAATGAATGAAACTCTGCTAAATCCCCTCCGGAGCAAAATGCGCGACCCCCTGCTCCAGTGATGACTAAAAAACGTACGGTATCATGATCATGTACATATGTAATTACTTCTTTAAAACCTTCCATCACTTCATCATTTATGGCATTACGTCGTTCTGGACGATCAATAGTAAATGTTAATACTCCATCTTGTTCTTGAAAATGATACGCCATTTAACTCTACTCCTTTTAGAATAATTAGAAAATAGAAATAATATCATCATACCTGTTTTAATTGGTTGATGCAATGTGACCCACAAGTCCAGGTCAATAATTCCATAACATTTAAAGATTGAGTTTGAATCTTTTAAGCGTTTGTATTTCTATGACATTTCTTTATCAGTGCATAAAAGAGATGCTAATTCCACCTGACTAACATAAAAGAATTTTAAATAACCGTTTTTACTCCAAACCCTGTCAACATTACACCAGTAGATTTTTGAAAGATCTTAACAAGTGATATTTGCTCCATCCTGTCAGTTCACTTAAATCATTTAGCGTAATCGTTTTAGTGTAATTTCCCTCCAAAAATTTACACACTTTTTTAATTTCATCAGAGGTTTCAGAAGCTTGCGGAAGGAATGCCAGGTCTGAATAAGAAAGATAAGATTAAACAATTATATATGTAATATTTAATATTATTTAAAATCGGTGCTTGTCGCGGTTCAAAGAGAACCTTCAGCATAAAAAACAAATAAAAAAAGACCACTAGAGAGCCATGGTCTCTCTAGTAGTCTTTTCCAGAACAAATACTGAATTATTTGCTCACAACTTCTTTACCTTTGTATTGACCGCATGCTTTACATACGTGGTGAGCCAATTTACTTTCACCACAGTTTGGGCAAGCAACCATACCTGGTAGAGCTAGTTTGAAATGTGTGCGACGTTTACGTTTCGCAGTTTTAGAAGTTCTTCTAAATGGTACAGCCATCGATGGCACCTCCTTACAGATCGGTTATTCGTCTGTTTGATCAAAATACTTTGCTAAATCAGCAAGTCTTGGATCTATTTTTTTTGTGTCATTCTGTTTTCGATAGGCTAACTCGTCCTCCGTTGAAAAACTCCAATCAGAGTTATTCTTAGGTGTCGGAATTGTCGCATCTTCTTTATACACTTGCATCGGAATTTCTAATAAAATTAGTTCTTCTAACACAGGGTCAACATTTACTACTTCACCTTCAACAATGTGAAGGTTATCATAGTCTGTTTCATTAGCAGTTTCTGACCAACTGAATATTTCGTCGGACTCAATGTCAAATGAAAACTCAACGTCTTCCCATGTTCGTGCACAAGGAAGTGTTAGCGTGCCTGTCAATTGAAAATGACAAGTGATTTGGGATGCACCAAATGTGCAGTGCCCTTTTACATGAACAGGTGTAATCTGACGGATGTCCGGGTTACGTTTCATCACATCATCCAATTGAACTAATTCGTCAATCGGCATCCCGTTTTGGCGATATTTAGATAATTGTGGGATTGCCCATTTCATACGTTTATCACCTCAAGACAACAAAGTTGATTATATAATGCTAAATTATAGATGTCAAGATATTTTCTTGTCACTACTACAAACTCTCCGTATAATTACGGATATAGAGTGTAAATGGGGTGAAGATTTGATAGCAACCGGTGTAATTGTAGAATACAATCCTTTTCATAACGGCCACCTCCATCATATCAGACAATCACGTAAAGAGACAAATGCAGATATTGTCATTGCCGTGATGAGTGGTCATTTTTTACAAAGAGGTGAACCATCTTTTGTCGATAAATGGACGAGAACTAAGATGGCTCTTGCTTCAGGTGCAGATCTTGTTGTCGAATTACCTTATGTGTACGCAACCGCTCAAGCATCCGATTTTGCTAAAGGTGGTATAAGCATATTAGACGCTATGTGCTGTGACTATTTTTCATTTGGTAGTGAAGAAGGTAATATAACACCGTTTTTAAACAGTTATAGCCTGTTACAAGAGCATAACGATACTTTACAGCAAATTATAAGGGATTCTATTCAAACAGGTATAAGCTATCCTCAAGCGTTAAATATGGCATATAAACAGCTTATCCCAACAAATGAACTGTCATTCGTAGATTTATCAAAACCAAATAATATTTTAGGTTTTCATTATATTGAAGCAGCAAATAAAATTCATTCGAATATAAAAGCTGTAACAATCCAACGTATTAAAGCTGGTTATCATGATGCTATTGAAGTCGATTCTACGATTGCTAGTGCTACTGGAATTAGACAGGCAGTTTTTGAAGAGGGTTCGATTGATAGAATCGCCTCATACATGCCTCAGGCGTCTTTTAAAGGATTAGAAGAATGGCATCATTCAGATATCACTTTTGGAAGTTGGGAGGCTTTCTGGCCACTTTTACGCTTTACAATCATTCGTCATACACCACTAGAACTAGCAAGTTTCGCAGAAGTTACGGAAGGTATTGAATATTTGCTATTACGCGCTGCAAAAGAAAGTGAATCTTTTGTGTCGTTTATGCAAAAAGTTAAATCAAAACGCTACACATGGACACGTATACAACGTATGTTAACACATATTTTTACCGGCTTTACTTGGGAACGTTTAAAAACCTTTAAGCAGCCTTCATATATTCGCTTGTTAGGTATGACTGAAAATGGTCAAAGATATTTGTCATCGAAGAAAAAGAATTTTACATTACCTATTATTAGCCGTGTAGCGAGCTCTGACGATGCAATGTTAATGCAAGATATTCATGCCACCGATTTGTACATGCTTGCTCTTAGCGGACCTACAAATACAAAAAGAATGGGCTTGGATTATAAAACCCCGCCCATTCGTGTATAAAAATCATTTTTGTTTTAAGTCATTTAAATAATTTAATGCATCATCTACTGTTTTTACAGGCACGATTTTCATTTTCGTGTCTATTTTTTTTGCGGTTTCAACAGCTATTTCATAATTTGTTTTAATTCCTGGATTTATTTTTTTAACTTCATCCGTTATTGTATCGTCTGGAGCAAAGAAAATTTCGATACCACCGTCATCTGCAGCAATTATTTTCTTATCAATACCACCAATTCGGCCAACTTCACCTGATTCTAACATTTCACCTGTGCCTGCTACATTATATCCTTTTGTTAGATCGCCTTCCGTTAATTGATCAATGATTTCTAATGTGAACATTAACCCTGCAGAAGGACCACCAATTTCATCTGCTTCGATTTTCACATTCGGATTAGTTGTAATGGATTTATTTTCTGTGAAAGTAATACCAATACCAACTTTTCCTTTTGTCCCAGGTATTTCTTTTAAAGTAACGGTTCTTGTTTGCTCTTTTTCATCTCGAATGATAGTAAGTTTTACTTTATCACCAGATTTTTTTTCTGCTAAGTAGTCGATCAATTCTGTTTGACGAATAATTTTTTTTCCATCTATTCCAATCACTTCGTCACCAGGTTTTAAAATACCGTCACTAGCACCGTCTTCTAAAACATACACAACATAAACGCCGTTATACTTAATCTCATATTCTTTATTTGCCTTTTTGAAAGCAACATATTTGGCGTTAAATTGTGAATCCGTCATAAGTTTTAATTGACGTAAATTATATTCGTTCTCATTCTCATGAGGACTTCTTACTTGCGTTTCTGGAAGCAATTCTTTTCGACTACTTAACTTAGCACCAGCATAAGTAAAAGGCGTTGCTTTAGACATCGATACAGTCATGAGACTCATTGTTCCTTCGCTGTCTGATTTTGCATTTTCTACTTCTACAAATTGTGAAAGCTCATAAGCTCCACCTGGCTGCATAATATAATAAGGTAATGGATAGACAAAACCTAAAACCGCAATTGCAGCAATGACTATAAAACCTATAAATTTCTTGATATTCAAGACATGCACCTCCAATTAACAAACTCTTAAGCTATGTATATGACGAAACATTAGAAGGTTTGTTCGATTTTTTTAAAAATAATTTTAGCATTTGTGAATTCGACTTACAAAAAGATAAGAATGGGTGGAGCTAATTCTCGTTTCTCGTATGAACATCATTATTTGTTGGATACTTATTGCTTTATTACTCTTGCAACCAGGTATTGCTCATGAAGGGGCAGATGTCGGCATCAAATTATTTATGAACGCACTCTTCCCCTATTTATTGCCCTATTTAATATTGACCCAATGGTTACTACGCCTGACAAATCAGGGCAATAGTAATTCATCTAAGACTGCTCTTTACTTAAAAGCTTATGGCATAAGTGCGTTAGGAGGATTTCCAACTGGTGCAGCGACAATCGCTTTTATGACAAAGGAACAGCAATTAACCCTGCGAGAAAGTAAGTTTCTACTTGCTATTTGTCATGCCCCTAGTCCACTCTTTATGATTGGCTTTGTTGGTTATGAATTACTTGAAAATGCCTCAATTGGTTGGCAAATGTTACTGCTAATACATAGTGTGAATTTAGTGACACTTGGTATTTTCATATTATTTTCTAAACGTCCTGCTGAAACAACATCTATGAAAAAGGAAATAAAACGCGCTTCATTTCCTTTAATTGAAAGTATGAAAGGTAGTATTCCTACTGTCCTTTTGGTTGGTACAACTGTCATATTTTTCACTACAATTAGCCATGTGATTGCAACGACATTACTTCATTTCTTTCACGATTTACCTACAGTTTTAGCCGTTTCTTTATATGCAGTCTTAGAAATGACTTCTAGTTTACATATTGCAACACAATCATTTGCAAGTTCTGCTTACTTGCCTATATGGCTCATGACTATTTTAGCGATCCAAGGTTTAAGTATTCATTTGCAAGTTGCCGTTTTAGCAAAGGATGCTGATATCCCTCTTGTTCCATACTTTTTATTACGCTTGATTATGATACCTATACTCCCTCTACTGTACTGGGTGATTTTCTTATGAAAATCACCGCAAAAAAGGCTGTTTTATGATGGACATCATAGAACAGCCTTACTTTTATTTCGAGTTGAACTTTTCTTTTAACGCAACTTCAACAATGTCTGGTACTAAACCATGAATATCTCCACCATATTGTGATACTTCTTTAACAATACTAGAACTTAAAAATGAGTATTGATTTTTTGTCATGATGAAAAATGTTTCAATTTGCTCGTCAAGGAAGCGGTTCATCGAAGTAATCTGCATTTCATACTCAAAGTCTGAAACTGCACGTAAGCCACGTACTATGGCATCTGCATTACAGTTTTTTGCATACTCGATTAATAAGCCAGAGGATGAATCCACTTTAACATTTGGCATGTCGCACGTTACTTGTGTAATTAAATCCATTCTTTCATCCACATTAAATAATGGTTTTTTCGAGGAATTATTCATTACAGCAACATAAACTTCATCAAAAATATCGGCGGCTCGTTTAATAATGTCTAAATGTCCGTTCGTAATTGGATCAAAAGTCCCTGGTACAACAGCTATTTTATTCAATGGATTCTCCTTCTTCCTTCACCGAACGATAAAATGAAATAATAATGCTACCATAACTCTCTTCACGTATTTTTTCAAAATGTAGAAAGTTGCCTGGCAAATCTGTATCACGATCATGTTCACAAACAATCGTACCTGTGCTTGAGATAACATTATTTGATACTATTTCTTCTACTAAATCATAATATGCTCGTTTTTTATACGGTGGATCTAAAAAGATTAAGTCAACTTGCACGCCCTTTTTTATAAGGGCTTTCATAGCTCTAACCGCATCGTTTCGAAAAAGCTCAGTCTGTTCTTCATAACGACATTTTTGTATGTTTTCTTTTAGATTTTGGAAGGCACGTCCATCTTTTTCAATGAAAATACCTTTATCCATTCCTCTACTTATGGCTTCAATACCAAGTCCACCACTACCTGCAAATAAGTCCAAAACGGTACCACCGTCAAAAAACGGACCTAATATATTGAATAATGATTCTTTAACTTTATCTGTTGTTGGTCTAGTGGTTGTGCCAGATACCGCTTTTAAAGGCATACCTTTTCTGTCACCAGCAATCACTCTCATTGTTTCACCAAACCTTCTCTTACTTACATTTTTAATCGATTTTAATCCAAAATAGCAGATGGCGCAATATTAATTTTGTCATCTGACTTTTCTATATCGACCAAGAATAACCTAACTAGCCATGCTTCTTCCACATAATATTCGTCACCAAATTTTTCGAAAGGTTGCGAAATGATGTTATAGCGTTTTTGATTATAAACATAGAATGACTCAGTCATTGGGAATCTGAATTTTCGCGTATCACTTTCTATATACAATCCATTTTTCCCCTTGTGTACTTCATAGCCAAGACTATTTAATACCGGTACCGCTTTATAAAAAATACGGCCATCTTTGAAAATAACTTGCGAATCATCATCCTCAGTATCTTTCAAATACACATCTCGTGCATCTTCAAATAACAACGGAGCAATCTCAGTACGATCATTGTCATTCATTTCAAAAAATGACGTTTGTAAATCAAGCGTTTTAGATAACAATTTGTCAAGTCCTTTTGGTGATATCACTTCACCTTTTTTTGCTATCAAACTTTTTTTCCATACTTTTGATTGTTCATTGGTCATGTAATTATTTACAATCTGAGTGATTTCATGCGCCTTATCAGAGCCTATTTCTTTCCCAGTTACAAAGGACGCAACGGCGATTGGCAACCAATTATTATTACTTACAAAGTCATATTGTTGTTCAATCTGAGACATGACGATTTTCTTTTCAATAGAACCAACGTTAAATGCTGGTGTAAATAATATTCGTGATGCTGAGTTTTTCTTTGAACTTTGCATAATCTCTACATGATTAAAGCCTTCCAAAGAAAAATCTTTTAAATCTGTTTTTAAATCCTTCGATATCGCTTTGTCACTATATAAAGTGACTTGCTCATTTTCAAAGACAGTTTTCAACTTTTGTTTTTGCCAATATAAATCAGTCACTGCTCCGTAACCGCTATACATTGAATAATCTACTAGATCAAGTGTTTTTTGACCTACTAATTGTAGACCAGTAAACCATTGACCACCCGATTTAGTCTCATCGGAAATGTGAACCTGTGTATGTACTGGGGTCCCATTTTGTAGAGTTAAAAAAATATTACGCAAAATTTCACCTGAAGTAAGCCCTTTTTTAGATACTGGAATTTCATATGAGATGGATTGTTTCTCTTCATCTCCTGCTTTTAGCTGAGTTAGTTGCTCATTTAAACGTTCGCAACTTTTGTCATCATCTAAAAAACATGCCTTTTTCTTACTCTTAGTTGGCCAAATAAGCTTCACATTATCTTGAGGGAGGTCGGTAAAGTGATGATTCACTATCAACTTTCCTGTACGATAAATCACTTCTATTTCTTGGTCATAGTTAAATACCTTTTCCTCTTCAGACAATTGATCCGAAAAGACATGGTACTGAAAAGTTAACATTATGCCGTTAAAAAATAATAAAATTGAAAATAAGCTGGCAGCAAATTTCATGTGCTAATCCTCCTGCATCATGATACTATGTGTTAGGAAAGGATGTGTACGAACAATGATTCAACAATTTATTGAGCTCGGCAAAGGTTTTGGTGACGTTTTTGAACTATGCGAACTTGCCGAAACAAATCAGCATCGCTATCGTAATGCCTTCATACTTGTAGCTGAACATAACGGCAAAACTGTAGCTTCTCTTGCCGTAGCTTTTAATCCAGTTGGTGAAAGTAAATTTACACCACTTTATATTTGTAGAGAAGGTATCTCGCATTCAAAAACAAAGCCCTCTAAACGAGTTCAACTATTCGAAAATAAAATAACTGAAATCGATAGACAAGCAATTACGTTAAACGTAAAACACTCATCTGAATTTGCAGAAAGTACTCTCTATTACCAATATCTTATTGGTATTATGCGTCTTAATCATTATATCCCATCCATGTACTAACTGATACGTTTCATCAATTTCCATTCAGTTTGACAACAATATACTGGATGTTCTTTTTATCGACAAATATAACCAAAGTTTTATAAATCAGTTTTATAATCGTATTCTTTTGCCTTATCAGGTTTCGCATTTTCAAACTCAGTTGATACAAAAGGACGATATGAGGGCACTGCGTTTTTAACATACGGAAGTCGTATCATTTTGGCCATCGTCGCTTCAATTTCATCTTGATCACAATAAAGTACAACATATTTTAATTTTCTTGAAATATAATGTACATGTCCATATCTTCGCAAAGATTTTGCTTGTTTTAAATGATGGACATACACAATCAGGCCTTGTCGGTCTTTCATATGGATTCCCTCTTTTCTTACAATCAAGAATACCATAGCTTGGAATTCAATCGCAACCAAGTTTAGCTGACAGAGATATGGTTTATCCGTTATAATAAAATTAGAAGTCTGCATTTAGAGGAGGACTATAATGGGAAAGAAAACGAAAGTTGCAATCGCAATTGCAGCGGCAAGCGCAGCAGCATGGGCAGGTTCAAAAGCTCTTTCAAAACCTCAAAAACGAAGCGATAAAGATGCATTACAATATGACCAACCTATTGTACTTGCACATCGTGGCGGCTCACATTTAGCACCAGAGCATACCATGGCTGCATTCCGCAAAGCAGCAGAACTCGGTGTTCACGGCTTCGAAATCGATATTCGTTTAACAAAAGATGAAGAAATCGTTGTTTTACATGATGAGTATGTAAATCATACTTGTGACGGATCAGGTCGAGTAGCAGATTTAACTTTAGAAGAATTACAGTTATTAAACTTTGGCTATAATTTTGTTGATTTGGATGGTTACCTACCATATCGAGAGGATAAGCAATCAATTGTTACATTACGTTCATTGTTAGAAGAATTCCCTCAAATGCTCGTAAATATTGATATGAAAGATGCGCCAGATACATATGAGGGAGGACTAATGCCTTCAAAACTTTGGCGTTTAATCGAAGAGTTAGGTGTCGAAAATCGTGTTGTTGTGACAAGCTTCTTTGACGAACAAATCGATCGATTCAATCTTTATGCTCAAAATAAGGTTGCTTTAGGTGCTGGTCAGGGTGAAGTGAAAAAGGCTTATACTTCCTTCACTAGTCAATTCGGCCATCTATACCATCCAAAAGTTGATGTATTCCAAATTCCATCGAAATTTGGTGTTTTTGCTTTAGATAATGCTAGCTTTATACGTTTCTTAGAAAGCTTGAATATTCCGGTACATTATTGGACAATCAATGACGTATCAACAATGGAACAATTACTCGCAGTCGGTGCCAAAGGTATTGTCACTGATCGCCCTGATTTAGCAATTGAACTATTAAATGAATAAAAGAAATAAAAAAAAGACTTATACGAAATTCGTATAAGTCTTTTTTCTTATGCTGAACAAGAACAACTACCGCCAGTTCCACAACCCGAACCACATGAGGAGCTAGAGTTTAAGAATGGATTACTAACAGGTACTTTTACAGCCTCTGATACCGTTTTGCCGATTAACAAACTGATTTCATCTAGTAAATCTTGATAATCATTTTCGGCAATTTTCAGGGCTGCTATTTTATCATTTAAATCGAGTTTACGTTTTTGCAAACGGATCGATTTCATAATTGTTTGGTAATCTGGATGATACTTCCCAAAACGTTGAACATCCTCATATTGCTCTTTCATCCGTTGGAATGAAGCAATTTCTTCTACTAGTTCAACATCGGAATACACACTGTTGTAGGCATGCTGCAACGTTGCGATTTCTTTGGAGGATCGTATCATTTTACTCAGGACATCTACTTCATCAAGGATTTGTGCCCACTCAGAAGTCATCATCATATTTCATTCCCCCATTCCATTAATATCATAACAGATTTACTGTTTTATTGTTAAGTTAGCGATTGAAAAAAAGTTGTTCGATTAAAGCCACCTAGTCTTTTTCATATCTTTCTTCAAACCAAATATTAAATCTTCCTCATATAACTGCACTATAAAAAAATGCCCCGAACAACTCATCGCCATTTATTAACTGTCGCAACTATTTTATCAAAAAGCATGACTTATTGATAATAGTGGAAAAGCATACATACACTATAGAAAAGCCAAAATGATAGTTACCAAAAAACTAAATTTACATATTTTTCTTAAATCAGTTTTCATTACTTATGTACGAGCTAAGTTATCTACTTACGATGAATATGAAAAAACAAGGTGGTTATTTTTATCGAAAAAGCACTTCTTTTAATTATTTTGTTAAGACTTTGTTCAGGGAGTATTGAGTTAACAGCAGCACTTTTTATGTTTAAGTATAATGATTTAGAAAAAGCATTTTATATCAATACTCTCCTCGCATTAGTTGGACCTACTGTTTTAATTGTTACGACTGGTATTGGTTTATTCGGCTTAGCCGAAAAGGTTTCGTTGCTCAAAATGGTTTGTCTATTCTCAGGAATTTCCCTCATCCTTTTCAGTTTGAATTCTAAGTAAGTAAAAACATTATAGATTTTCATATTAAAAAAATAAAAAGGAACGATTCAGCTAAGTTAGCTGATCGCTCCTTTTTATTTTGTGGCGCTATTTTTTTGCCCGATTTTATCAATTTGAATGCACTTAAATACTAAAAACAAGATAATAAGGCCTATAACACCTGCTGAAATATAACTCATATTTAGATATTTTTCCATAACCAGTGACATAACAGGTGGGCCTGCTGCAACACCGATAAATCTAGCTGAACTATAAAAAGAAGTGACAGTACCTCTCTCCTCTTTTCTAATATTTTCGGTAATTATAGCATCTAACACTGGTAATATTGCTCCGATTGCAATGCCCACAATACTGGTCACTACTAACAATAGAACCAGCTTTTCTGCTGTAAATCCAACAAACACAACACTAATAGAAAGGACAATTAAACAGATAATCATCAGCTTCTTAATGAGCTTCATATCTCCTTTTATCTTCCTGCCAGTAATAAAAGAAGCAATACAGAGCATCAGTAAAGGAATAGCTAACACAAATCCTTTTTTCACACCTTTAATATCGTGTGTTTTTTCAAGATTTTCAGATAAGAAGAATAACGCACCGAACAAAATAAGCATAACAAATGCCCCGTTTAGAAATACGGTGAATAACCACTTTCCCTCTTGCTTAAATGTGGTTTTAACATTGGTCAAAAATTCTTTTAATTTTACTGGTTCATCTTTTTCTTTAGGTACTTTCACAAAAAAGAAAATTAGTACGATAGAGATTAAGCTAAAAGCAGATATAGAGAAGAATGGTAAGAACCATATGAAAGCTGCAAACAATGAACCAAGAATTGGACTTAATACTTTTCCGAACGTATTTGACGTTTCAATGATTCCTAAACAGGAACTCGTTTTTTCATCGTCATCTTTATATAAGTCACCTACTAGCGGTAATACTATCGGCATAGCACCCGACGCCCCTGCACCTTGTAAAATTCTCCCAACAATAATACCCATATACGGATTTTCCATTTTCCAAGAAGCTATACCAGCTATTAGACCACCAATTAACGCTAAGATTAAACTAGGTAAGATGACCATTTTTCTTCCAAAACGATCCGATAAGTAACCTGCAACTGGAATGAGAATGATTGCCGCTACTGAATAACTGGTAATAATCATACTTGATTGAAAAGAAGAAATACCCACATTTTTTTCTAATATCGGTAACACTGGGATTAACATAGAATTTCCAAGTGTCATAACTAAAGGAATTGAGGCCAAACTGATTATACACCAAAGGCTGACTTTGTCTTCACGATTATCCACATTCCCCATCCATACACCTCTATTAACTGTTAGATTATTTTCAATTATTAAAGGTATGATTTCCTTGCTTATTTTTTTTATGCGTTTGGAAATACATTATGTTCTCTTAGGGAAAGAGTGTTGTGAAAATCAAGACAAATTAAAAAATTGAATGGTAAGCTTGAATACCAAAATAAATACCGAATCCAATCATCGATAAAGATGAAATAATGGAAATGATTCTCAAAAAAGATGACGATAAAATTTTCCGTGAACCACCTGATATAGTGGCCATTATTAAATCGACTAAAGAAATGCCCAGTAATATGAATACACTATAGAGAATTATTTCAACTCCTGATAATGTTCCGGCTCCTCCTACAAGGACCGATCCATATATACCTAACCAAAAAAGGATTGTTAATGGATTTAACAATGCCATTAAAAAACCTGATAATAATGAATGTCTTAAACGGACCACTTTTCCAAATTTTGAATCCATCTCAATAGTATGTAATGTTAGTAGATTCTCAATCCCTGTGTACATAAGTACGAAAAAGCCGAATGACCAAAGTAGCGTTTTTATAAAAGGTATTTCTATAAAGTGTCCAATGCCAAAGTACACCATTACCATATATAAAATATCGGTGACTACTGCCCCAAGACCGAAAAACCAAGCATGGAAAAATCCATTTTTAATACCTGTATTTAATAAAGTTGCTTTAACAGGGCCAATTGGTGTAGCTAAAGATACCCCTAAAAAGAAGTAGGGAACTATGGAATTCATGAAATACCCCTCCGATATAATAGTGTCTTTGCATCATATTCAAGGCGCATTACTTGTACGACAATTAAAAAAAGAAAATTCTAAGAATAATTAAACCAAGTTCTTATTATTAAAGGATTTTTCATCTTTACCATTAATAAATCAGCTTACCAAAACACTTACTAGACAAAAAAAACGAAGGATGTCAATTTTCATCCTCCGTCTAATACTAGTTTTTTTAAATACATTGTGATTTCCCCATTAATAATTTCAGGTACCTCTAGATCTTGGTCAATCAAGCAAAATAAATTTATAAGTAAAGCCGAATACGTCTGATTTCTATGATTATTACATTAAAAAATGTGGAGTATTCTGTACAAATAGGATCTTTCTATTATTTATTCAAGGAGTTTCTCTATAGGTGTGTGGCAAATTACTTCACCTTATTCTATCGAATACTTCAGAAACACATGACATGGTATTAAAACAATTTCACTTACTATTCACAATATCTTAAAGTTATCAAATGGTAATATCATTACAACGGCTAAACTAGTATAAAAACACATGCCAATCCCTTTGTAGCAGATGGTTACCGTGTAGACACGAGTAATCTAACAAAGCATTATGTGAAAACCTTTAATCAAAATACATTAATTACAAAACTAAATCTATTCATCAAAGTAGTCGTACATAGGTATTCGAATCTTCAATTGAAATGGAAGTTAGCTAACATACTTCATTCACAACAGTCTCATTTTTCGTCATTGAGCCTAGTTTTTAATAGATTTATATATTCTTTAGCAATTTCAAAATCTGAAAACGGGACTACTTCATTACCAATTATTTGAGTCGTTTCATGCCCCTTTCCCGCGATTAAAACAGTATCCCCAGGATTAGCCTCAGCTATTGCACTTTCTATCGCTTGTTTTCGATTAATTTTAATTGCATATGGTGTCAGGTCAATGCCCTGTGCAATTTGTGCTATAATCATATCCGCTTGTTCTCTACGAGGATTGTCACTTGTTAACCATATTTTATGAGCATAACTATCTGCTACTTTCCCCATTTCACGACGTTTTCCATGATCACGGTCTCCCCCACAGCCAAAAACAACTATTAATCTCTTTTTAGATATTAATTTAAGAGATTGTAAAACAGCTACAAGAGCACTCGGCGTATGAGCGTAGTCAATTACGATTCGTATACCGAGATCATTCTCTACTTCTTGTTGTCTTCCTGAAGGCAATGTGAGGTAAGAAATACTTGGAGCAATGATTTGGAGCGGATATCCAAGTTGTTGTACAGTTGCCACTGCTGCTAATACATTTTGTTGGTGGTGCTCTCCTACAAATGGCATCGTTAGTTCAACTGGATTTTCCAAATACTGCACAAGTAAAACGGTGGAAGTACCATCTATCTCTTTATGAATGACGCTAATGTCCGCTGTTCGATGTCGACCAAAAGTAAAGGATCTTACATGATGCTGTTTCATATTTAAGCAAAACGGATCGTCGGCATTAACGATTATTTTATTTGCTAAAGTTGCCAATTTTCTCTTGGCTAATTCATATTTCTCCTTGCTACCATGTTCATCATAATGGTCTCTACTCATATTTAAATATACGCCGTAGTCAATTGGGCAATGATCTAATCGATGTTGCGACAATCCTAAAGAAGATGCTTCTATAATAATATACTTCACGCCCAATTCTACGCATTGCGCAAAAATCGGGTACAAATAGGTTGGAGGTGGTGTGGTCATAGAGGAAGTATTCTGATCCTGACGCTCACCATTTATCCATAATCCTAATGTACCAAGTACAGCTACTTTAGCTCCAAGCTTTTGTAATATCTGCCCAATAAAATGCGTTACAGTTGTCTTGCCATTTGTTCCGGTCACCCCAATGACAGTCAATAACTCAATTTTATCCCCTACAACAGCTTTACATGCATAGGATAAAAATGTTGAACAATCAGGTACCCAAACATGAGGAACTTCTGAATGTTCAATTGGCTGGTCTTGATCATATACAATGGCTGCCGCTCCTTTTGCCACTGCTTCGGAAACAAAGTGCCAACCATTATGCTGCTTTCCTTTCCTTGCAACGAAAATATTACCTGGCTGGATTTGTTCTGCAACATCAGTTATTCCACTTATTTCTACACGTATCGAGCCGCCCTGTACTTCACAAGGCCAATCCTTAATAAGCTCTGCTAAGATCAACTGCTTTCCTCCTGCACGTTTTTAACATCATCGAATACATTATTACAATCCGCTATTCACTTGTATCGTATGAAGAGAGTGCACAAAATGACACGAAGAAAGATGGGAGTATTCACTATGATTATTCAAAAGTTTGGTGGAATCGCAATGCAATCCGAAGCTTCGCGTAAACATTGCATCCTTCATATACGTAAGGCTATTCATAAATTTGAAAAGGCAGTTATTGTTGTTTCAGCTATGGGCCGTGGTGGAGATGCTTATGCCACTGACACATTGTTAACCTTAACAAGCGCTTTTAAAAACGATTCTAAATCAAAAGACCTCGTTGCAGCATGTGGTGAAATGATTGCCGCAGCTGTCATTTCAGCAGAACTAGAACAAAGTGGTATCGATAATACGTTGTTGTATGGTCAAGGGATTGGCATAGAGACATCCGATAACTTTGGTGACGCAGAAATCCATGCTGTTCACACAACAGCTATAGAAAAAGCATTAAGTGAGACTTCTTGCGTCATCGTCCCTGGTTTTCAAGGTACCACTGCTGAGGGTGATATTACTACATTAGGACGTGGCGGTAGTGATTTAACCGCGGCGCTACTTGGAGCTGCCTTGAAGGCACAATTTATTGAATACTATAAAGACGTTCCTGGAGTTATGACTTACAATCCTAAAATTAATGCTAACGCAGAATTAATTTCGAAATTAACGTATCCCGAATTCCACGAATTACTCAATGATAGCCATCCAATAGTGCAAAAAAAAGCAGCGGAGACGGCAGAAAAACACCATCTCACACTGCATATTCGAAATACTTTTTCTATGGACCAAGGAACACTAATCATACCTGCAATTCATCATGGCTCATCCGATATACTATCTATACTTTGAATAAACACCTGTGAAAAGTGTTTACCAAAAGCACCTGAACCGAGCTGATTATAATCTTCATTTAATAATGTGTCTCGGTGTTTCTCTGAATTAAGCAATCCATTAATTGCTTCAGGAGCATCTAGGTAGTCCTCCGCAATATTTTCTGCTGCCATATCAAAATTAACAACTGCATTTTTTAATCGCTCTTTTAAAGTATCTGGCTGAACGTCCTCTTTTGAAAAATTGCCAAGTGCTAAACTTGCAGCATGACTTTGAGCAATACTATTTAAATCAATTGCTGCGTTTAAAGGTTGCAAACCTTTTTGCTTACGATAAACGTTCGTCAAATCAAAAAGTTGTCGCTGATTCGCTAAATCTATTTCAACTTGTAAATACGATGAAGGTACATTTGGTGTAATCATGTCGCCGACATATGTCATATCATAAGGTTGCTGTTTCACAAGTGTTTCTCCATCTATGAAGCGTACTGCCTGTAATGTTCGATCTGTTGCATCAAAATACATTTGTGCATATAAACCATCATACATCGTTAAAATACGTGTTTTCATATCTTCTTCATCTAAAATAAAAGTGTAAGTATTTTCATCAATTTGCACATTGACTTCCATATCAATAATAGTAGATCGATATATATCATCTAAAGTCTGACCTATTTTAAATGGTGTCGCTGCACCATTAACACCGGCAATATACACTTGTGTTACTTTACGTCCCTCTACACCAACCATTAAATAATCATCATAACCCTCATCGTATACCCACCATTCATAGCCGTAAGCAGAAGGTTCTACTCGGCTTGGCTTGCCTTTTAATTTTTCTAATGCATTAGTAGACTTTCCTACTAATGTAGATAACCCATCTTTTGGTCTAGGCATGGCCTTATCATTCACATTTGGAACATCTTGATTAGGTATTACTTTTCCTTTTGAATTTGGAGCTGTTAATAGTTCATTTTCCTTTACGGACTGATTTGTATAGAAGAAAACAACTAATATAGCTGCTAATATAACTAATATTCGAAATAACGCTTTCACATGGCCTCTCCCCAATTTGTTTAGTTATTTTATTATACCAATTGCCGTGATGTATTCACAATGTTGTCATTGCAACCGATGCATTTTTGCTCTATTATAAAATGGAACGTATATATGGTACGATGAGTCAAAGGAGGACGAAATTTATGTATTTCGAAAATACAGGACTTGAAAACACTTTAGCTGACATTACACTTCTTGATGATCTTATGCGCGAACATGGTTTAATCCGTGCTACAGGATGGGACTACGAACGAGTAACTTGGGACAGACGCTTTGATGTACGTGAAGGTACATTCTACCTACGTGTATTCGGTTTCACAAAAGACGGTGACATTGGCGCAAATGATGCAATGATTACACTATTAAAACCAGCTCTAGGTAAACACTATTTCCCACACGGCGTAGAATATGGTGAAGGTGAAGTATTCCCTGCTCATTTAGTAAAATCTTGCCAAGAAATTTTGAAATCTCTTGAAAAACAAATTAAATCATTTGAAATTCATGCTTAATAGTTTTATTGAAGTGCTGGTATCTTTCAGCACTTTTTTTATTGGATAAAAATTAGAAATTTATCCATACTATGAGCGTAAATTTAAAAGATAGGTGATTTGAATGGCTAAATCCAATTTTTTTATTATATTAAAAAAAATCTTACTAACCATTATAGTTCTATTACTATTATACATTTTAATTCCAGCATCTATACCCATTTTACTATCCCTTGTAACTGCTCTGTTGCTTGAGCCGCTTATACAGCTTCTACAACGAAAATGGATTAAATCTAGACGATTTTCAGTCATCATTTTATTCTCTCTCTTTTTAATCGTATTATCAAGCATCCTGTACTTCGCCATTACAAATGCTATCACTCAAGTCTCCCATTTATCAAAAATAGCTCCCGAACTTTTCGACCAATTAACCGCCTCTTGGATGAACCTTCAAAATCGATTAGCAAAGATTACTCACGATCTACCTATTGAAGTAATTACTGAAATTCAACTTGGTATTGACAGAGTCATTGAAAGACTTCAATCCTCATTTATCGAATTCTTTAACTACGATAGATTAAAAATGATCGTATCAAAGCTACCTTTCTTTTTACTCAATTTACTTGTTTATATGTTTGCCCTATTTTTATTTATGTCTGAAATGCCGAAACTCAAAAAAAAATTCAATTCATATATCTCTCAAAATAAGGCAGAAAAGTGGAAAATACTTTTTCAAAAACTCCATATTGTATTATTTGGTTATATTAAAGCTGAATTAATCGTTAGCGTATCCGTTTTAGTTGTTACTTTTTGCGCTTTACTATTCATCGTACCGAAATACGCCATTATTATGGCTTTAATCATTTGGTTTGTCGATTTATTACCTATTTTAGGTGCCATTGTTATATTAGCTCCTTGGGCCATTTACGCTATGCTTACTGGTCAAATGGCAATGGGTATCAAATTGGCAGCATTAGCGGTTGTCATTATCATTCTCCGCCAAATATTAGAGACGAAGGTTATGAGTGCTCAAATCGGATTACCTCCACTTGCTACATTAATCAGTATGTATATCGGCCTACAATTATTTGGGTTCTTAGGTTTTTTTATTGGTCCATTAATTGTCATGGTATTTATAACAGCTAAGGAAGCTGGATTACTAGGTAAATTGATCAAATAAAAAAGCTGTTCCCCAAAAAATAATAAGGGAACAGCTTTTTAGCTTTAATTACTTAAAATAGCTTTAATAACTGAAGTTGTTTCTCCACCTTCGTATAATACATAGAGTAATGTATATACTGCTACGCCTGTAATGGCTGTGAAGAACCAAATCACACTTGTAATTGGTCCAATTTTACGATGACGTACTAGGTTATTTTGGAATCCCGATAATAATGTTACAATACCGAAAACGGCACCTGTAGTTGCCAAGCAAATATGGAATACAAGGAAAATCGTATAATAGATTTTCAAATTATCTGGTCCACCAAATGCTGTATTACCAATAAACACAGTACGTGATACGTAGATGATAAAGAATATTAATGCTGAAATTGCAGCTGCAATCATTGTTTTCTTATGCGCTTCAATTTTTCTTTGCTTAATTAGTGCCCAACCAATTGCTACTAAGATAGCACTTAATGCAATAAAGGTTGTACTAATTGTAGGTAAAATAGGTACATTCATGCGTTTTTCTCCTAACAGTCTTTTTGTAATTAGTGATATTGATTAGCATTAAGCTGTTGTCTTTCTAATAAAGCTTTTTGCGTAATTTCTTCAGCATTTTCTTGTTCATTACGATACCATCTAACAAATACTTTACCTAATACAACTGCAAAGATAATTTCTTGAATAATCTTCATGATGACTCCGCCTAGCTGTTGATCGTACATAGGATCCATATTTGTAAATAATTCAGGCCCCGATAATGATAGTCCTGCTAATGTTGATACAGGCACACATAATTCCATTGCTTTCATCCACAATTCGCCATCTGTATATGTAGCATAGAATGGAGATGAAGCAAAAATAATTAATGCACAAGCAGGCGTGATAAGAACCGCATTCCCGATAATATAGCCCACTTTGTGTAAGTCCTTCATACGAGGTTGTCCCTCTACAGAATTAATAAGTGGCCAGTACATAAATAATGCTGATACGAACAGAAGTAATGTATACAGTCCATGTATCGTTTCATTTAGTTTTATATAGTCCAAAACAATTGGAATATGATAAAAAGAGAATAATGCAACGAAAAATGCTAAAGCAAATATGGGCTTAGTCATAAAATGAAATACAGGTTTGATATAAGGTAATTCAATGACATACTTCCATAACCAATTTGGAATCCCTTGAATCAAGAAAATCGGTATTAATAAAAGTAGTAAAGCCATTTGCACCATATGCATTGTAAACATAATATGAGCCATTAAATCGACCGGCGAACCCATAACAATATATAGCAATATCATACTGATTACAAAATTGATCGCCTCACGTTTTTTCAAAGGTTCACTTACTTTGAAGTCCGTTCTCCATTTAACAGTAATAAGAAAATATAGTACAGTTAAAAACAAAATGACGCCTATTAAATAAGGGCTCCACATTGCTTGAAATCCAAATATACTCAGAGGCATAGTATTTCGCTCCTTTAGTCTCAATACCTCCATTATAAGTCCCAATCCCACGAACTTCAATGAACGAATCATGACAATTTTTTATTAAATGCTTTGCGCGCTCATTTTAAGGAACGTAACCTAAGTTCGCGGCGTCCTGCCGCAACGGTTACGTGACCCACATCCTGTGGGCCCTAATACTTAAAGCTTGATTGCATCTTCCAACCTATAACAATATCTAGCAAAAAAGTAAAAAACCGAGCCTGTAATAGACTCGGTTTTTTGCACTGGTACTTACCACCAAATGATTGTTACAAAAGCAAGAATCATTGTAAAAGCGATGAATGCAGCAGAGTACATGAAGAATTGTGCCATTCCATGACCTTTTTCGCTCCAGTGCATAAAGTAATACAATTGTAGCGCAACTTGTACAGCCGCAAATAATAAGATAAGAGGTGCAACTAAGTAAGCAGACATTCCTGCTTGAACTGCAGCAAATGCGATGAATGTTAAGAAGATCATAATCGCAAATACTGTTACTTGATTACGCATACCTTGGTTTGCGCGTTTACGAGCATATTCATACTCGTGTTTACTTCTTGTACGTGCTTCAACGTCATGTGACATTAGCCCAACACTCCCATCAAGTAAACTACAGTGAAGATGAATACCCAAACTACGTCGATAAAGTGCCAGTATAATGAAGCTAAGTAGTACTTAGGTGCATTATAAAGGTTTAAGCCACGTTTAGAGTTACGTAGCATTAACAGGATAAACCAAGCTAAACCTAGAATTACGTGCAATCCGTGAGTACCTACTAAAGTGTAGAATGAAGAACCGAATGCACTTTGAGTAAATGTAAAGCCACGGTGTACATAGTGATAGAACTCATAAATTTCAAGACCAAGGAATCCTAAACCTAATAAAACAGTTACGATTAACCAAGCTTGCATTGCTTTGAAATTATAGTTTTTCATATGATACATAGCATAAACACTTGTTAATGAAGAAGTTAAAAGTAACATCGTCATAATGAAAGCAAGTGGTAACTCAAATAGACTTTGAGTTGAGAATTCCATTCCAGCTGGCCCTTTATTTTTTAGCGCTAAGAAAGTCGCAAATAAAGTCGCGAATAAAACTGTTTCACCACCAAGGAAAATCCAAAAACCTAGTGTTTTGTTTTTCCCTTCAAGTGTAGAGTTCTCGGGATGTGCTGGCCAAGATTGTGGGGTAAATTTCTTATTTAAATCCATTAGTGTTTACCCCCTTTTTCATTCATTAATTCCTCTTTATGAATATGATAACCTAAATCATCTTTAAGAGAACGAGTAATCATAGAAGCAAATGTAATTGCTAAACCAATAATTAAAACTGGAACTGACCATGTTTTATCTGCATCTTGGTGATAAAGTGCACCGAATGCTGCAACGAATAAACCAAATGAGATCATGAATGGAATGAATGAGTTGTTTGGCATATGGATATCTGAAATTGGTTCAGCATATGTCATCCCCTCTTTGTTTCCTTCCATTTTTTCAATCCAAAAAGTATCTAACCCACGAACAAGTGGAGTTTGTTTAAAGTTATAGTATGGTACTGGTTGTGGAATAGCCCACTCAAGAGTACGTCCATCTTTCCATGGATCGCGTCCTGCTGGTTCATTTTTAATAGCAGTGATAATTACGTTTACTACTAGTAAAATAACACCGATTGCCATTAAGAAAGCACCAACCGTACTAATTAAGTTAAATTGGTCCCAACCTTGTCCGCCCATGAATGTGAACACACGACGTGGCATACCCATTAAACCTAAGAAATGTTGAACAAAGAATGTACAGTGGAACCCAACGAAGAAGAATACAAATGTAATCTTACCTAGAGTTTCATTTAACATTTGGTTAAACATTAATGGCCAGTAATAATGTGCTGAAGCAAATAATGCTAAAACGATACCACCAACGATAACGTAGTGGAAGTGCGCTACGATGAAGTAAGAATCATGTAGTTGGTAATCAAGAGGTGCAGATGCTTGCATTACCCCTGTAACCCCACCAGCTACGAACGATGGGATGAAACCTAATGCATAAAGCATTGGTGTTGTAACTTTAATGTTACCGCCCCAAATTGTTAATAACCAGTTAAATACTTTCATACCTGTTGGTACAGCAATCGCCATTGTCGCTACTGCGAAGATTGCGTTTGCAGTTGGTCCAAGACCTACAGTAAACATATGGTGAGCCCATACCATGAAGCCTAAGAAACCGATTAAGATAGTCGCAAATACCATTGAAGAGTATCCGAATAAACGTTTTCTTGCGAATGTCGCGAAAATCTCAGAGAATAAACCGAATGCAGGAAGTACTAAGATATATACTTCAGGGTGACCAAAGATCCAGAATAAGTGCTCCCAGATAATTGTATTACCACCATTGATATGATCAAAGAAGTTCGCATCAAACATACGGTCAAAAATCATGAAGAATAATCCCACAGTAAGTGGAGGGAAAGCGAATAAAATTAAAGCAGACGCTACAAATGTAGTCCATGTGAATAATGGCATACGCATATATGTCATACCTGGTGCACGCATGTTAATAATCGTTACAAGGAAGTTAATCCCCGCGATTAGTGTACCCGCACCTGAAATTTGTAAACCTAATGCATAAAAGTCAATACCATGACCTGGTGATGCTAGAGATAGTGATGCATAAGAAGTCCAACCTGCATCAGGAGCTCCACCTAAGAACCATGAAAGGTTTAAGAAAATACCACCAAATAAGAATAACCAAAATCCTAAAGAGTTTAGGAATGGGAATGCAACATCACGTGCACCAATTTGTAATGGTACAGCGGCGTTCATAAATGCAAATAACAATGGCATTGCAGCTAAGAATATCATTGTTGTACCATGCATTGTAATAATTTCATTGAAAAGACCCGCACTCACAAAATCATTATCTGGTTTTGCTAGTTGGATACGAATAAGCATTGCTTCTATACCACCGACTACGAAGAAGAACGTACCGGCAATAAGGTAAAGAATGGCGATTTTTTTATGGTCTACTGTTGTTAAGTAGTCCCAGATAGTTGCGCCAAAGCCCTTTTTCTTTGCAGTTGAGCTCACAACTTTAACCTCCCTCAATATGATTTAAATCAAATTATTTTTCTACAGATAGACCCATTAAGTATGCGGCTAAAGCATCAAGCTCTTCATCTGTGAATTCTTTACCATTATTTAAAGCTTTCTCTTCTGGCATTAGGTTCCCTGGTTTAAGCTCTTGTGAGTTTTTAATCCAGTCTTTAATACCATCTTCTGAGTGTTCAAGGAAACCAGCAACACGGTTACGATCTCCAAATGCAGCTAAGTTAGGTGCAACTCCGCCTCCAGTACCCTCACCAGAAACTGCGTGACATGAAATACAACTATTAGCGAATACTTGTTCACCTAAATCAGTTGATTTTTTATCAGCTGTCTTCCCTTTAGTAGCTTGCATGTTATCAACCCACTTGTTGAAGTTATCTTGGCTTAATGTTTTAACTTTGAAATCCATTAAAGCATGTGAAGGACCACAAAGCTCAGCACATTTACCATAGAATACTCCGTCTTTCAAACCATCTGATTCTTTATCAAATGTCAAATAGAATTTGTTGATGTTATCAACATTCGTATCCATTTTACCACCGATAGCTGGAATCCAGAATGAGTGTTTAACGTCAGCAGCTTTTAAATTGAAGTAAACTTTCTGACCTGTCGGTACTACTAATTCTTGAGAGGTTACGATACCTTGTTCAGGGTATTCGAATTCCCACCAATATAATTTAGCAGTTACGTTTACAGTAACCGCTTTCGCGTTACCATCAGCGTCTTTTGCTTCCATCGCTTTAGTATCAGCGAATTTGTAAGTTAAACTTACAGTCGGTACAGCTAAGATTAATAATAAAACGATAGGAATTGCTGTCCAAATAATTTCTAGTGTATGGCTACCTTCAACTTGCTTTGGAATTGTATTTTCCCCAACTTTTTTACGTCGGAACTTAACAATAGCAAGCACGTAGATGATAACCACTACGATAATAACAAACGTCATAATTGCAGTAGATAATAGCAGTAGATTGTATTGATCTTTACCAACTTGACCCGCTGGAGTTAAAGTTGATAAATACTCTTCGCCACAACCTGAAAGGAAAATCGTTAGTGCTGCTAACAATCCGAATAGACGCCATTTTTTAAGCCCTTTCATCATAGCTTAATTAAACCCCTCTTTCTTTGTTGTATTTACATGTGTAACTAGGACTGTGGTTCATTCTATATGAATTCCTTTAAAGAAAGAATCCCAAAGTTAGGCAAAGACAGAGAAAATGATCATTGAAACGAATAATATAGTCATATAATTTAATGAATAAATAAACATCTTATTCGCCCATTTTATATCATCTGTCGCTTTAAAACCTGTTAAAGCAAGTGCGAACCAACCAAGGTTCAATACTGTTGCGAGAATAATAAATCCTATTCCAAGCTGCATAAGCAGAAATGGTAGTGGGAATAACAATATTACCCATACTAACATTGAACGTTTAGTTCTTGCAAAGCCTTTAACAACTGGAAGCATTGGAATATTGGCTGCTCTGTATTCTTCAGTACGTTTCATAGCAAGTGCATAAAAATGCGGTGGTTGCCATACAAACATTATCAAAAATAGTGCCAATGCACCAGAACCAAGTGATGGTTCAACAGCAGCCCAGCCGATCAGTGGTGGAATGGCTCCTGAGATACTTCCTACAACGGTATTACTTACATGCCTTCTCTTTGACCACATGGAGTACAAGACTACGTAACATAGTATGCCTGCAAGTCCCCACATACCGGCAGCAAAAGATGCCATAAATAACAAAAATTCACCTACAATTAAAAGAGTGAGAGCTATTGTCAATACAAGGCTCGGTTTAAATCTACCAGTAACTGTCGGTCTTGACTTTGTCCGTTTCATTATTGGATCAATATCTTGATCAATGTAATTATTCATCGCACCAGATCCTGCAATAATGAATGCCGCACCTACTAAAGTAAAGAACATGATATTCAATTCTTGTAAAAAATGTTTATTAGTGAATTGAAAGGCCAACCAAAGCCCTGTAAAAGTAGTAACTAAATTGGAATTAACAATGCCAATTTTGATAAGTGCTAGAAAATCTTTTACTAGAGAAGTTGTTTCAGGTTCCGAGTTTCCATCAGCAGACAATATACGACCATTTGACATATTCCCCCTCCTTTCGATTGATAAGCATATTCCGTTAACCCTACTATAACGAATAATAACGTTGATTTCTAGACAGAAAGTGAAATTTCATGTCGAAGGGTTGGTGGAACCAGTTTCTCTGACACAACATATCTATAGTAAATCATTTTCTTGTTTTAATTGTGAAGGTTCTTGTACGAAATTATGAACAATTTGTGAAATCGTTTTCTCTTTAGAATGACAATATTCTATACAAGTTGTTTTTTGGTCCTATTTTCGCTATCATCAGAAAGGCAGGTACCACCTTTAAAAGGTGATTACTATATATAAAGTAGGTGGCAATTATGCAATATAGTAAATACATGAAATGGTTTGCTGTTGCTGCAACAATTGGAATGTTGCTCATTTTACTGGGCGGAGCACTCGTCACAAAAACTGATAGTGGTATGGGCTGTGGTAGACACTGGCCTGATTGTAACGGTTCTCTAATACCAAAAGAAATAACTACAGAAGTGTTGATTGAATTTTCCCATCGTGTCGTTACTGGAGCCGTGTCATTTCTTATTTTGATCTTAACAGTTTGGGCTTGGAGAGTATTAGGACATATACGTGAAGTGAAATTCTTATCTTTCATGGCTTTATTCTTCTTGATTGCACAAGCTTTAATCGGTGCTGCTCAAGTTTTATGGGGACAAGGCGATTTTATATTAGCTCTTCATTTTGGTATATCACTTATTTCATTTGCAGCAGTACTCTTACTCACATTAATTATTTTCGAAGTTGACCAAAAATTTGATGCGGACAAGGTCATTATTGGTAATACGCTAAAAAGACATACAATAGGTGTTACAATCTATTCTTATCTAGTAGTATATACAGGTGCCTTAGTACGTCATACAAATGCGAGCTTAATTTGTCCAGATTGGCCATTTTGTAATAACAACGATATTGGATTACCTACTAATTTCTATGAGTGGGTTCAAATGGGTCATCGCTTTGCAGCTGGATTAATCTTCGTATGGATTTTATTCATTGCAATTCATGTTATTAAACATTATAAAGAACAACGTGTCCTCTATTGGGGTTGGATTATCGCACTAATAATAGTTTCTCTTCAAGTGTTAGCGGGTATGGCTGTAGTACTTTCTCGATTAAATATCTTATTAGCATTACTACATTCGCTATTAATCACACTTTTATTTGGTTTATTGTGTTATATGATTCTATTATTATCTAGAAGTCGACAAAAACAAAAAAGTAACTAAATAATAAAAAACACGCCTTTGCAAATGCAAAGGCGTGTTTTTTTGCTAGTTATTCCATTTCGATTAGTAAATCACCTGTTGAAATTGCATCTCCAGCAGCTACATAAATTTCTTTTATAACTCCGTCCTTAGGTGCTTGAACAGTCGTTTCCATTTTCATAGCTTCTGTAATCAGCAAATGCTCACCGCGTTTTACGGGGCTACCTTTAGAAATAGCTACCTTCAATACTGTACCTGGCATTGTTGCGCCAATTTGATTTGGATTTGCAGGGTCTGCTTTTGCTTTACGATCTCCATCTACCTCAACTGTCATATCTTGAATAATAATTTCACGAGGTTGACCGTTTAATTCAAAGTAAAGGACACGTGTACCATCATATTGAGCTTCTCCAATGGACACTAGCTTAATGATAAGTGTTTTACCTTTTTCTATCTCAACTTCAATCTCTTCACCCAGTCTTAAACCATATAAGAATGTTGGCGTATCTAATACCGATACATCTCCAAACATATCTACTGTCTTCATGTAATCTTCGAAGACTTTTGGATATAAAGCTGTCGCCAGTACTTCATGACTTGTAATTTGACGATTATATTTTTTAAATAATTCATCGCGAAGTTCTTTTAAATCTATTGGCTCTAATAATTCTCCCGGTCTTACAGTAATCGCTTCACGGTTTTTTAAAATTACTTTTTGTAATTCTTCTGGGAATCCACCATATGGCTGTCCTAAATAACCTTGGAAGAATTCAATTACTGAGTCTGGGAAATCAATTGTTTTACCTCGTTCAATGACTGATTCTTCATCTAAATCATTTTGAACCATGAATAAAGCCATATCACCTACTACTTTCGAAGAAGGTGTTACTTTAACAACATCTCCAAATAACAAGTTTACGCGGGAATACATACTTTTCACTTCTTCCCAACGGTCGCCAAGCCCGACACCTTTAGCTTGCTGTTGTAAGTTACTATATTGACCTCCCGGCATTTCGTGAACGTATATTTCAGAATGTGGGCTGTTCATGCCACTTTCAAAGTCGCTGTAATATTTTCGAATATCTTCCCAGTAATAAGAAAGTTTTTCTAGACCGTCAATGTCTGCTCTTACTTGTCGTTTGCTACCTTTAATCGCATAGTAAAGTGAATTTGCACTTGGTTGCGATGTTAGACCTGCCATTGAGCCAAGCGCTGTATCAATAATGTCTACGCCTGCTTCAATTGCTTTAGCATATAAATAAATACCATTGCCACTTGTATCATGTGTATGCAAATGAATTGGTAAATCTGTCGATGCTTTTAATTCAGAAATTAAACGATAAGCTGCTTCTGGCTTTAATAAGCCTGCCATGTCTTTAATAGCTAAAATATGGGCCCCAGCAGCCTCTAATTCTTTCGCCATATCTTTATAGTATTGTACTGTATATTTTGCTCTAGAATCATCTAGGATGTCTCCTGTGTAGCAAATAGCTGCTTCTGCAATCTTACCCGACTGTCTTGTTGCATCAATGGCTACTTCCATACCTTTAATCCAGTTCAAACTGTCGAAAATACGGAATACATCAATTCCCGCATCTGAAGATTTTGAGATAAACTCTCTAATAATATTATCTGAATAGTTTTTATAACCTACTGCGTTCGCACCACGCAATAGCATTTGGAATAGCACGTTTGGCATTTTTTCACGTAGTTTAATTAAACGATCCCATGGGTCCTCTTTTAAGAAACGATATGCAACGTCAAAAGTTGCACCACCCCACATCTCTAGTGAGAAGAAATTATGCATAATTTGTGCTGTTTCATCTGCAATATTAAACATATCACGTGAGCGTACACGAGTCGCCAACAACGATTGGTGTGCATCACGCATAGTCGTATCTGTTAACAATACATCATCTTGCTCTTTAATCCATTGTACAAGACCTTCAGGACCACGTTCATCTAAGATTTGCTTCGTACCAGCTGGAATTGATTGTACAATTTTAATATCTGGTTTATGAGGTTTCGAGAAAATTGGCTTCTGTTGATATTCAATTCCAGGGAAACCATTAACCGTAACATTACCGATATAACTTAATAGTTTTGTACCACGGTCCTTACGTGGAGAGAATAAAAATAGTTCTTGCGTTGTATCGATGAAACTTGTATCAAACTTACCATCTATAAAATTCTGATGACGAACAACATTTTCTAAAAACGGAATATTCGTTTTAATACCACGGATACGGAATTCTTGTAGATTTCGATCCATCTTAGCAGCTGCTTCTTTAAATGTCATTCCCCAAGTTGAAACTTTAACAAGTAATGAATCATAATATGGTGAAATAACTGCACCTTGGAAGCCGTTACCAGCATCTAAGCGTACGCCAAAACCTCCACTTGAACGATAAACCATCAATTTACCAGTGTCAGGCATGAAATTATTTAACGGATCTTCAGTCGTTACACGCGATTGAATAGCAAATCCGAAAAGTGGGATTTGTGATTGCAGAGGGATGCCAATTTCTTCACTATGTAAAGATAAACCTTCTGCAATTTTAATTTGTGCATGTACAATATCAATCCCAGTAACCATCTCTGTAATCGTATGCTCAACTTGGATACGAGGATTTACTTCGATGAAATAAAATTGGTTACCCGCTACTAAAAATTCTACAGTCCCTGCATTTATGTAGGACACATTTTTCATTAATTTTATTGCAGCCTGACAAATTTCTTCACGTAATTCAGGAGTAATTGAGTTCGAAGGTGCAATTTCAACAACCTTTTGATGACGACGTTGAATAGAACAATCACGTTCATATAAATGAACAATATTCCCTTCTTTGTCTCCTAAAATTTGCACTTCAATATGCTTTGGCTTGTCTACAAATTTCTCTACATACACATCATCAGACCCAAATGCAGCTTTCGCTTCTGACTTAGCTCTATCATAAGCTTCTAAAGCATCAACAGCAGAGTGCACAACGCGCATACCGCGTCCTCCACCACCAAGTGCAGCTTTTATCATTAACGGGAAGCCATACTGCTCACCAAACGCTAACACCTCATCAATAGATGTAACAGGTCCATTTGTTCCAGGAATTACGGGAATATTAGCTTCGACAGCTTGTTCACGAGCTTTTACTTTGTCACCAAACATATCTAGATGATTAGATGTTGGACCGATGAAAATAACTCCATCTTCTTCACAACGTTTTGCAAAATCTAAGTTTTCAGACAAAAAACCATAACCAGGGTGGATTGCGTCCACTCCTGCATCTTTTGCTATTGCTAAAATTCCTTCTATATCTAAGTATGCATCTATAGGCTTCTTACCATCACCAACAAGGTACGCTTCATCAGCTTTGTAACGGTGATACGAGCCACTATCCTCTCTCGAATAGATAGCTACTGTTGTAATATTTAGCTCTGTACACGCCCGAAACACGCGAATCGCAATTTCACCACGGTTTGCTACTAGAATTTTTTTAATTGCCATTTCCCTTGCCCCCTAGACTTTATTCCTTTCCCTTTTAACAAACATGGAGACATTTATGAGAATCCCCATAGCTAAAGATAACAAAATTATAGAAGTTCCGCCATAACTAATAAAGGGAAGCGGTACACCAGTTAACGGTATAATCCCTGTTAATCCACCGACATTTACGAACGTTTGGAACCCTATCATACTAGCAATACCAGCTGCTATCATTCTCGCCATTGGATCCTTTGCACGTAAGGCAATAAGCAATGCTCGAATTACAATAAAGCCTAAACCACCTAACACAATTGCGACCCCTAATGTGCCCAATTCTTCTGAAATAATCGCTAAAATAAAATCTGTTTGCGGTTCTGGTAAATAACCCATTTTTTGTACAGATTGACCTATACCTAGCCCTTTAATGCCTCCAGCACCAATTGCTAAATAACCGTTCACGATTTGATATCCGAAAAACTGCTCGTCCTCGAAAGGATTAAAGTAAGCGTTAATTCGTCCCATTCTTTTCTCAGTAAAAAAACTATCTCTTATAAAGAAAATACCAATTAACGCAATTGTCATACAAACACCTAAAACACCAAGAATTTTACCAAAGGTTTTAAATTTAATTCCACTCGCTGCAATAACTGAAATAGCGATAAAGAATATAATCATCAAACTCCCTAAATCTGGTTCAAGAAAGATCATAAATGCCGCTGCAAATAAAACGAAAATAGGTGGAATGATAGATTCATTTATATTATCGATTTTTCCTTTTTCATATTTCTTCGTAAAGACTGCAGAAAAATACAATATGATAATAATCTTCACAAACTCAGATGGCTGTAAATTTGCAAAACCTAGATTAATCCAACTCTTTGCTCCAGAGTCTCCCGGACTAAAGCCAAAAAAGTAAACTGATAAGAGTGAAACGAACATAAAAATCAACATCGCTAGAATCACTTTATTTTCTTTGTAAATTTTGTATGGAATAAAAGCCCCAACTGCAAAAGCAACCGCACCAATACATAAGTTCATAATTTGCTTTTTATAAAAATAGTCAGCGCTATATCCTAATTGATTCACTGCCCACACCATACTTGCGCTATAAATCATAACAAGTCCAAAAAGACAAAGTAATAAATATGTAAAAAACAGTGGATAATCGAAATTTCTTGCATATCTTTTTAAGTATGTTTTCATGCGAATACCTCTTTTACTAATCTTGTAGCAAAAAAACCCAAACAACAGCGTGTTTGAGTTTTTTACTTATTTCTCTGTAAATGCATCATGCAACACAGATAATTCTTTTTCAAGTGAATCAAGAATCTCTCTTCCCTTTTCACGTTCAAGCAAGCCTAACTTAACTGCAAAATCAATTTCGCGTGATAAGCCAAACATTTGTGTATCTAAAACTTCTTCGTATAGTGGGCATTGTGGCATTGTTAAATGCTCCATCTGTACTCTTATAAGCTTAGCAATTTTATCTGCGTCAGCAATAAGGAGTTCCAATGCCTTCTCCTGATATGAACTTTGCGATTTTGTATCCATGAGGACGCCCCCATTACCTGATATTTCTTCTATTCTATCTTAATAAAGTTTATCTTTTGCGCAGTAAAATTGCAAGTATATAACTATGTAAACCGTGTAACCAATTTTATTTCTTTATTAACTACATAAATTAGCTGTATACTGAGATATGGAATGTACTATTCAAGGAGGAATCAACATGGAATCTATCATTCAAATTAAGGGTGCCGTGAATTTTGCTATCACATTAGATCCGACCGTTTGGATTTTTGATGATCGTAAATTAGATCTAGACACATATTTTACTGAAGAACGAGTAATTAAAAACGCTGACGAAGAGTATATGGAAAAAGCAGGTAAACACTGGTCACGTGAAATTATGGAGGGCGCCACATTTCCACCAACTTTAAAATCCGAACGGAAATTTGAGAAAAAACACATGATGACTGGCACATTTGGTATCATATTAAAACCATTCCTTAACAATGCAGAAATTAAAGATGGCGCAACTACAGTTATTCTAGAATGCCGAGATGGCTCGGAATATAACTTCTCTATAGAAGATGCTGAGTCCCTTATCTTAAAATATAGCCAAGACGGTAAAATGCTGACTGATAACGGTCCTGTTTATGTACTCAACGGTGACGGTTCAAATGTAGAGAACCCAATTAAAGGTCTTGTAGCGATTCGAGTAGAATAGGGGGACTTAAACGATGCGAGTTAAATGTGTCATTTGCGATTCTATTAATGAATTACCCGATTATTCACCAGAAGCAAAAAAATTACGAAATCGCCCTATCCATACGTATATGTGTCCAATATGTCATGATCGCATTTCAGAAAGAACAAATGCCCGTATAGCAACTGGTCGATTTATCTTTAGAAAAAAACACTCTCTTGTCGAAGATGAATTCTAGATATTCTATGTAATGTAGGTTAAATAAAATATAAAAAGAGCAATTGAGATTCAGCTACTAGCTTGTCCTCAATTGCTCTTTTTTATGTGATTTACCAGACCATTATTATACTGTTTGTGCTTTTTTATCTCTTCGCAGACCAATTTTATACATGATTAGCACAAGTGCGATAATCAATAATCCTTCTACTACAGGTAAATAAGTTGCAAAGAATGTCAAAAAGATACAACCAACAAACAAGAAGAAATAAATAACGATATTTTGCCAAAATTTAAGTTTTTTCGCAAACCCCAGATTGTAAACAACAATCGATAATGCAAAAATAACCACTAACAAAATATTACTAGCAACACTAAAATCAGATGCATTTTGATAAACATACTTGGCTACCGGATACATTTTATCAAATACAAATGCATCATTATTTGATACATCAGGTGCGGCAAGTTGAATAAAATTCAGTTCACTTAAAAAACCGGATTTAATATCCAAGACTTTCCTTCCTTTCGTTTAGCGAATGATTACTCAGCGCTACGTGATTTCTTAGCTTCTTTTTCGCGTTCGTTTTTATTTAGAATTTGTTTACGAAGGCGAATAGATTCTGGTGTTACTTCACAGTACTCATCTTCAGCCAAGTATTCTAATGCTTCTTCAAGAGTTAAAATACGAGGTTTTTTAATAACATTCGTTTGGTCTTTGTTAGCTGAACGGATGTTTGTTTTTTGTTTCATTTTGATGATATTAACAGTAATGTCTGCATCACGTGTATTTTCACCAACAATCATACCTTCATAAATATCAGTACCTGGTTCAACAAATAGTGTACCACGGTCTTCAATTTGCATCATACCATAAGTAGTTGATTTACCTGTTTCCATAGAAACTAGTACACCTTGACGACGTCCACCGATTTTACCTGATAGTAATGGTTGATAGCTATCGAATGTATGGTTGAGAATACCGAAACCTTTTGTTAAAGACATAAATTCAGTTGTATAACCAATTAATCCACGAGCAGGTACCATGAAGATTAAACGAACTTGGCCACTACCATTGTTCACCATATCTAACATTTCACCTTTACGTAAACCTAATGATTCAATAATTGAACCTACAGCATCTTCAGGTACATCGATTTGTACACGTTCAAATGGTTCACATTTTACACCATCAATTTCTTTAACGATAACTTTTGGTTTAGAAACTTGTAATTCATAACCTTCACGACGCATGTTTTCAATCAGGATCGATAGGTGAAGTTCACCACGACCTGAAACAGTCCAAGCATCTGGAGAATTAGTATCTTCTACGCGTAAACTTACATCTGTTTGTAATTGAGCGCGTAAACGTTCTTCAATTTTACGTGATGTTACCCATTTACCTTCGCGACCTGCAAAAGGTGAGTTGTTTACTAAGAAAGTCATTTGTAATGTTGGTTCATCGATACGTAAAGGTACTAAAGCTTCTTGGTGTTCAGTTGGACAAACAGTTTCACCTACGTTAATGTCTTCCATTCCTGAAACAGCAATTAAATCACCTGAGTATGCTTCTTCAACTTCTTCACGTTTTAATCCGAAGAAACCAAAGATTTTAGTTACACGGAAATTTTTCACAGTGCCATCAAGTTTCATAAGTGCAACTTGTTGTCCAACATGGATTTTACCGCGGAATACACGACCGATACCAATACGGCCAACATAGTCATTATAATCAAGTAATGCTACTTGGAATTGTAAAGGTTCATCACGAGTATCAGCTGGTGCTGGAATGTGACTAATGATTTCTTCAAATAAGCACTTCATATTTTCTTCTTGTTTAGCTGGGTCTGAATCAAGTGATGCAGTACCATTTACACCAGAAGCAAATACGACTGGGAATTCTAATTGATCTTCATCAGCACCTAATTCGATTAATAAATCGACTACTTCATCCACTACTTCTGTAGGACGCGCTGAATCTTTATCTACTTTGTTTACTACTACTATTGGTGTTAATTTTTGTTCTAATGCTTTTTTCAACACAAAACGAGTTTGAGGCATACAACCTTCATATGCATCTACAACTAAAAGTACACCGTCAACCATTTTCAGGATACGTTCAACTTCTCCACCGAAATCGGCATGTCCTGGTGTATCTAGGATATTGATACGAGTACCTTCGTAGTTTACTGCTGTATTCTTCGCTAAAATTGTAATACCACGTTCACGTTCGATGTCGTTTGAGTCCATTGCTCTTTCTGCGACATTTTCGTTTGAACGAAAAGTACCTGATTGTTGTAATAATTGGTCAACCAATGTCGTTTTACCATGGTCAACGTGAGCTATAATTGCAATATTTCTAATGTCTTGACGTAAATTTGTCATTATTCCACTCCACATTCTATTTTCGAGTCCATAACTGTGTTATTATAACACAAGAGATGTTTTTTGTCTTTTCTTAATAACTAGTATTTCAATTTTTTTTATTATTTCGCAGTATAATTATTAGTTCGACATTAAGTTAAAATCACTTATAAGACAAACAAATTCATCAACTGGAGGTTTTAAAATGAAAAATGCAAAAGTCGTTATGGCTTTTTTTGCGTTAGCTGCAGTGCTAGCTATGTGTTCGATTGGAATTGCAGTTGCCTTTAAAAGCGTAATTGGTATCATTGGGGCCATTTTATTGGTTTGTGCCATTATGGGCTATGGCTTCAAAACAAAACGTCAATTCCGCGATAAAGGTTTGCTGTAACTCTTCTCAAATAAAAAGAATGAACTGGCAATTTGCGAGTTCATTCTTTTTATTTATATCTATATTCTATTTCAAATGAACGAATTGTTCAATGATTGTCTTATGAATTTTAGGATTTGCAATAATAAATGTATCTTGTTCTTCCAAATTAATCGCTTCATTTCCTAAGTTTGACACAATCGCACCGACTTCATTAGCAATCACTGCACCACCAGCAATATCCCAAGGTGATAATCGCATGGACATGTAAGCATCCATCCGTCCACATACTACTGCTGCAATCTCTAAAGTAGCAGAGCCATATGATCTTGTCCCTCTAACATTATGAACAAGGTCAATCATCTTTTTGTGTTCGATGTAGCGATTTGGTGTAACCCAAGTAGCGTTTATCCCAATAATCGCTTCATGTAACGGTAACGGTTGCAGCCTCTCTAACTGGCGCTCATTCATATATGCTCCTTGTCCTTTGATAGCATAATACAAATCATTGCGCATTACATCATATATGTATCCTAGTTTTCCAATGCCATCAACATAAATTCCAATTGAAATCGCAAAATTACGATGCTGTCGTATGAAATTCATCGTCCCGTCAATCGGATCAATTATCCACACGACACCATCCAATGATTCAAGGGGTTCCCCCATCCCTTCCTCACCGAGAATTTTAAATACAGGATCATAAGAATGAATTTGTTCAATAAAAAACAATTCTGTTTCACGATCAATATTCGTTACAAGATCATTCGCATTAGCCTTTGTATCAATTTCTAACTTTTCAGAAAGTGATTGACGAATTCGTTCGCCTGCTTCTTGAATAATTTTAACTGTAAATTCATGTATTGCTGTAATCTCCACCATAGCCCCACCTTTCGAAGCAAAAAAAACATCATTTCTATAAGTACAAGTTAATGTTTTTTGCCTATCTCTATTATAGCAAAAAAACATCTGCTTCTCATTTGATTAGCAGATGTTCACCGGCGAATTTTGATTCTCTCTTTAGGCAAAAGCATGAAATGCCTCCAATTCCAAATGAAGTTCAGAAAGGCGAATTTTGCTTAATTCAATTTGTTTTAAATCCTCGTCTTGCAGAGCATCAAATAATGTTGCTAGTTCATAATCCATTTCTAATTGCAGACCCTTCACATATTGCTTTTCATAATCAACTTTGCGAATAATGTGTACTACTTGTTTCATACTAACCAGCTCCTTTTTATTTTGTTTGTGCAAGCTAGGACTTAAAGTGTCTTACTACATTATATGCATGATGTGAAAAATGATAAGTCCTTCTACAAGATTTTTTCCCAAATTTCTAATAAAATAAACATAAACTTTCAAAAGGAGTTAAATTATTATGCAAAAAACAAAATGGACACAAAAAGATTTCGACGTTTTCTCCATCGAAGGTTTAGAGCCTCGAATGGAAGCACTTATCCATACCGTAAGACCTAAATTTGAAGAATTTGGTACGACATTTTCTACATATTTCTCCGCAAAAACTGCAGATGAATTTTACCCACATGTAGCAAAACATGCACGTCGTAAAGTAAATCCCCCAAAAGATAGCTGGGTCGCATTTGCTCCGTACAAACGAGGCTATAAATCAATTCCTCACTTTCAGCTTGGCTTATTTGGTACTCATCTATTCATAATTCTTTGCGTTATTTATGAAGCACCAAGTAAAGTTGAAATTGCTGATCGTTTGCTTAAAAAACAGAATTTATTTAAAAAGCTACCAAAAAATTTTTATGTTTCAGGTGATCATTTTTCTCCAGAAGGCATTCATATCAAAGATGCTTTGAATGATGGTCAGCTAGTCGGTTTACTTGAACGCTTACGTGATGTAAAAAAAGGAGAATTTATAGTTGGTCTACAACTTCCAAAAGAAGATGCAATCCAATTAACCGCAGAGGAATTTGAGAAATTAACTGAAGAAACGTTCGATGCACTACTTCCTATTTATAATTCTATGGTCAACAAAAAGTAAAAGAACAGGCATAAGCCTGTTCTTTTACTATCTTTTTCTTGATTCACCTTTAATTTTCGAACCAGCTGGAGCATCTTTCATTTGCTTGATAATTGAATAGCTCACATAGCCACTAACTTCTTCAAATTCGCGGAAAATGGTTTTTTCTTCAGCCATCGCTGGCACGATTTCTTTGAATCGTCTATATTTCGACATTAGGTCTTCGCGTTGAACACCTGTTTCATATGCTTTTTCTATTGCTTGGAAGAACGCAATTACATCTACAATCTCTTCTGTAGACCAGTCCGTTGAAAACGGATAAGAGTATTCCATAATCTTACCTACCTTTTGATTCAGGCTAATATAGCCTTTTTATTGTTCTCCCCATTTTAAGCGTATTTCAGTTGCCTGCGCAACCATTCGCTGTATAAGTTCCTCTACAGTCGGTTCATCTCGGATTAAACCTATTACTTGTCCAGCCCAACCAAACCCTTCATGTTCCTTACCTTCATATATAAATTTTTTATTTGCTTGACCACTTATATAATTTTTTAAAGCTTCATATGTTGGAGTTACTTTTTCAATATCATGAATTTGATCCGTCCAACTATTTCTTATTGCACGTGCTGGTGCACCAAGAGATCGTTTAATAACAGTAGTATCTGCTTCCGTACTATGAATTAAAGTGTTTTTATACGCAGCAGAAGCATCCACACATTCTTTCGTCGCGATAAAACGCGTCCCCATCTCAATACCTTCTGCACCTAATGCAAGTGCTGCCATCCACCCACGTCCATCACCTATACCTCCTGATGCAATCACCGGAATAGAAACAGCATCTACAACTTGAGGTACTAGTACCATTGTTCCGATATCATCTCGACCAAGGTGGCCGCCACCTTCTTGTCCTACAACCATAACGGCATCTGCACCTAATTCTTCAGCTTTTTGCGCTTGTCTACGTGCAGCAACTAATACCAATTTCTTAATATCTGTCCCTTCTAATTGCTTAAAAATCGGCGCAGGATTTCCACCTGTCATTGATACTACCGGAACTTTTTCCTCGATTGCTACCGCTAACATATGATCAAATGAGCGACCATGTTGTCCAATAGCATAATTAACACCAAAAGGTCGATCTGTTAATCGGCGTACTTTTTGAATTTCTTTACGTAATGCTTCAGGGCTTTCTAAGCTCATAGCTGTAATTTGCCCTAATCCTCCTGCATTCGACACAGCTGCAGCTAAATCTGCATATGCTAAATAAGCAAGTCCACCTTGAATAATCGAATACTCTATACCTAATAATTCTGTCACTCTTGTTTTCCATTTCATCTGTTATAACTCCCCTTTGTTTTCCTATAATAAACTGGTTCTCCAAATATGAGGAAAACCCTTTTTTCATTTTTTATTTCCCAAGAAATAAAATAGGCATGTGAAAAATTCAAAAAGAATTTCCACATGCTTTCCTTAGAATATGAGCATTGCAAATAATGGGCAAATAAATGCACCAATAACAGCACTTAACGTCATTGAAACAGAACCCATGGATAAGGTTTTTTCTCCGTATTCAGTAAGTTTGGAAACACCGAAACCATGAGCTCCTCCTCCCATCGAAATTCCTCTGCTCACCGCAGTATCAATTTTACAAACACGGAATATAAACGGCCCTAAAATGGCGCCAGTAAATCCTGCCACCATAACAAATACAGCAGTCAGAGACGGAATCCCACCCAATGAACCACTTACTTGCATTGCAACAGGTGTTGTAATCGATTTTGGCAGTAACGATCTCACCATTTCATCATCAAAACGCATTAACTTTGCCAAAGCAAAGACACTAATAAGACCCGAAATCATAGCTACAATTACACCCGAAATTATTGATAATTTATATGTTTTAATCATATGCCTTTGTGTATACAATGGATATGCTAAACTAACAACTGCAGGCCCTAGCATTACATCAATCCATTTACCACCAATCATATATGTTTCATAAGGAATATTACCTAATACCAAAATAAAAACACCGATTATGGTCGTTGTTAAAATTGGTAACAAAAACGGAGTCGAAAAACGAGCATATAATCTTGACATTAGATAAAAAACAAAAATAGTTATAAGAATAATGGCTACAGCTTTCATTTTACGACCTCCTTCATTTCTTTCTTCTCTAAAACTTTACAAATTCTCCCTGAAACAATAATTGTGCAAATCGTACTAGCAATAACTGTGAGTAATAGCAATATACCCTGCAAGGATAATAATTCAGGATACTTTATAACACCTACAGTTGCCGGAACGAAAAACAACGGTAAAATTGCTAACATAAATCCTGCCCCTTCTTCGATCAATGACACTGGCATTATATTACTAAGTAACAGAGCTAATAAAATAAGTAAACCAACAATACTACCTGGAAATTTGATACCTAATAAATTCACGATAGTCGTACCAACAAACGAGAAAATGTATAGAACTACCATTTGTAAAATTATTCGTATCCATTTAATTGATTTTTGTTTAATAAATTTAATTTTCATTGAATTTTTTTGCTTCAATTTCGTTGAATCCATTTGTGATGTTGTTGAATTTTCCACTTCTATTTTTTGTTCTGTAATTTTACTTATATCAGATTCTTTCATTTCTGGTTCTGTTATTTCCAACTCATTTACCGCTGCTTCATCGACTTCTTGCTCTTTTACTTCCACATTTACTACTGACTCTTTAATAACTATCTTATAATTGCTTTTTTTGTGTCTGACTAACTTATAATTACCTACTTTAGATTGCATTTCGAAACTCCCCTTTTAACACATGTCGCGTTTATGAAGTAATACGAAATATTGTACGCCTATCTTCTCTAGATGTCTATGAATCTAACTGGAAAAAAAAAGAAGCTACCCCTCATTAACTATGTAATGATAGATAGCTTCTTTCCTATTTTCATTCATTAAAATCAATCGTCAAGGTTTTCTGCTGCACGATTCTTCTTCAACATTTTAGACAATAGTTCATAAACAAGTGGCACGATGATTAATGTTAAAACAGTAGAACTGATTAAACCACCGATTACTGTTACACCTAAGCCTTTTGAAATCAAGCCGCTTCCTTCTGCACCAATCGCTAATGGAATTAAAGCGCCAACTGTTGCTAGTGCAGTCATTAAGATTGGACGAAGACGTGTTGCACCGGCTTCCAAAATCGCTTCACGCATCGTCATGCCTTCATGTTCCATATGAATTACTCGGTCGATCAATACGATCGCATTTGTCACTACGATACCTATTAACATTAAAAGACCAATCATTGAAGATACACTGATTGTTTCGCCAGTTATCCATAGCGCTACTAAAGCACCAATTACGGTAAATGGTAGTGAGAACAGGATTGATAATGGTGCCAAACCTTCTCCAAAAGTAACTACAAGGATGAAGTAAACAATCGCAATTGCTGCTAACATAGCTAAACCTAATTGAGTGAAAGCTTCAGTCATATCTTCTGCTACACCGCCACTATTCACTTCAACATTGTTTGGTAAATCTAGCTTATCAATGTCTTTTTGTACAGCACTAGACGCTTTTGTAATGTCTTTAGAAGTTACTGTCGCTGTTACATTCGCATAAAGTTTTCCTTTACTACGATTAATTTGGGATAAAGTTGTACCCTCTTTGACATCTACTACTTCTGAAAGTTTAACTTCCATGCCAAGTGGTGATTTTATTTTTTGTTTCAATACATCATCAAAATCATCAGGTGATGCTGTTTCTTTATGAACATAAACTTCGACTTTCTTGCCATCCTTATCAATTGAAGTTAATACTTCCGATTGGACGTTCGGATTAATCGCCATAGCAATTTGCCCCGTAGTTAAACCTAGTTTTTTCACTTTATCTTGGTCAATTACTAATGTATGTTCATCATAAACTTCAGAAAGCGTTGCTTTTACATCTTTTAAATCATCGCGTTTGTTCATGATTTTTTCGATGTTTTTGACAACTGGTTTAATGTCTTCCATCGTATTACCATAAACTGAGTAATTTAACTCGCTGCTTGAACCTGTCATTGAGAAATCTTGGTTTTTCCAAGTTCCTGTTTGGTTAACTGCAACGATTTCTTCTACTAATTTAGTTTTTACATTACTAAATTCTTTTGTATCTGGATCATAAATAATGTACATTAAAGCACCGTTTGAAGCACCTGGCATCATAGGATTAGCTCCACCGATTGATACTTGAACTGTCTGAACATCTTTTTTGTCCATTACCATCTTCTCTACTTCTTCAACGTCTTTAATAACGCTGTCACGTGTTTCTCCTGGTTCTGGAGTATACGTTAAGTAGACCATTTTTTGCTCATCTTCTGGCATGAAACTAAACCCTACAAACGGAGCCAAGAATAGACTTGCTACTAAAATAACAATTGTACCAATTGAAGTTACTAGTTTATGGTCAAGTACCCAACTTAGTAATTTCTTATAGCTTTGTGATAACTTACCATGCTCTTCTTTTTTCGTTTGTTTTTTACCATACAGCTCTTTTTTAAATAAAGAATGAGCTAATACTGGAACAACAGTAATAGCAACGATTAACGATGCACCTAGAGCAAATGCCATTGTTAAAGCAAACGGCATAAACAATTCGCCAACCATGCCTCCTACTAATCCAAGCGGTAAGAATACAGCTACCGTAACTAGTGTTGAAGATAGAATTGGCTTGAACATTTCAATCGTTGCTTCACGAATTAAAGCACGACCATGTAATTTCTCACCTTCTAAATATATTCTTCTATAAATATTTTCAACTACTACAATAGAGTCATCAATTACACGACCAATTGCGACCGTCATTGCAGCAAGCGTCATCATATTTAATGAAATATCCATTTGTTTCAAAATTAATACCGAGATTAATAGTGATAATGGAATTGATATAATCGATATGATTGTTGAACGAATATTACGTAAAAATAGCATGATAATAATAACGGCAAAAATAGCACCGAATAATGCTTTATTTAACATTGTTGATACAGACTTCTCAATAGGTTCACCTTGATCCATCGTGATATCAATTTTCATACCTTTATTATCTTTTTCAAATTGTTTTGAAGCATCTTTTACGTCATTTACAACATCAACCGTATTGGCCTCTTGCGATTTTACTATTTGAACCGCAATTGCCGATTCACCATTTGTACGAGAAACAGATTCTACGTCACCGATCAGTTTGATATCAGCGAGTTTTCCTAATTTCACAAACGGTTCAGTTGATGGTTGCTGCTGAGTTAATCCAGCTCCTGCTTGAGGTTGAACAGGAATATCTAAGTTTTTCAACTCTTTTAAAGTTGTTAATTTACCGTCAACTACGACCGATTGCTCCGTATCTTTAAATTGGAACATACCGAGTGGGACTTTAATATCCATTGCTTGAATGTACTGCTTAACCTTTGCTTCATCTAGACCATATTGTGCTAATTTCTTTTGGTCATATGTTAATTGAACTTTTTCAACTTGTTGCCCAGTTACTGATACTGAAGCAACACCATCGATTGCTTCCATTTTAGGAACGAAGTAATCTTCTACTGTTTTTGTTAACTCATCGATTGTTTCTTCCTTATCAGAAACACTTAACGCTACTACTGGGAAGGCGTTAATGTTAACTCGATCAATGGTCGGTACTTGCGCAGTTTCAGGAAGATCTATTTTATCAATTGCTTCCTTTACATTGTCAACCGCTTCTTTCATATCTGCACCATATTTAAATTCAATTTGAAGACTTGAGGCGTTTTGATATGAATTTGAGTAAACAGATTTTACTGATTTTAAATTATTAACTGCCTTCTCAAAGGGAATTGAAATATCATCTGTTACTTGCTCTGGTGTAGCACCAGGATAAACTGTTGTTACAGTAACTATTGGAACTGAAATATCAGGAATTGATTCAAGCTTCATTTTAAAGCCTGCATAAACCCCCGCCACTGCTACGATAATTGTTAATAACCATACAGCTAGCTTGTTTTTCAGCATAAACTTAATTATAGAATGCACCTTTGCACCGCCTTTTTTTGACTATTTGGTCACTATTTTATATAATAATGACTGATTAGTCAGTTGTCAAATACTACGGATAGGGAGTGAGTTATTATATCTAAGCAAAAATTAATAATTGAAAAGGCCGTAGAATTATTTGCACAAAATAGTATAGCGTCGACCTCTATTCAAGATATAACAGATGCATGTGGTATTTCTAAAGGTGCCTTTTATTTATCTTTCAAATCAAAAGATGAGTTATTCATTGCTATATTCGAACATTTTTTACGAGAAATTATTGGTCAATATAATGATTTATTGGAAAGTGACATGCCTCCAAAAGAAAAGTTCAATAACTACTTTCTTTTACATTTTCACCTATTTGAAGAAAAATTACCATTAATATCTATGTTTATGAAGGAACAAATGAATCCAATTAATGAACAAATTCTTCAAAGATTAAATTATTATAAGGATCTTGGTGATAAAACTACTCTAGCATTATTATCAGAAGTATATGGAAAGCGTATTGCTCCATTCCAATATGACATTCTCATTTCTTTAAAAGGAATCTTGCATGGCTATTCAGAATTTATCCTTTTCCATAGACAACCATATGATTTCGTTCAATTAAGTTCTACTCTTATTGAAAAAGTTGATATCCTTGTAGAGCATTCAAAAAACACTTTCCTTACAGAACAATTATGGAACTCAAAACCAAATTGCATGCAAGAGTATTCTGTGACTACATTCGAAGTACAAGAAGAAGTAAATCGTTGGCAAGAAACTTATAAAGGACACCCTATCATTGAAGACACATTATCTTTAATAGACGCAGAACTAAAGCTTACAAATCCTCGTCCTGCTTTATTAAATGGAATGATGACGAACCTTAAACAACATGATAACTTACAATGGCTAGCCTTATTAATAAAACAATATATAGCACATCTTTCATAAACACAAAAGAGATAGTTGTATCAAATGAAGTGCACCCCAATTGTTAGACACAATCTAACAATTGGAGGTGTACTTTTTTATTTCTAAATTTACATTTGAATAAAAATTTCTTGCAGTACAGAGCTATTTGAACGGTGAAGGTGGATATAAGACAATTGCCAAACAAATTGGCAAATGGCTCACTTCAAGAGAGAGCTTGAACAATATATTCATTACTATAATCTCAAACGAATCAAGCTAAAATTAAAAGGTCTGAGCCCTGTACAATACCGGACTCAGACCCTAGAAGCGGCTTAATTAAATAAAGTGTCTAACTTTTCGGGTTCACTTCACGAATGCAACTCCTTTTTGTTTAATTAAAACTATTAAATCACTATTTCTTAGAAAAAGAGTGGATTAGTAGTTATATGGTTAAGGGAGTTTTTTATAAAGCTTTTCATATCAGAATAATCCGTAAATTGAATTTACTATCATTGAAAATTTAGGTATTATTATAAATAGAAGGAGGGAAAATGTGAAAAACATGACAAAAAATATTCTTATTTTTCTTTTGGGATTTGTGACGTTCTTCATTTCCTCAACCATTTTCAGATTTTTCTTTTAAAAAAAGTTTTATGACTAGACGGTCATTATTAGAAACTATGCTAGTATCTTCACTCATAAGGAATTTCTATTTAAATATGTATGTTAGCTTATGTTAAGTACACTTGCAGAGCACGTGTAACAGTAGTTAAATATTTCTTTTCATAATAAAAAGCAGTCCAAAGTATTTAAACTTTGAACTGCTTTTTCTATTATTTTCTTAGTATCCCCAAATCATTGTTAACAATGAACCAAAGACTGTCACAAGACCAACTACTACAGCGTAAATGACACTTGTATATAGAGTTTTTTTATCTTCTGTTTCTCCAATATGCATGAATAACACAAGTTGTACAACAGCTTGCGCTAGTGCAGTTACACTTAAGATAGTCATTGCAATACCTTTAGACATATCAAATGTAATTACACTTAGAGCAGCGATCGTTAAAATAAGGGAGCCAACAAAACCTACAACATGTTCTTTTGGAAATAATTCTTTCATCATCCCAACACTCCTTTCAGATAAACGAAGCTGAAGATGAAGATCCATACGACATCTAAGAAATGCCAGTATAACGAAAAGATAAATGCTTTGTTTGCAGTTTGAGCATTTAATCCACGTTTAACTACCTGTACGATAATCGCAATACCCCATAGTAAACCGAAAGTTACGTGAGCACCATGCGTACCTAATAGTGTCATTAATGATGACAAGAATGCGCTTGTTGTAATTGTTGCACCTTCATGAACATATGTTACGAACTCCATAACCTCAACAGTCAAGAAGCCTGCTCCAAGTAGCAATGTCAAGATATAGAACACTATCATTGCCTTTGTACGGCCAATTCTCATCGCATGTACACCAAGTCCAATCAAGAAACTACTTGTTAATAACAAGAAAGTTTCTATTAAAACTGGTGGCATTTCGAAGATGTCAATACCAGCAGGACCTGAACCTGTGCGATCCGTTAATACAAAGTACACAGTAAATAGAGTTGCAAATAACATAATCTCAGCACCTAGGAAAATCCAAAAACCGAAAATCTTTAATCTATTTTCCTCTGTACGATATTCTAATGGAAGTGATGTGTTTTCTTTAGACATTATTTGTCACCTCTCAATTGACGTTCAGTTGCTTCAATTTCAGCCACTTCAATATAGTGACCGTGATCTTTTTCAAATGAACGGAATGCCATAAATCCAAGAGTAGCTATACCAAATGCGATAACAGCTGTCCATACACTAAATACAAAGAAGAATGCGAATAGGAATAGTACGCCTGCCATCCACATTGGTGCACCACTATTATTAGGCATATGAATACGTTCATATTCGCCTGCCGTAATATCGCGACCTTCTTTTTTCGCATACCAATATTCATCTAATTGATTAACTTCTGGTACAACCGCAAAGTTATATTCAGGTACTGGACTGTGTGTCGCCCATTCAAGAGAACGCGCATCCCAAGGGTCGCCATTTTCGTCGCGTGGGCTGTGACGGAAGCTGTAGTAAATATTGTAACAAATAAGCACAAATCCGACTGCCATACCTATAGCCCCTAGGAAGGAAATCATATTTAATGTACCGTAACCAGTACTTGCAGAATAAGTGAACATACGACGCGCATAACCGTCTAAACCAAGAATGAATAATGGGAAGAATGCCACATTGAATCCAACTACAATGCACCAGAAAGCCGCTTTCCCTAATTTTTCATTTAAGCGGAAGCCAAATATTTTCGGCCACCAGAAATGGTATCCTGCTAATACACCGAATACAGTACCCGGAATTAATACATAGTGGAAGTGGGCAACTAAGAACATCGTATTGTGATATTGATAGTCAGCACTTGCCATCGCTAGCATTACCCCCGTTACCCCACCAATTGTGAAGATTGGAATAAATGCAAGCGCATAAAGCATTGGAGTTGTAAATTGAATCTTACCATGCCTCATTGTTAGCAACCAGTTAAAGATTTTAACCCCAGTCGGTACAGCAATTAACATTGTAGAGATTGAGAAAATACTGTTTACCATAACGCCATGGCCCATTGTATAGAAATGGTGAGCCCATACCATAAATGATAGTAAAGAAATCACGACCATACTCATAACCATTGATTTGTAACCAAATAAGTTTTTACGTGAGAATGCTGAGATTATCTCACTGAAAATACCGAACGCTGGTAAAATAACGATATATACTTCAGGGTGACCCCAAACCCAGAATAGGTTAGCCCATAGCATATCCATACCACCGTCAGTCATGGCAAAGAATTTAGTACCAAATTGACGGTCTAGTGTCATAAGCGCAAGTGCCACTGTTAAAACAGGGAAAGCAAATGTAATGATGACATTTGTGATTAATGCTGACCAAGTGAACATAGGCATTTTCATTAATTTCAGACCTGGTGCACGCATTTTCATGATTGTAGTAATGAAGTTAATACCTGTCATTAACGTACCTAAACCTGCTAATTGTAAAGACCATGCATAATAGTTATTCCCAACATTTGGACTGAATTCAGTACCAGCTAGTGGGAAGTATGCAGTCCAACCAGCATCTGGTGATCCACCAATGATGAAGGAAACATTTAATAATCCTGCACCTGCAGCAAATAGCCAGAAGCTAAGTGCATTTAATCGTGGAAACGCAACGTCACGTGCACCAATTTGTAATGGTACTACAACGTTCATTAACCCGATAATAAACGGCATTGCCATGAAGAGAATCATGACTAAACCGTGAGTTGTAAAGATTTCATTATAGTGTTGTGCATTTAATAAGTCATTTTCAGGAACAGAAGTTTGTGCACGCATTAATAATGCGTCAATACCACCTCTAAATAGCATGACTAATGCAACAATAATATACATAACACCGATTTTTTTATGGTCAACTGTAGTTAACCAATTTTTATAGAAATAGCCCCATTTCTTGAAGTAAGTCAAACCAGCAACAATTGCAATGGCACCTACAACAATACTAACGGCCGCACCCATGATCATTGGTTCTTTCATCGGCTCAAATAATTCTTCCATGCTCATTTTTGTAACTCCTTTCAATCATCTAATCTAGCTATCTAGTGATTAGAATGGTCCATTTCTCCATCAGACATATCCATTCCATCCATTTCTTCATCAGACATATCCGATGATTTTCCATGATGCATTTCTGGAGCCGGACTGAATGTTAAATGTGTAGAAGAGAAACTTTTACGTCCTACGAAGTCCGTATCTAATAATTCATTGAATGTTTTCTCTGTTAACTCAGGCTCTTTCGCTTTTACGTCAGATACCCATTCGTCAAATTTCTGTTGAGACATTGTTTGTGCTTCAAACTCCATTTGTGCAAAACCTTTACCATTAAAGTTTGAGTTTCTACCAAAATATGATCCTTCTACATCTGCTGCCATATGAAGTTTATTGACCATATCACTCATTGCATATTTTTGACCAGCTAATTGAGGAATCCAGAAACTTGTAATTGGACCAAATGAATATAATCTAAATTCAATTGGACGATCTGTTGGAATGTTAACATAGTTTACCGTCTCAACGCCTTCTTCTGGATAGCTAAAATGCCATTTCCAGTTAGAAGATGATGCGTATATTACAAGAGGTTTTGTATTGTCATAACCTGTTTGTTGACTTTCAACTTTTGATGTTGTGCTAATCGTAACTATTGATAGAGCAGTTACGATAAGAATCGGAATAACTGTCCAAATAATTTCGAGTTTTGTACTACCTTCTTCATGCGGTGGTTCATAATCACTCGCAGATTTAGATGCGCGATATTTCAAAAGCATATTCGCTAATAATACATAAACAACTAACAATATAAACGCCATTACGATAATGGATAGAATGATTGTATTTGATAAAGTCTTCGCGTTTGGACCTTTTGCATCAAGAATCATTAATGGTTCACAGCCAGCTAAGAATAAAGCCATGATTGACATCAACGCTGGCAAAATTAGCATTTTTTTCTTCATGTTGTACTCCCTTCAAAAAACAACTTACTTGTAATGTATTTTAGAATATTAAATCGTTCTTTAAAAAATTGTCCTCCTAAAAAATAATAGTATTCTAAAACAAATAACACATTTTGAATTTGCTAGATTATTGAATGTTACTCCTTTTGTTTGGAACAACGATGAGACAATTCATAGTAGTCTCAATGTTTTAATAGCCTACTTGATTGAGTTAAAAAATTAAATACATTCTCACGTTTCCAATAGGAGAAATTAAGCACCCAGGTTTTCGCGCCTAAGACTCTTCAGAGGAACTTTCAAATCTCTTGCTTGATTCAAATGAAATTATAACTCCTTATTCTTAATAAAAAAATCAAAACCTCTCCATAAACATAAGAAATTCACATCATTATGAACGTTCTATGTACGTTTTTTGAACAAAGTGTGTACTGGCAATAATTACATTGGTCTATTTAATTTATATTTAACAACTCTTCCTTAATAAGGATTATTACATATTTACTATATCTTTATTTAAAGGAAGAATGTACTATCACATTTAAACAATACGCAAAATAAAAACACCACCAGGAATTTTGCCTAAACAAAACATCCAAGTGGTGTAGTTTTTTTCAAAAGTTTTTCATTGTGAATTACTAAATTTCTTATATTCATTATTTAAATCATAAATTCTTATTTTCATATTTATAGGACTGGAGCTGAGCCACCATCAATATTAACCGCAGTACCACTAACATAAGTAGCTGCATCGGATACTAAGAAAACGATAACATTTGCTGCTTCTTCAGTTTCACCAATTCGACCAAGAGGAATATTTTTTCCCATTTCTTCAGAAAATGCATTCCAACTAAGACCCGGAGCGTTTGTTTGCCATTTTTGCTCAAGTTGTGAGCTACGGATTAATCCGATACAAACAGTATTTACTCGAATCTGCTCTTTCCCTAAATCTTTACTCATAGCTTTCGTTAATGCTAACCCAGCTGCACGACTTACAGATGTTGGTAAAGATGATTCCGATGGTGCTTTTCCTTTTATAGCAGTAACATTTACAATTGCGCCTCCACCTACTGCCCTCATATAAGGAATCGCAAATTTAGAACAATTCACAGCACCGTATAGTTTTAAATCCAGATCATCTTGCCAAAGCTCATTTTCTACACTTTCAAAAGAATTAGCAGAACTTGTACCGGCATTGTTCACTAAAATATTTAGTTGTCCATAATGTTCAATTGTTTCATTTATTATTCTCTCGCAATCTTCTTTTATCGATACATCCGCACATACTGTATGTACTTTCTGTCCTGTTTCCAAGAATATCACTTTCGCTGCATGTATTAAATTTTCTTCATTACGTGCACAAATTGTAACATCGGCACCCTCATTAGCGAGTTGTAATGCTGTTGCAAGTCCAATCCCTTTACTGCCCCCTGTTACAATCGCTACTTTTCCTAGTAAACCTAAATCCATTTTTCAGCACTCCTTTGTTGTTCTGAATAAATAAATTCAATTCGGATAAAAAGTACCTTATCATTTACTATATATAAACACAGGATTATTATACCATATTTAAATATAGCTACTTTGTAAATTAATTATTAATATTACATACATATTAATTATGCGTATTATATAGAAGGAATTTTTTTGAAATACATAAGCTACATCACTTTATATTCTCTCTATTTTCATTCTATTAAATCCAACTTATTATAATGACACTTTAATTATATTACACCTAGATATTTCCTCATAAAAAAACCTCCTGAAGTCCAAAAACTTCAAGAGGTTTACTAATTGGCAAAGCCATATTATTTTTTAGCTACGATATGAATTGGGTTTCCAAGTAATACTTCAGCAGTTTCCATAGTGATTTCACCTAATGTTGGGTGTGCATGAATAGTCATGGCAATATCTTCTACAGTCATACCTGCTTCGATTGCTAAACCAATTTCAGCGATCATATCAGAAGCACCAGCACCAACAATTTGACCACCTAGTAATAAGCCATCAGCTTTACGAGAAACTAGTTTCACGAAACCTTCTGTTTCATTTAAAGCTAATGCACGGCCATTTGCTCCGAATGGGAATTTACCAGCTACTACTTCAAAACCTTCTGCTTTTGCTTGGTCTTCTGAAAGACCTACAGTTGCCATTTCTGGATCTGTGAAGCAAACAGCAGGGATAGCTAAGTAATCTACTACTGATTTTTCACCAGCAATTGCTTCAGCAGCTACTTTACCTTCGTAAGAAGCTTTGTGAGCAAGTTGTGGTCCAGCAACGATATCACCGATTGCATAAATGTTTGGAATATTTGTACGGCATTGTTTGTCAACTTTTATTAGTCCACGTTCACCAAATTCAAGACCTAATTCTTCTAAGCCAATTTCGTCAGTGTTAGGACGACGACCTACAGTTACTAATACGTAATCAGCATCAACAGATTTTGCTTCGCCTTTTACTTCGTATTTTACAGTAACACCTGTTTCTGTTTCTTCAACGCCTTGAGCAAGGGCGCCTGTTTCGATTGTAACACCTTTTTTCTTAAGACCTTTTTTAACAATCATTGTCATTTGTTTTTCGAAGCCAGCTAGAATATCTTTGCCACCTTCTAGAATTGTTACTTCAGAACCAAGGTTGGCATATGCTGAACCAAGCTCAGTACCGATGTAACCTCCACCAATAACAACAAGTTTTCCAGGCACTTCTTGTAATGAAAGTGCGCCTGTAGAGTTTAGTACTCGTTTAGAAAATTTGAAAGTTGGGATTTCAACAGGGCGTGAACCAGTTGCTAAAATCGCATTTTTGAATGTATACGTTTGTGCAGAGTCTTCGTTAATAACACGGATTGTGTTTGCATCTACAAAGTAAGCTTCTCCACTTACTACGTCAACGTTGTTACCTTTTAATAAGCTTGATACGCCGCCAGTTAATTTTTTAACTACGCCGTCTTTAAATTCTTGCGCTTTTTTGAAATCGATGCTAACTTCAGGAGCCACAATACCCATGTCTGCTGAGTTTTTAGCATGTTCTAAACGGTGACCGACTGAAATTAATGCTTTTGAAGGAATACAACCAACGTTTAAGCATACGCCACCTACGTGTTCTTTTTCAACAACTGTTACTTTTTGTCCAGTTTGCGCTGCACGAATTGCTGCAACATATCCACCAGGGCCTGCGCCAATTACAATTGTATCTGTTTCGATTGGGAAATCTCCTACTACCATTTTCTTACGCCTCCATTAATAATAATTCGGGCTCGCTTAACAAACGCTTAATATGATTTAACGCATGTTGAGCTGTAGCACCGTCGATCATTCGATGATCAAAGCTCAATGATAATGCTAACACAGGTGCCGCTACAATTTCACCATTTTTTATTACAGGTTTCTCTGCAATTCGACCAATTCCTAATATAGCTACTTCAGGATGGTTAATTACTGGAGTAAACCATTGGCCACCTGCAGAACCTATGTTCGTAATCGAGCAAGATGCACCTTTCATTTCATTTGGTGCTAATTTACCGTCACGCGCTTTTGTAGCAAGCTCATTAATCTCGTCAGAAACTGCAAATACCGATTTGCGATCTGCATGTTTAATAACCGGAACTAATAAGCCTTTATCTGTATCAGCAGCAATACCGATATTATAATAGTGTTTTTGAACAATTTCTTGTGTCGCATCATCAAGTGATCGATTAAATTCAGGGAATTCACGTAATGCGCTAACTAAAGCTTTTACTACATACGGTAAATAAGTAAGTTTGATACCTTTTTCAAGAGCGATTTCTTTGAATTTTTTGCGATGTGCTACAAGTTCTGTTACATCCACTTCGTCCATTAATGTTACGTGTGGAGCTGTTTGTTTTGAATGAACCATTGCTTTTGCAATTGCACGACGGATACCCGACATTTTCTCACGTGTTTCAGGGAAGTCGCCTTCTAATACTGGTTGTACGGAAGCTTTTTCATTAATTTTTTCAGAAACTGGAGTCTCTTCTGCAACTGGTGCTTCAACTGCCTGTGTTGCAGTTTGAGATGGCCCACCATTCATAAATGATTCCACATCTTCTTTGACAATACGTCCATTTTTACCTGAACCCGATAGTTGTTTAATATCAATGTCATTGTCACGTGCAAACTTACGGACTGATGGCATTGCAATAACACGTTTATTCGGGTCAGCCTCCACAGATGGTTCTGATGCTACTGTTGTTGTTTCTGCTTTCGGAGCTTCTTCAACTGCAGCTTTTGTTGGTTCTTCTTTTGTGGTTTCTTCTTCATCATTATGACCTTTTAGTTGGATATCTTCATATCCTGGTGCGTCTACTCTTAGTAAAACTGTACCAACTGTTGTAAGAACACCTTCTTCAACAAGGACTTCTTCAACTGTACCTTCTACCGGAGAAGGGATTTCAACGACCGCTTTATCATTTTGCACTTCACAAAGCACGTCATCTTCTTGAATTTTGTCACCTGCTTTTACGAACCATTTTACAATTTCACCCTCATGGATTCCTTCACCAATATCTGGTAATCGAAATTCAAATGCCATATGTTTCACCCTTTCTGTTTCGAAAACGAATTAGAATGTTAGTACTTTTTTCGCTGTTTCAACAATATCTTTTGCATTAGGCAGCCAAACTGCTTCTGCTTGTGGGAACGGGTAGATTGTATCCGGTGCTGCTACGCGAAGTACTGGCGCTTCAAGACTAAGGATAGCACGCTCTGTAATTTCAGCAACTACATTAGCAGCAATACCTGCTTGTTTTTGTGCCTCTTGAACAACAACTGCACGACCTGTTTTTTCAACAGAAGCAATAATTGTTTCAATATCTAGAGGTTGAATAGTTCGTAAATCCACAACCTCAACTGAGTACTCTTCTTTTTCTAATAATTCAGCAGCTTTTAGTGATTCATGTACCATTGCACCGTATGCAAAGATTGACAAATCTGTTCCTTCACGCTTCACATCAGCTTTTCCTAATGGAATTGTATAAGACTCTTCAGGAACCTCTTCACGGAACGAGCGATATAATTTTAAATGCTCTAGGAAAACTACTGGGTCATTATCACGAATTGATGAGATTAGTAACCCTTTTGCATCATAAGGTGTTGAAGGTACGACTACCTTTAATCCTGGTTGAGATGCCATTAAACCTTCTAAGCTGTCTGAGTGCATTTCTGGTGTATGTACACCACCGCCGAATGGAGAACGGATTGTAACAGGTGCACCAAGTGCTCCACCTGTACGGTAACGCATACGTGCTAATTGACCGCTTACAGAGTCCATTACTTCATATATGAAACCAAAGAATTGTATTTCTGGAACCGGACGGAAACCTTGAAGCGCAAGACCGATTGTTAATCCACCAATTCCTGATTCTGCTAGTGGCGTATCAAAAACGCGATCTTCACCAAATTCCTTTTGAAGACCTTCAGTTGCACGGAAAACCCCTCCGTTGACACCAACGTCTTCACCGAACACTAGAACGTTTTCGTCATCTTTTAGTTCGCAGCGTAGTGCGTCTGTAATTGCTTGAATCATCGTCAGTTGTGCCATCGGTTATTTCGACTCCTTCTCTTTGAAGATTTCGTATTGTTCTTGTAAATTATATGGTAAATCGCCATCATTCATATTACGGATCAGTTCTGTTACTTTTTGTTTTGGTGCCGCATCCGCTTCTTTGACAGCTGCTTTAATTTCTTCTTTAGCTTTTTCAATTACTTCTGCTTCTTTTTCTTCGCTCCATAAACCTTTTGCTTCTAAGTATTTACGGAAACGTACAATTGGATCTTTCTTTTCCCATTGTGAATCTGTATCAGAAGTACGGTAACGAGTTGGATCATCTCCAGCCATTGTATGTGGACCATAACGGTAACACATTGTTTCAATTAACGAAGGACCTTCTCCATTTACAGCACGTTGGCGAGCATCACGAGTTGCTACGAATACTGCAAGTGGATCCATTCCATCTACTAAGATACTAGGAATACCTGCCGCAATTCCTTTTTGAGCGATTGTTTTTGCAGCTGTTTGCAATTCACGTGGTGTAGAAATAGCAAATTGGTTATTTTGAACGATGAAGATTGCTGGTGAACGAAACGCTCCTGCAAAGTTAATACCTTCATAGAAGTCCCCTTGAGACGAACCACCATCACCCGTATAAGTTACAGCAACGGATTTTTTGCCTCGTTTTTGCATACCAAGTGCAACTCCAGCTGTTTGAATATACTGAGCACCAATAATAATTTGTGGTGGTAACACATTAACACCTTCAGGAATTTGATTACCTATGAAATGTCCACGTGAGAATAAGAATGCTTTATAAAGCGGTAGTCCGTGCCAAACAATTTGAGGCACATCACGATATCCCGGTAAAATATAATCTTCTTTTTCAAGTGCATAGTGAGAAGCAATTTGAGAAGCTTCTTGGCCCGCTGTTGGTGCATAGAATCCTAAGCGTCCTTGACGGTTCAATGAGATTGAACGTTGGTCTAAAATACGTGTGAAAACCATTCGGCTCATTAATTCAACTAGTTCAGTATCCGATAGTTTCGGATCTGCATCTGAGTTAACAATTTCGCCTTCCTCATTCAAAATCTGAAACATTTCAAATTTTTCTTCAATCTCATGCAAGTTTGCAACTGGATCGAATTGCTTTGATTTTTGTGAAGCCATGTTACCACATCTCCTCTGTGTCTGTATTATAAATTTTTTTCGTTTTAGTAATACAACGTTTCTTCATTTTCAGTATACTGAATTAAAATAAATAGGTCAATCATTGTTATGATAATGCTTACATTATTTTATTCTTATTATTCAGAAATACCTGTACCATAAACATTTAGACAACTGTATTATACAACAGTTTTTTTTTATCACTCTTTACTAGAACAGTTTTTCACCTCGTATTATGTATTCCCAGATGTCGGGAACTTAAACAAATAATCTTCTAAGAATCTCTCTTTTCCATTGAACGATTGTCGTTGTTCGTTATACTATGGATATAGATTTTGTATCGAAAGGAAGAAACGAAATGATTTTAATGGATAATGTAATTCGCGAAGGCCATCCAACATTACGTACCCGCGCGAAAGAACTAACTTTCCCCCTATCAACTGAGGATAAAAAGTTAGGTCAAGACTTACTTGAATTCCTTATTAATAGTCAAGACCCTGTAATAAGTGAAAAATATAGCTTGCGTTCCGGAATAGGTATTGCCGCTCCACAAATAAATGAATCAAAAAGAATGTTTGCTCTGCATCTACCTGATGACAATGATAATCAAATCAGTTTCGTAGCTGTAAACCCGAAAATCATTAGTCATTCAGTTGAAAATACTTTTTTAACAAATGGTGAAGGTTGTTTATCAGTTGATCGTAATGTAGCTGGTTATGTACCACGTCATGCACGTATTACAGTTAAATTCCATACACTCGATGGTGAAGAAAAAAAAATGCGCTTAAAAGGCATACCCGCAATTGCGTTTCAACATGAATTAGATCATTTAAATGGTGTCATGTTCTATGATCATATTAATGAATCCAACCCATTCGCGGATGTACCTAATTCTCAACCAATTGAAAATAATTAACATAAAAAGCCTTACTATGAAACTTTAATTTATAGTAAGGCTTTTTTATTGTTTTTTATACCAATTGTAATTTTTCCATTGCTTTTACTAATCCATCTTCATCTACATGATCAGTCACAAAACTCGCAACAGCTTTCGCTTTCACATGACCATTCCCCATCGCTACACCTGTTCCAACTGCCGTTAGCATTTCAACGTCATTTAATCCATCACCGAAAGCTACTGCATCTTGCATATCAAATTTTGTATATTCAAGTAATCGTTCAATCCCATAAGCTTTAGAAACACCTTTATTTAATACATCACAACAATAAGTATGCCAACGAACTAACTGCAGTTCAGGAAAAGCCTTTGCATACTCTTCTTCTTCCTCGACACTTACATATAATAACACTTGATAAATAGGATGATTTAAGTAGAAATTTTTATCCAGTCTTGGCATAGGATAGAGTAAAGAAGTCAAGCTTTCCTTTATCTGATGATGCTCTGGAACCGAAGTAACCATCTCTTGATCATCTAAAAAAACTAATGGCTTGTCCTGTTTCTCCACATAGTTTACAAGAGCCTTCAGTTGTTCGAGTGGCACCGGCTTCAATGAGATGGGCTGCCCCTTATACACAACGTATTGACCATTGAAACAAACATAAGAGTCTATTTTTAGCGTTTCAAGAACTTCCTGAATCATAAACGGAGCTCTACCCGTAGCAATAACCACTTCATGACCATTATCTTTTGCTTTTTTGACCGCCTCAATTGTTGTCTGTGGAATTTCTTTTTTCGAATTAAAGAGTGTACCGTCAATATCAAAAAACAATATTCTTTTCTGCATACTAAATTACTCCCTCTCTTTTCTTGTATTTCCATTTGTTAAGTAAAAAAACTTTACAGTAATAACCTAATATTGTATAATGTCCACGAGGAGTGATATGCCATGTTTAAACGCCTTAAAAAACAATTGTTGAAACGGCTTAATGGCTTGCTCGGAAAAAAAACAATCGCTTAAGTATATTTGCCCTTCATAATTTTGGAGGGCTTTTCTTTATTTTAAGTTACTAGCGTGATAATATAAAGGAAATGCAATTATTTTGAACGTGTTAAAGGAGAGCATATTATGATTTACAAAGTTTATTATCAAGAAAATGCGCTTGAAGTACCAGTTCGCGAAAATACTAAAAGCTTATACTTAGAAGCGGCAGATGAGCGTGAAGTTCGTCAAAAACTTAAAGACCGTAACTACAATATCGAATTTGTTCAATTGCTTGAAGGAAACTACTTAGAGTACGAACAAGCAAGCGAACATTTCCACGTGGAGAAACTCTAAACGTATGAAGTTTGTCAAAAATGACCAAACAGCGGTTTTCGCACTCGGCGGACTGGGCGAAATCGGTAAAAATACGTATGCCGTACAATTCCAAGATGAAATTATCTTGATTGACGCAGGAATTAAATTCCCTGAGGATGATCTATTAGGTATTGACTATGTAATACCAGACTACACTTACTTAGTAAGAAATGTAGACAAGATTAAAGGTCTTTTCATTACACATGGTCATGAAGATCATATTGGTGGTATTCCTTATTTGCTACGTCAAATTAACATTCCTGTATACGGCGGCAAGCTTGCACTAGGTTTGTTACGTAATAAATTGGACGAGCATGGTTTACTTCGCCAAACAAAAATGATTGAAATCCAAGAAGAGGACATTATTAAATTCCGTAAAACTTCTGTGAGCTTCTTTAGAACAACACACAGCATTCCGGATGCATACGGTATTGTCGTGAAAACTCCTCCTGGTAATATTGTTCATACAGGAGATTTCAAATTCGACTTCACACCTGTTGGTGAACCAGCAAACTTAACAAAAATGGCTGAAATCGGACGCGATGGCGTGTTATGTCTACTATCTGATAGTACAAATGCCGAAGTTCCTAATTTCACAATGTCTGAACGCAAAGTTGGAGAAAGTATTGATGAAATTCTACGTAAAGTAGAAGGTCGTCTTATTTTTGCAACATTCGCTTCAAATATTCACCGTTTACAACAAGTTACAGATGCTGCGGCTAGACACGGACGTAAAATCGCCGTATTTGGCAGAAGTATGGATAACGCCATTACAATTGGTCGTGAATTGGGCTATATCACTGCACCAAAAGAAACGTTTGTTGATTCACAAACATTAAATCGTTTGCCAGCTAACGAAGTATTGATTCTTTGTACAGGTAGCCAAGGTGAACCAATGGCAGCACTTTCTCGTATTGCCAACGGAACTCACCGTCAAATCCAAATTCAGCCTGGCGATACTGTTGTATTTTCATCTTCACCAATCCCAGGGAACACAATTAGCGTTAATAAAACAATTAACTCATTATTCCGTGCAGGTGCAGAAGTTATTCATGGTTCATTGAATAACATTCATACTTCTGGTCACGGTTCTCAAGAAGAACAAAAACTAATGCTTCGACTGATTAAACCAAAATTCTTTATGCCAATTCATGGTGAGTACCGCATGCTTCGTATGCATGCTGATTTAGCTATTGATTGTGACGTAGAACCAGACAATACGTTCATCATGGAAAATGGTGACGTCCTTGCACTTAGCCCTAATACGGCTGCTGTATCGGGCCGAATTCCTTCTGGTGATGTATACATTGATGGTAATGGAATTGGAGATATCGGTAATATCGTATTACGCGATCGCCGTATCCTTTCCGAAGAAGGTTTAGTCATTGTTGTGGTCAGCGTGAATATGGAGACACAGAAAATTGTTTCCGGCCCAGATATTATCTCTCGTGGTTTCGTATATATGCGTGAATCAGGTATGATGATTAATGAAGCTCAACAAATGTTGAACCGTCACTTACAACGTACCTTACAAGACAAAACACCTCAGTGGTCAGAATTGAAAAATGATATCACTGATGCATTAGGACCATACTTGTTTGAAAAAACAAAACGTCGTCCAATGATTTTGCCGATTATCATGGAAGTTTGATTTCAAAAGGGTAGAGATTTTAAAATCTCTACCCTTTTAATATTTTTATGGTGAAAGTCAATAAGAATGTAATATAATGTACCATTTAATCTACAAAAGGATCATTCATCCCTAGCTCTCGAAATGAATGATCCTTAAAAAACTTTACTCTTAATTCATCATTTTCTTCTCAAAGCGACTAATATCAACATCTGCTCCTATAACAATTAAAATATCACCTTCATGAATGATCTCATCCGCTTGCGGTGAAACGATGATTTCGTGCCCTCTTTTAATCGCTACAATATTAATACCATATCTTACCCTGATATCTAAGTTAATGATTGTATGGCCTTCTATTAAATGATTTGCCTTAATCTCCATAATTGAATGTTCATCAGATAATTCCAAGTAATCGAGTACATTATTTGACATCATATTATTCGCAATACGAATCCCCATATCACGTTCTGGATGAACAACATGATCAGCTCCAATTTTTCGTAAAACTTTTTCATGGTAATCATTTTGGGCCTTCACAGTAATTTTCTGCACGCCAATTTCTTTTAACATCAATGTAGTTAAAATACTTGATTGGATGTCGTCACCAATTGCTATAATTACATGTTCAAAGTTACGGATCCCAAGTGACTTCAAAACAGATTCATCCGTCGTATCTGCTACGACTGCCTGCGTGGCGATAGGAGCAAACTCGTCCACTCTTTCTGGTTGTTTATCTATTGCCATTACATCAGCACCTTGTTGTATCAGCTCCGAAACAATACTGCCACCAAAACGACCTAAACCAATGACAACAAATTCTTTTTTCATGAAATTTTCCCCCGATACTGTAAAGAATGGACATAGTGTAACACAATACATTTAAGCATACAAACGCAGCTATTGCTATTTTTTTCAATAAAAAAAGAATTATCCTTATAAAAACAGGACAATTCTTATAACATTCGAAACGGCTTACGCGTCAGCGTTACGAACTTCGTCTAATACACGGTTAACGCGTTTTTCAAGCATTTTCATACCGCTACCACCTGCTTGGAAATGACGAAGTTGCCCTTCTTTATCAAAAACATAATATGCAGGTACATATTGGTTATCGAAGGCGTCAGTTAACTTCATTTCACCGTCAACAAAGATTGGTTGTGTAATATCATGTTCAGCTGCAGTGGCTTTAATAACATCTAAATCTAAATCACTTTCCGAACGTGGCATGTGAACTGCAATAACATTTAATTCTCTACTATATTCATCACGGAATTTATTGATATCTGGCATTGCTTCTTTACATAAATGACAGCTTACAGACCAGAAATGGATTAGTGTTGGTTTATTACCGATTAAGCTCGCTTTTGATACTTTACCGTTTAACCAAGCCGTTTCGCCTACTAATTCAGGCATTTGAGCACGTAGTTTCATGTTTAATCACCTCATAATGGAATTCGTACATAGTATATTCTCATCTTTCAAAAAAAGACCTAACATTTGTTAGGCCTTTTTGATGTTAAAAATCTAAATTAAACTTCAAGAGTTTTTTGACCTGGGCGCCAGTTAGCTGGGCAAAGACCGCCAGTTTGTAGTGCTTGTAGAACACGAAGAGTTTCATCTACATCGCGACCGATGTTATTGTGATTAACAACTTGATATTGAAGTTCGCCTTCTGGATTGATAATGAATAATCCGCGAAGTGCTACGCCTTCTTCTTCAATTAACACACCATAATCACGAGATACACGTTGATTGTGGTCAGCTGCTAATGGGAATTTTAATTGACCAAGACCATTTTCAGTACGATCAGTGTTGATCCATGCTAAGTGAGTGTGGATTGTATCAGTTGATACACCAATTACTTCTGCATCAAGATCTTCAAATTCATCGTAACGATCTGACATTGCAGTGATTTCTGTTGGGCATACAAATGTGAAGTCCATTGGATAGAAGAATAAAACAGTCCACTTGTCATTTTTCATGTTTTCTTCTAAATTAACTTTACCGAATTCTTTATTAGCTAATACTGCTTGCATTTCAAAGCGCGGTGCTTGATTTGCTACTAAACGTTCTGCCATGTTGAATCCCTCCAAATATTGTTATATATGCTATTACGAAAAACTAAAATTTTCGCATTAATTCAATTCCTACAATAGCAAATCAACATTGTGAAATCAATCATTTACACTTAAGAATTATTCTAATCTATCTCTTATTGTGACAAATAATCGACATTTTACGCATTACAGAATCAAAGAACTCATCTTTAGTATGAATTTATTAATTATATTAAAAAAATGATAACAAAAGAAAAAACCCCATAAATGGAGTTTAAAATCGATTGAAATTATTATAATTATAGGCTTTTTTGTCAATGTAATCGTATTCTATATAAAAAAATACTCCACAGATTCATGACTGTCAAATTTACAAGAACAATTACAAAGGTCGATTTGGCCGGCCTTTACAATTATCACAAGAGGGATCCTCACATACCTCTTCTCGCCATTCATTACAATTTGCACAAAATAATGCATCATAATCATCTGAATAACGTAATAACCCTAAACATTCAGGACAATAATCTTCTAATGCAATCGCATCGATTAAACGATTATTTGCCATTAGGAATGTACCTTCAAAAACGGGATCACTTGGGACTTTCACCGCACCCTGTCGTTCTTTAGGATCTAGATAAAAAAACAATTTCTTTCCCAATATTTCCGCCTCCTTAGACACCTAGTTTAGCATAAATCATCGTCATTTTTCTCTATAATACTTTTTATTTTTCAAGAACATTTCGGCGGACTATTGCATATGTTCATAAATTACATTCATGGCGGAATAGTACTATTTAGACTTCACATGTGACATGTAGAATGCAGATAAAAAAGTCGAAATGAATACACTTCAAATGGGTTATCGGAAATGCACCATCTTTTAAAATCATTACAACAAAAAAACTCATCAGCCTATTGTTAACTGACGAGTTTAAGTATTACTCTACGTTTTATTCTTCGTTTATGCCGATACAGCGCTCACACTCATAAAGAGTTGATTCCACACGCTCAACAATTACGCATCCGCACTCACGACAATGTTTTTTTGCTACTTCTTGTTTCGTTGTTTTCATTGTAATCTCCTCCATTTTTGTTATTGAATATGACTATAGCTTGGTAAAGTTAAAAATTCTTCAAATGTCGGTTTTAACGTCAAGAACTTGAAAATGTCAGCTGCTTCTACATAACGACCATTTTGGAAGTTTTCTTGGCCAACTTGTTGCTCAATTTCTGCTAGTTCTTGTTGTAATATTTCAATAAATAACTGTTCATTAATATCACGACCATCATCAAGCACCCCTTGCGGATGACGAATCCATTGCCAAGTTTGTGAGCGTGAAATTTCTGCTGTAGCTACATCTTCCATCATATGGTTGATTGGCGCTGCTCCATTACCTCGTAGCCATGAAGCGATATATTGAACCCCTACACTGCAATTGACTCGTAAGCCGGCCTCCGTAATCGTTCCTACTGGCACTTCTAACAAATCCTCTGCCGAAACATGCACATCTTCCCTTTTACGTTCAATCTGATTTGGTGTTTTCATATGCTCATCGAATTGTTCCATTGCTACTGATACTAACCCCGGATGGGCAACCCACGTTCCATCATGACCATCTGCTGCTTCACGACGCTTATCTTCTCGTACCTTACCAAAAGCGATTTCATTTGCCTCTGGATTATCTTTAATCGGGATTTGCGCAGCCATTCCCCCGATGGCTGGTGCATTCCGTTTATGACAAGTTTGCACACATTTCAAAGTGTACGCACGCATGAATGGCGATGTCATTGTTACTTGACCTCGGTCAGGTAAAATAACTTCTGGTTGATTGCGTAATCGTTTCAAATAGCTGAAAATGTAGTCCCAACGTCCACAATTTAGACCTGCTGAATGCTCACGCAATTCATATAAAATTTCATCCATTTCAAATGCAGCTGTAATCGTTTCAATTAAGACAGTCGCCTTAATTGTTCCCTGCGGAAGACCAAGTTGCTCTTGAGCATAGATAAATACGTCATTCCATAATCGTGCTTCTAAATGGCTTTCAAGTTTTGGCAAGTAGAAATATGGACCTGATCCACGGGCTACTAACTCCTTCGCATTGTGGAAGACATATAAACCGAAATCAAACAGACCTCCAGCAATTTGTTCACCGGCAATTTCTATATTCTTCTCGAGTAAGTGTAAACCTCGTGGGCGAACAAGTAAGACAGCTGGATTATCATTTAGTTGATATGTTTTTCCATTTGATGGCTGTGTAAAGAAAATTGTTTTTCGAACTGCATCACGCATATTCACTTGCCCTTCAATCATATTGTCCCAAGTTGGTGACGTTGCATCTTCAAAACATGCCATGAACATTTTCGCACCAGAATTAAGTGCATTAATGACCATTTTACGATTAACAGGCCCCGTAATTTCTACTCGACGATCTTGTAGATCTGCAGGAAGTGGAGCAATAGTCCACTCTCCCTCACGGATTTTTTTTGTCTCCGGAAGAAAATCCAGTTTCTCGCCAGCATCGATTTGCTGTTGTCTATTTTGACGTTCTTCTAATAATTCTATTCTTCTTTGATCAAACTGGCGGTGTAACAAAGCTATAAATTGCAATGCTTCAGTTGTTAAAATTTCTTCGCTAGCTGCCGATTGTTTCCCTAAAATTTTGATTTCGTGTGAAGTTACTTGTTGAGTACTCATAGCCCATCCCCCTTTTGTTTAAATGAATTGTGCTGTTTCTGTAGAACCCTTCATAGCAGTTGTAGAAGATGTTCCCCCTGAGATTACTTGTGATACATCATCAAAGTAACCAGTGCCTACTTCGCGTTGATGCTTTGTAGCTGTATAACCTTTTGTTTCGTTAGCAAATTCAGCTTCTTGAAGTTTAGAGTATGCAGCCATGCCATTATCTTTATAATCATGCGCCAATTCGAACATGCTATGGTTTAGAGCATGGAATCCAGCTAATGTTACGAATTGGAATTTGTAACCCATTTTCCCTAGTTCAACTTGATATTTAGCGATCGTTTCATCGTCTAAGTTTGCTTTCCAGTTGAATGACGGAGAGCAGTTATAGGCAAGCATTTTATTCGGGAATTTCGCTCGAATTGCATCAGCGAATTTTTTTGCCTCTTCTAAGTCTGGTGTTGATGTTTCGCACCAAATTAAGTCTGCATACGGCGCATAAGCTAGGCCACGAGCAATCGCTTGGTCAATGCCAGGTTTTGTACGGAAGAAACCTTCAGGAGTACGCTCTCCTGTGATAAACTCTGCATCTCTTGGATCGATATCACTTGTTACCATATCTGCTGCATCTGCATCTGTACGTGCAATTAAAATTGTAGGTACATCTAAAACGTCAGCTGCAAGTCTTGCAGCGATTAGATTGCGAATCGCATTTTGTGTTGGAAGTAAAACTTTACCACCTAAATGACCACATTTTTTCTCTGAAGCTAATTGATCCTCTAAGTGGACTCCTGAAGCACCTGATTCGATCATACCTTTTACTAATTCAAAAACATTTAAGGGTCCGCCAAAACCAGCTTCAGCGTCTGCTACAATCGGCGCGAACCAGTCAAAGCCATCTTCGCGGCCTTCAGCATGATCGATTTGATCTGCTCGTTGCAACGCTTGGTTAATTCGCTTAACAACTTGAGGAACGCTGTTAGCTGGGTACAAGCTTTGGTCAGGATACATTTGACCTGAAAGATTTGCATCTGCTGCTACTTGCCAACCACTTAGGTAAATTGCTTGTAAACCCGCTTTAACTTGTTGTACAGCTTGATTACCTGTCAATGCACCTAAAGCATTGATAAAATCTTCTTCGTGTAAAGATTTCCATAGACGTGCAGCACCTTTTTTGGCTAATGTATGTTCAATAATTACAGAACCGCGTAATTTAACTACCTCTTCCGCACTATATGGACGTTCAATTCCTAACCATCGACCCTCTTCAACCCAGTTTTTTTCTAATTGCTCCACTTGTTGTTGTCTCGATATCATAAAAATCCACACCTTCCAATTAATTTACGTTAAAATCTGTTCGAATCTATTGTTGCATAACAGATAACGTTGTTATAAATTAATATATAACAGTTTCTAATTTTTGTTATTGCTTTTTGACAAAAAACCATTTTTTCAAGACGAAAGAATGTTTTTCCAAGATGAATTGAGGGGGCACTTCAAATGGTTGAGGATAAAGTTGGTTTTGCAAAAGGATTAGTTGATCAATACAAGAATTTGTTAGCGGATTGGGTTCCACAGGAGGCAACGCTGGCAATTGCTATCGGAGACTCTTACATCTATTTTGTGGCAGGCGATTATGATGTACATTTAAATAATGGCAAAGGGATACAAAAAGGGAGCATCGCTGAACGAGTCATTCAAGAAAGAAGAAAGATCGAAGCTGTTGTAGAAGAAGAGGTATTGGGTACGCCTTATTACTGTATTGGTTATCCCATCGACTTACATGGCAAACCTGCAGCACTACTAGTCATATTACCACCCAATCATCATTTAGCTGTAAAAGAACCTTTCCGCTTTATAACTGGTAAACAACAAGATGAATGGGCGCCTATCGCAATTGAAAAAGTCTCGCATTTCGAAAGCTTAAATAAAAAAAGCTGGTTTTATGCTAAAAGTGAACAATACAGAACGAACTTAACATTAAAAGAGTTACATAGACGATTACCCGATTGTTTTTTAAGAATACACCGTTCCTATATAGTGAACATTCACTCTATCCAAAAAATAACAAGGGATTTCTCATCAAATTTAATGATTGTTTTAAAAGATAATACTGAACTACCTATCAGTAGTACCTATATTAATGATGTGAAGAGAGCTCTAGAGTTTTGAGATTAATATTTGTAATGTCTACCGAATGCGAAGATGCATTCGGTTTTTTATATTTAATGATTTCGGTTAATTGAGGACACCCTGTTAATATTGATTAATTTTTTTATTACTAAAACAACTTGACGAAATCACCTCCTATATAAAGAGAATACTTTATTTCCATTTAGGGTAAGAGATTAAAGAGAATGCATTTTTCACCTTAAAGCTTCAAGTATTTTCTCATAAACTTTCAATAATGCTATTTTTTTTTTCTAAAAACGGTTGAAAAATGCTGTCAATTTTGTATAATAGATATCGTTTGAGTAAACTAAAAGTTTCGTTAAAGTAAACTTTCGATTCTGTAAGTTTACGAATAGTAAACAATCGAGGAGCAAGGTAGATGCAAATCGGCAAAAAGATTAAACGACTTCGCCTAAAAAAAGGGCTTACCCAAGAAGAGTTAGGTGAAAGAACAGATTTGAGCAAAGGTTACATCTCACAATTAGAAAGGGATTTAAACTCTCCTTCTATTGAAACTCTCTTCACATTACTAGAAGTTCTTGGCTCAACACCAAAAGACTTTTTTGATGATGAACAAGAAGAAAAAAAGGTCGTCTACACAGATGAGGACCAAACAATCTTTACAGACGAAGATAAAAAATATCGTATTCAATGGCTTATTCCAACTTCTAATGAAAAAGAAATTGAACCTGTCATTTTAACATTTGAACAAAACGGTGAATTCAAACAATTTGAGCCTTCTCTCTCTGAAACATTTATCTATGTTTTAACTGGGCGTGTTCGACTTGTATTAGGTAAAGAAGAGTATATCGCAACTGCAGGTAATGCGGTTTATTTCGATGCTTCAGATACCCATCAACTGTTTAATGCTCACGCAGGAAAAACCGAGCTTTTACTCGTCGCAACCGAATCTTATTTATAGTTTAGGAGGCCCCACATGACTGAAAACTCAATTATCCGCTTTGAAAACGTGTCAAAGTCTTATTCTGATGGCACTGTCGTATTAAAAGACATCAGTTTTGAATTAGAAAGAGGTGAGTTTTACACGCTACTAGGTCCATCTGGTTGTGGTAAAACAACAATTCTCCGCCTAATCGCTGGTTTCATGGAGCCAACGAGTGGCTCGATTTATTTCAATGGGAAGAAGATCAATAATGTTCCTGCAAATGAAAGACAAGTGAATACTGTATTCCAAGACTATGCCCTATTCCCACATTTAGATGTGTTTGAAAATGTTGCATTTGGATTGCGTATAAAAAAACTAAAAAATGCTGAAATAACAACTCGTGTAAATGAAGCATTAAAATTCGTTAACTTAGAAGGCTATGGCAATCGTGAAATATCTGAAATGTCTGGTGGTCAACGTCAACGTGTCGCTATCGCTCGGGCAATCGTGAATGACCCTGAAATCATCTTATTAGATGAACCATTATCTGCATTAGATTTAAAGCTACGTACAGAAATGCAATATGAACTACGAGAATTACAACAACGACTAGGTAAAACATTTGTATTCGTCACACATGATCAAGAAGAAGCATTAGCAATGTCGGATGAAATTTTCGTTTTAAACGAAGGTACTATTCAACAAAGTGGAACACCTGTTGATATTTATGATGAACCAATTAACCGATTCGTTGCTGATTTCATCGGCGAATCAAATATAGTACCTGGTACGATGCTTGAAGACTTTGTCGTGAAATTCGCTGGCAAAACATTCGAGTGTGTTGACCAAGGTTTAAATCCAAATGAAAAAATAGACATCGTAATTCGACCTGAAGATTTAGAAATTACGTCACTTGAAAATGGTAAGCTAGAAGTAACTGTAGATACACAATTATTCCGCGGTGTACATTATGAATTATCTACCTATGATGAAGATGGAAATGAATGGCTTGTACACTCATTAAAAAAAGCAACAGTTGGTACAAAAATCGGACTAGATTTTGATCCTGAAGCCATTCACGTTATGCGTCTAAACGAGACAGAGGAAGACTTTGACAAACGTTTAGAATCATATGGAGATGAAGAAGATGAGAAATAACAAAAACAATCCATTTACACTCGTTCCATATTATTTATGGATTGCGCTCTTTGTAATTGCTCCTATTATATTGGTTGTGTATTACTCACTTCTTGATTTAAATGGTAATTTCACATTCGCAAACTATCATAACTTCTTTTCGGGCGTTTATTTGAAAATGACGTTAAGTTCATTTTGGTACGCATTTCTGATTACCGTATTTTCATTATTAGTTTCTTATCCCACTGCCTATTTAATTACTAAAACAAAGCAAAAACAGCTTTGGCTTATATTAATTATTATTCCATCATGGATTAACTTACTTTTAAAAACGTACGCATTTATTGGGATTTTCGGTATGAGTGGTCCGATTAATGCATTTTTGAAAACACTTGGCATTCCAGAACAACAAATCTTATTTACTGATGCTAGTTTTGTTTTTGTGGCTGTTTATATTTTCATTCCGTTTATGATTTTACCAATTTTCAATGCATTGGATAAACTAAATCCAGCACTTATTTATGCTTCTCGTGATTTAGGTGCTTCAAAACTTACTACATTCCGTCGAGTTATACTACCACTGACAATGAACGGTGTTAAATCAGGAATTCAAGCAGTGTTTATTCCTTCATTATCTCTATTTATGATAACTCGACTTATTGCAGGTAACCGCGTTATTACACTTGGGACTGCAATCGAACAACAGTTTTTGGTTACTCAAAACTGGGGAATGGGTTCGACAATCGCCGTTTTCTTAATACTATTTATGTTCATCATAATGCTACTCACTGGTCAAAAAGAGAAAGGGGCATCACAAAATGGAAAAGCTAAGTAAAGGTTCAAAGCTATATTTAGCTTTGGTTTTTGTCGTTTTGTATGCGCCTATTCTGTTTTTAGTATTTTACTCTTTTAACAGTGGCGGAACGATGACAAATTTCAAATCATTTACGTTGGAACACTATAAAGCTGTATTTGAAGATACACGGTTGATAAACATTTTGATTAATACTGTTGTTGTAGCTCTATTGTCCGCACTCATTTCTACTATGATTGGGACTCTTGGTGCGATCGGAATTGTTTCGATACGTAATCACAAGCTACGTAATACTATTCTTTCGCTTAATAATATTTTAATTGTAAGTCCAGACGTTATTATTGGGGCATCTTTCTTGATCTTATTCACAATGGTTGGAGTTAATTTAGGATTCAGTTCTGTATTATTAGCACACGTTGCTTTTAGTATCCCAATTGTTGTCATTATGGTTTTACCTAAGTTACAAGAAATGAGTTCTTCTCTAATCGATGCCGCACTTGATTTAGGTGCATCACGTCGCGACATTTTAACTCGTGTTATTTTACCTTTTATCAAACCAGGTATTTTCGCTGGATTCTTTTTAGCTTTAACTTATTCCCTTGATGATTTCGCAGTAACGTTTTTCGTTACCGGTAATGGCTTCAGTACTTTATCCGTTGAAATCTATTCGATGGCACGCGCTGGTGTGTCTTTAACTGTTAATGCTATTTCAGGCTTAGTATTCTTTGTTACGATGTTACTAGTGCTCGGCTATTACTTCATCACAAACCGTAGTAAAGGTTCTCGTGGATCGGAGGTTCCTAAATGAAGTCATTAGTACGCTATACAGTTGGTATAATTCTTGTTTGCGCAATACTGATGTATGCTGCAAGTGTAATGGACCAAACTTCAGGTAAATCTGGAAAAGATATTTTGACCATTTACAACTGGGGCGAATATATTGATCCTGACTTACTAAAACAATTTGAAAAAGAAACTGGTATTCACGTTATTTACGAAACATTTGATTCAAACGAAGCGATGATGACGAAAATTGAACAAGGTGGTACATCTTATGATATTTCGATGCCATCTGAATACACAATTGAGCAAATGAAAGAACGTGAATTATTACTTCCAATCGACTACAAACAAATTCCGAATATCAAGAACATCGATGAAGATTTTTTGAATTTGGATTTTGACCTGAAGAATAAATACTCTGTCCCTTATTTTTGGGGGACTGTAGGGATTGTTTATAATACAAAAATGTTAAAAGGACAAAATTTCGATAGCTGGGATGACCTTTGGGACCCATCTCTAAAAGGAAAAGTAATATTAGTTGATAGTGCTCGTGAAGTTTTAGGTGTTAGCTTAAACAGCATGGGAAAATCACTTAATTCTACTGATACTGATGAATTGAAGGCAGCAACTGACAAATTAATAAAAATGGCCCCGAATGTCAAAGCTATTATCGGAGATGAAGTAACGCAATTAATGGTTAATGGTGATGCCTCTGTTGCTTTAACTTGGTCAGGTCAAGCCGCTGATATGATGTCTGAGAATGAGGACTTAACATACAATGTCCCATCAGAAGGTTCGAATTTATGGTTTGATAATATGGTTATTCCTAAAACGTCTAAAAACATTTCAGGTGCACATAAATTCATTAATTTTATGTTAGATCCTGAAGTGGCTGCTCAAAATGCAGAATATGTAGGATACTCTACACCGAATAAAGCTGCATTAAAATTAATGGATCCTGAAGTAGTAAACGACGAACGCTACTATCCATCAAAAGAAGTTCGAAATAATTTACATGTGTATAAAAATTTAGGTAAAGAAAAAATCGGTGAATACAATGAGTTTTTCTTGAAATTTAAAATGTCCATACGATAAAATGAAGAAGCTCGGTAGGTGTAAACCTCACTGAGCTTCTTTTGTTGCTTAACATCTGAACAAGCTGTATAATTCTAAAAGCGACATTAATTAGCAACACGAAATACTTCTTCAAGAAAGAGAGTAATATATGAAATCCTCTAATAAATTGGCATTGATTTTATTAATGTTTAATATGTTTATCACGATGAGTGCTGTTGGTCTTATTATTCCTGTAATGCCCACATATTTAAAACAGTTTGGTGCAGCTGGACAAGTACTCGGCTTTTTAATAGCAATTATAGCTTTTGCTCAGTTTCTGTTCTCTCCTATTGCCGGTAATCTATCTGACAAAATAGGTAGAAAAAATTTAATAGTTTTTGGTCTAATTTTAAATGGTATTGCACAAATCTCTTTTGGCTTATCTACAGAACTTTGGATGCTATTCGTTTGTCGGTTCTTAACAGGAGTTGGATCTGCCTTTATCGTACCGCCAATTATGGCCTATGTAGCAGATATTACCACCATTGATGAACGTGGAAAAGCAATGGGGCTAATTGGAGCAGCAATTTCACTGGGCTTTATGATTGGTCCTGGAATTGGTGGCTTTTTGTCTAATGTTAGTTTACACTTTCCATTCTATTTTGCAGGGTCTGCTTCTATTATCGCAGGGATACTATCTCTCATCTTACTACCAGCGACAACACCTATAATACAGAATGTTGTTAAAGGTGATAACATATTAAAACAACTGTCTCGTTCATTCCATGCCTCATACTTTGTACTACTTATTGTTGTCTTTGTATTCTCTTTTGGAATTTCAAATTTCCAAGCGACTCTATCAATGTTCTTAACTTATAAGTTTACATATACAGCAACTGATATAGCTATATTAATGACAGTTGGTGGTTTTGTTGGTGTCATTGTTCAAGGCTTTGCATTAAATAAGCTATTTAAAAAATTCGGCGAAATGAAAATTATTTTATTTGGTCTTGCAGTTGCATCGATTAGCATGCTTGGTATATTATTCGTTAGTGGATTCTTTATCATGTTGCTTGTGGCAACAATATTCTCAACAGCAACAACTTTAATTCGTCCTGCTGTCAATACACTAATTTCAAAAACAGCTGGCAATGAACAAGGTTTCGCTGCTGGTATGAATAATGCATACATGAGTTTAGGTAATATGATTGGTCCTGCACTTGCAGGAATATTATTCGATTGGAATATGAATAGTCCCTATGTTTTCGGAACGATTATTCTTGTTGGTTGCTTCTCCTTAACTGCGGTTTGGGCAAAGAGAAAAACAACACTGGCTTCATAAAATATATAAAAAGGCGGCTCAAACTCGAGCCGCCTTTTTAACGTGTTTTTTTATTTTTTAACAGTTCACCAACATCTAGTTGTTCTTCATGTTGGGTTTCTTTTTTTGCTCTACGAAATCCCTTTGGAATATTACGTAATGTAGTCCAGCCAAAACGTCTTAATGTAATATCTATAAAGAACAATAACATTGCAGTTAACACTAACCATTGTACAATGCTTTGTTGATTTAAACTTGATGAAGGAAGCTTACGAAATGCTTCTGCTGGATCTGTTAGTTCTTTACCATTGGTTTTTGTTGCAAGCTCTGTTAATAACTTTGTATTGTCCGGCTGTATTTGATATTCTGCACTATATGGGATAGTCAGTCCCGCTTGATACATACCTTCTTCATCATTTGAAACTCTGAAGAATACTAATCCGGGTTCATGTTCAAAATTTACACGGGTTTTACCAGGCGCTAACGGTTCTTCTGTGATAGATAACTCTTCACCTTTTTCATCTACAACAACTATGTCCATAAAGGCCGATTGTGCTGTCGGGTCTGAAACAATAAAAGAACCGTCGCTCTGCTGTTGGATATTATAGGGTACCTCGTTATATGCTGGGAGTAGCTCTGACACGGTAGTATTCCAAAAATCCGACCATCCTTGAAAGCGAGCCCAATCTCCACTCCACTTGCCTGCTGTATCCGATGTGAAAGCCATTGTCTTTCCAAGTCCATATTTCCATTCAGCAAGAACAGGATCATCCTTTGCACTTTCTACAATGACATTAGCCGTTTGCTTTGCTGTAGTAGCGATATAAGCATTCATTTTCGGCACGCCATCTTTAAATAAACTTTGCCATTTCGCCCCTCCACCTATGATGGGATAAAAGGGATTGTCTTCAATATATGTGCGGGTCAACATCGACGTTTCACGAGAAAGTATAGATGGAATAGTTTCTTCATCTGCTACATCATAGAATCTACCTGCTCCTGCTTCCGCTAAATATTGAAGTAAACCTCGATCAGAATCTTGCCCAATCGCAACTGTAGAAAGTGTAATATTCGCTTTTTTACCTTCCTCAATTAGCTGCTCATAGGAATTATTTGTTGCTGCTTGACCATCTGTTAATAATATAATATGCTTGCGCTGTAATTTTATATCTTGCATACGTTCATAAGCTAAACTTAATGAAGTATAAATTTCGGTTCCCCCGTCTGGTGCGACAGATAAAATTTGCTCAATTACTTGCTTTTTATCTTCTAACGGTGTTGGAGGAATAATTTCCCATGGCCGATCGTCAAACGCGATGAAACCAAACGTATCCTCTTCACGCAATAACTCAACCGAGCGTGCAGCTGCTTCTTTTGCTAAATTAATTTTGTTACCACTCATACTCCCAGAGCGGTCTAAGACAATTGTTAAGCCAAGAGAAGGAATTTGTTCTTTACCTTTCACTTCCATTTCAACAGGCAAAATGGTTTCAATCGGTGTTTTGAAATAACCACCGAGCCCAAAACTATTTTCCCCACCAATCATCATAAATCCCATCCCAAAGTTTTTCACTGCCTGTTCAATCATAGCCATTTTCTTTTCTCCGACTAAATGCCCTGAGACATTGTCAAAAATAATAGCATCATAGCCAATGTAAGATGACTGCATTGACGGTAATTCTATCGCTGAGATGTCATCTATCTTTAACGTACTCTGGTCAATAACATTCGAAAGAGTACTTGATTTCACATCATCACCGTGTACTAATAATATATGTGGTGTTCCTTGCACTGTAGTGACACTCGTTAACTCATTATTTTCAAGTAAGGAATCTTCTTCCATTTTAAGTTGAACCTTATATTTAATGAGGCCGTCACCTTTTGCCGTATGACGGAATGTAATTGTATTTGAGCCACTATCTAACTGCACTTTTTGTTTTTCAATTACTTTTTCATTCGCCGACAATATTAACTCACCTGTCGTATTTGTGGAAGCTTCAATTTGCACCGTTAACTGCTGCCGTTCATCTTTATATGCCACAGGTGGCGTTTCAAAAGAAGTAATGGCCACATCTTGTTTTACTGGTTTATCTACTTTGACTGTATCAATTTGAACTTTACTATTTTGTAGCCGACTAAGTTGATCCATTGTTGAACCCGCTGTTTCTACGCCATCTGAAAATAAAACAATACGAGTCGCCTTATTACGATCAACTACATTCGATACTAGCTGTAAGGCATTTGCTAAATTTGTTTGTCCACTATCTTTTAATGCAGACCATACTGGCAAATTGATTTTATCAGTGGTTAAACTAAGATCTGTTTGTACTCCTGAAGCAAAGCTATAGACCCCTTTAGATTGGTAGTCCTTACTACTTTCCATACTTTCTTGGATCCAACTCGCAATGTCTTTTTCCGTTCCTTTCATTGAGGCAGAACGATCTACTAAAAAGACTACTTGTTCTTCCTTTACCGACAATAAAATATAAGGGGCACTCAATGCAAAAATAAGTAAGCTGATTGCTACTACACGCATGTAGAAAATAATTTTATGTTCTTTATTATAACGTTTGCTACTTTGTAGCCATGCCCATCCAATATACATTAGAACTGGTATAAATAACAAAAGATAGAGGGGGTGATCAATGCGTAAATCCATATCGACGTTGCACCTCCCATTCAACTAGTAATAATGTGATAATCAACAATATTAATACTGGCAATAGGGGTTGCTGTACTAAATTTGTTACTTTTTTATCCACAGTCTCTCCATATTCAAATGAAGTCCCTTTAGTAATTACTTTCTCTTGCTGCTGTAATGTAACTACGAAGCGTTTTTCCTCATTACCTGATTTCATCATATAGAGCCCTGGTTCAGTAGGTGCGATAAAATTGTTACCATCTTCAAAGCTACGAATGTATTCCCCTTCTTGAGTATACACTTCATACCCTTTCTCTCCACTGTCTGTTCCTGCTAAGGAAATAATACGCCTTTCATTCGGTGAAAACATGCCAATATCACTACCACTACTAGCTAGGCTTTCTTTTGCACTCCATAAGAATAAAGGGAATGAAGGATGAAGTGGCCAGTCGGTCATTTGTATATCAGCTAAGACGGCAATATGTCCTACAGGTGAAATTTGAATAAATGGCGCATCTCCAATTGTTGCAACAGTTTTATAATCCTTAAACGCTGGATACAACTCATTGACATATACATCCTTAATTGGCGCATAAGCAAAGAGGTTAGAATCCTTCGTTGTCACTTCGCCACTTACTTCTTTCGCATTTTTATCATCACGTCCAATTAAAAGAACTGGTTGCTTTTGTTGTTCTAACAACCTCGTTTGGTTAGTAACGATGATTGCATCATTTTTCGAATCTTCTAATTGTAACGATGGGACTATGCTTACTGGGAAATCCATCGCCTGAAAGGCTTTTTGTACTAATTGCTGTAACCCTTGATCGACAAGAATTTTAGATATATTCTGCTGTATCAAAATGGTCATTTCATTATCTACTTTGTAGTCATCTTCGGCTTTCAACTTAGCTGTTAAAACCGGTTGATTAGGAAGATTATCAAAGAGAACACGTTCTTCGTTATTTGCAGGGATAGTAATTTTCTTTTTTGTTAACTCTTTACCAGTATCATTAGCAATTAAGATTGTTACTTGTTGTTCTTTACTAGTATCATTTTTCACTTGAGCAATCGCCTTCAGCTGACCGTCTACTTTGGTTGCACCAAAGCGCTGCAATGAAATATTCTGTAAGTCCTCTGGTGCACCTTTCACAATCCATTTAACGTCTGGTAATTCCAATGGTAATTGGTCACGTTCTATAGCATCTGTGAACAAATAGATAACCGTTGATCTCTTGCTAATGAACGTTTGTAAAAAGTCTAACGTTGTTGGAATTTGTTCATTAGCATATGTAACTTCTAATGATTTTACGGCGCTTTGAATAGTCTTAGTATTAGTTTCATTACGTAAAATGACTTGTGGTTCTGGTCCAGTCGTTATTATCGTAACAGCCTTACCGCCAAGCCTATTTGTTAAATCTAGCATTTCATTTTGATGTCCTTCAAATATCGTTTGCTCGTCTTTTTCTGATAGCATTGTAGCTGACGTATCTACTACCCAAATAATTTGATCACCAGCAATAGATTTGGATTTCCAATACGGTTGTAATAAAGCTAAAACAAATAAAATAAGCCCAAGCATTTGCAAATAAAATAAGGCGTTTCTTTGTAAATGTTGTAAATAAGGTGAAGCCTTCGTTTCCTTCATTACTTCGTCCCAAAAAAGCGTGGAAGAAATTTGTTTCTCCACATATTTTTTACGAAAAAAATAATAAATTAATACTGTTAGAGGAAAAATAGCTGTTAATAGAAACGGTAGTTGATTAAATCCCATTTACTACACCTCACTGTAACCATTTTGCTTTGACTAATTGATTAAAGAAAACGTGTTGGAGCCCATCGGCCACTTGCACCGTTAAATGGTGTACACCATATTTTCTACATATTGTGTCAAGCTCTAATTGATGTTCCTTCTGTTTCTCTTCATATGATTGAAGTACATTTTGTGACATTGACACATTAACACTCGATGATGTCTCAACATCAACTAATCGTACATCCCCAGAGTAATTTGGTAATTTTTCATCAGCTGACTGTACTTGGAGAAGTCGAACATCCTTAGCAAACCTCGGCACTTTACTTAAAAAAGCACTCCACTTTTCAATTGGTTCAAGCACATCTGAAATGATTATCAGTATCGTTGCATCCTTAGGTAAAGTTTGTAAAGCATGCTCAGCAAAAGTTTTGTTGAACATTGGTTCCGATAAATCTGATACAGTCTTTTCATATGCCTTTTGGTAAGTTGCCCCCTTGCGACGAAATGGTGGTGTCGGATTGTCTGATACATATGAAAATGATAATCTATCATCCTTATTTAACACTATAAGGCCTAAAGCGGTAGTTAGCTGTCTTGAGAATAGCCATTTTGACTCCCCACTCATCGATTTCGTTGTATCAAGTACTATATGAACACGCATCTCTTGCTCATCTAAAAAGCGTTTAATAAAGAATTTCTCAGTTCTTGCAAAGACATTCCAATCCAATTGTCGAACATCGTCACCTGGATGATATTCTCTAAAATCAGAGAAATCTAGTGATGCTCCAAAGCGCTGTGACCGATTCGCTCCTTTATGATGTCCACGTAACTTCGTAGCTGTATTTAAAGACAACCTCCGAATTTTACTTGCCCATTCATTTGGCAGCAAAAAATTTGACTGCATCATACTGCTTGCCCTTGCTTCATGTTTTCAAGTAATGTATTTAGTACATCGTCAACTTGTAAGCCTGCAGCCTCTCCTTCATAATTGAGCATTAATCGATGGCGGAGAGCTGGTTTTGCTACAGTTTTTATATCTGCAATAGACACATGATAGCGGCCATTAATTAGTGCACGTGCTTTTGCAAGTTTTACAATACTTTGCAATCCACGAGGACCACTACCATACTCGATAAACTGTTTCACTTCATTAATCGTATCAGGACTATCTGGATGTGTAGCGACAACTAAATCTACCGCATAAGAAAGCATATCATCAGCTATCATTACCTCTTTTACCATTTCTTGCGATTCAATAATTTCTGTATCGTTCATTATTTTTTGTAGTTCAATTGAAATTGAACCTGTCGTTCTTTTCATGATTTCCATCAGTTCCATTTTTGATGGCGTAGGGACTAGTATTTTACAAAGGAAACGGTCCATTTGCGCTTCTGGTAAAGGATAGGTTCCTTCCATTTCGATTGGATTTTGTGTAGCTAATACAAAGAATGGTTTTGCCATTTCCTTTGTATCACCAAGAACAGTTACTGTTTTTTCACCCATTGCCTCTAGTAGTGCACTTTGAGTTTTTGGCGTTGCACGGTTTATTTCATCGGCTAATACCATTTGACTGAATATAGGCCCTTTTTGAAAAGAAAAACGCTGATTTCCATCTGCTGAACGTTCAATAACACTAGTTCCTGTTATATCCGTTGGCATTAAGTCTGGCGTAAATTGAATTCTTGAAAACGATAAATCAAGAACTTCAGAAATTGTTCGGATCAACATCGTTTTCCCTAACCCTGGAAGCCCTTCTAGTAAAGCGTGGCCATCAGCAAGAACAGCAAACATCGTATAATCGATTGTCTCTTCCTGACCAACGATAAAGCGACCAATTTCGTCTCGAACAGTTTGTAATTTTTCACTCATCGCTACATATTGCTCTGGTGTGTATGGCATGGATTTCCTCCTCTATTTGTTTTCAATCGTAGAAAAATAATTTTGAACAATATTCTGCAATTCTTTTGGTAATTGCAGTCGATCAGTTGTTTGGAAATACGAATCTTTATAACTTCCAACGACTTCTTCATAAGGACGTATTGATCCTTTGTGAACTGGACCATTTTCTGTTTCATGAATTTCTGAAGCATTCCCATCACCCATTTTACCGGAGTCTACTGATGTTTCCCCTTTACTACCAATACGTTCTGGTATTGCTAGCAAATTGCGATTACCTTGACCTATTCCGGCCCCCTGACCAGTGCCTGAACCTGAACCATGACCTTGACCCTGGCCTTGACCATGACCCTGGCCTTGACCCTGGCCTTGGCCTTGACCATGACCCTGGCCTTGACCCTGGCCTTGGCCTTGGCCTTGACCCTGGCCTTGACCCTGGCCTTGGCCTTGGCTTTGATTCTTTCCGCTCTGATTAGAACTACTTTGAGTATTTGATTGAGATGTACTACTATTTTGTGAACTACTTCCATTTTGATTAGAACTCTGACTAGAATTGCTATTTGAAGTAGCCGATTGATTTTGATTTTGAACATTTGTTTGCTGATTTTGTAACGCCGATTGAAGCGTTTGAGATAGCGGCTTTCCCTGTTGACTCATTGCAGTTTGTGCATCCTTTGCCTTATTCATCAATAAGTCATTCGCTTTTTGCAACTCGGCTAATTCTTTCACTTCCGCCTCCGATAGTCCTTTTCCTTCGCCCTTTTTATCGCTTTTAGCTAGTTCCTTTTTCTCTAATAATTGCTGCTCTTTCAATTGTAATTCCTTTTGCTTTTTCACGAACTCACGTAACGCTTCTTCAGATGTTTTAGTTTCTTTTAGCTTTTCCTGTAGCTTCGCTAGTTCCTTTTTTAATTCTTCCGATTTTGCTTTTTTCTCAAGTTTTTTCACTTCTTTTTTCATGTCTGAAATAATCTTATTTTCTTGCTCGGCATCTTTTGCAGCTAATTGTGTTGTTGCTGGAAATAAAGTAAGAGCGAAAATCGCAACGGCAATAAAAAAACTACCTAATATATAGGGTACATGCACGATTTTCTTCTCTCTTGCTTTAAATTTGAGCAACGCTGTTTCAGCATGATCATCTGTCTGCTTCAATAAATGTTGATACAATGGCGTCGACGTATCGTCTATCGAAAAAACTGTGCGTAATAGATTATATGGAAAATAGCCGTCAAGTGCATATATTGAATACTCTTTTGATGGCTTCGTCCACAGAATATAAAGTACCCAAGAAACAAAAATCATGATAGATACTATGAGTGCAATTTGAGAATAGTAAGGAAAAACAAAGAATCGAGAAACGATCATTACTATAAAACTAACACTCAATGCGACTAGTAGCCCCAACTGAATTTTAGTAAATAAATGTTCAAGAAAAAGACTTGTTTTTGCCTTTTTCACTGCGTGTGCTAAACGACTTTGACCGTTCATCGATTACCCTCCTCATTTCGCTTTTTTCATGTTAACTCGTAGTCTCTTTATAGCAATAAACAAGCAGACAAAGGTCACAATTGAATAGAATATTAAATACCCTGCCCAAATTGGAAAATGAATTTTCGTCACTTCATAGAAACTCTCCAACATTTCAGGGCTAATGAGTGTCATCATTAAAGCAATTGGATTAATGGTACCCCAAAAATAAGCAAAAATTGATGGGTTACTTGTCACACCCGTTGTGTTTGATACATTCATCTGCACTGAGATTAAAAAGAAAAACGCCGTAACACCTGTTAAACATAGCATCGATCCATACGTCACAATCATAGAGAGAATAGTCTTCCTAAGTATTGTTGAGAACATGACTCCGATACTGCCTATAGCAAGCATCGTCAAAATTAAAAATGCGAAGATAACAAGTAATTGTGTAGGTGAAACACCACCAAATAAAAAAACTAAACTATAAATTGGCAAACCCGCAATTAATAACAGCAATAAAAAAACGATAGATGAGCTCATTTTTCCAAAAATGATTTGTAAAGAAGATTGCGCAGTGGTTAAGAGAATATTTAACGTTTGTTTTTCGCGCTCTGAACTAATTGAACCGGCTGTCATACCTGGTGTAATAAACAATGTTAAAGCTAATTGAACAAAGGTCAATAAACTAAATAACAGTACGCTTTCTTGCGAATTTATAAAACCACTAAAATTAAACTCCATTGATACAAAAATGAAACCAAAGACAAATATGCTAAGTGCTAGTAAATAAAACATGATGCCTGAAAAGCTTTTAAAGGCTCGGAATCTTAGTTTAAGCTCTTTTATAAGCACTGGATTAGTAAACATTGACCTCATGCTTCATCTACTCCCTTCGTTATAGCCATAAAGACATCTTCTAAGTCTTTTTCTTCTTCTGCAAATGATAATATAGGAATATTTGCTAATACTGCTTTTTTCAATAGTTCCATCTGTTCCTCATCTGATCCTCGATAACGGAAACTTAGTTGCTGTTCACCTGTTTCAATTCCAGTTACATTCGGATCTTCCTCAAAGAAACTTATAGCTTTTTCAAAACCATCTTTCAGCTTCACTGTCAATACTTTTTCACCTTGTAATTGTGTTTGAATAACTGAGACTGATCCATGAGCTATCAATTTCCCATTATCAATAACACCAATTTCATCACACATCTCCGCTAGCTCAGGGAGGATATGTGATGAAATTAATATCGTCTTACCCATTGATTTTAGCTGTTTCAAAATATCACGCATTTCTATTCGAGCACGGGGGTCTAGGCCTGATGCCGGTTCATCCAAGATAAGAACTTTAGGATCATGAATAAGCGTTCTAGCTAAACAAAGACGCTGCTTCATTCCGCGTGATAATACATCAACATATTCATAGCGCTTATGTGTTAAATTAACTAGTTCTAATAGTTGTGGAATTAACTTCTCACGCTCAGCTGCTGGAATACCATAACTTGAACCAAAGAAATCTAAATATTCATCAGCCTTCAATTGGTCATATACACCAAAGAAATCAGGCATATATCCAATTAGTTTTCGAATTTCCTTAGCGTGTTTCGTTACACTTTTACCATCAATCCATGCATCACCTGCTGTTGGTTGCAATAGTGTTGACAAAATAGAGAATGTCGTTGACTTCCCCGCTCCATTTGCTCCAACAAAACCAAATACTGTTCCTTCACCAATCGAGAGATCTAGTCCTTGTAAAGCATAAAAGGAACCGTATTTTTTTGTTAGCCCTTTAATTTCTATCATTTTTGGACTTCCCCTTTCAATTGCAACTCTGGTAACACAGTCCTCGGATCATTATATTTTCCAACATTCTTTATTAATTTATAAATAACTTGACCTTCTTTTGAAATATATTGCGAAACGTCTTTATCTACTATAAACCTTGCGTCGGTTACTTCTTCAAATTTATCTTTTTTCACATTATATAAATTGATTGTTAACGTTTGCATATCCGTATTGGCTAGTTGTAATTCTGTCCACTTCACCTTTTTATCTAATATGGAATCTGGTATTGTCCAATTCACATCATATTCTCCATCATCTAAATACCAAGAATTATTATCCTCAAAGGTTTGTTCAACGTAACCACCCATCGTTGAATTAATCTCTTTAGTCATTGCATTTGCTGGTAATACGAATTCACCAGATAAATTAGTTTTAGGATTAAAATTTTGGACAATTAAATTCATAGAAGATCTCTCAGCTTTTTGCGTTTTTAATTCAATTGGTACCAGTGCTTCATCTGCCCATGCCACTATAGCTGGTTGATCATTATCAGCTAACATTTGATAAGCTAAGTTTCGAGCACTCTGCTGTCGATTTTCTAAAAGCTCTTTTTTATTTTTTGCTGGTTCTACTCCTACCATGCCCATTTGCATTGGAGACAATAATATAGAACCATTAATTGTTTGGGTTACTTTTATAGTCTCATTTGGTTCAATATCACCAAGTTCCAACCACTTAACACCTGACCAAATAGAAACATCCTTCATTTTAAATGGGAAGTTATTCTTAACTGTACCTTTCACAGCCCCATTTTCTACGTCTAACTGAATATCAAAACGACCAACATCTTTAATTTGCGTATGGCCAACCAAGCTATTTACAGCCCAATAACGGCTATTTCGAATTGTCAATGATTGATGGTCGGCATATTGTTCAAATACCGCTTTTTGATGTACATCATTTAAGTTTCTGAAACCTGAATATGTAGTAGACATAGTCATTGATGTATCTTTTGGTGCAGTAAATTCAAAATCACCACTGCGATTTGATAATAATGCCGATGCATAGATACCTGATAAGCTATTATCATCGTTAACTTTAAAAACAGCAGTTTGTTGAATTTGTGGATTTAATAGACGATCTTTTGCCCCGTACCAAAAGATGAACAAAGAAGTCACAATTGCTAATACGGGAATAATCCACCATGCATGTTCTCGTTTATCTTTATTTTTTAGTAAGAAATAGAGTACTGGTCCTAATATGAATATATATATAATAACAATCAATAATAATAAAATAGCGGAGACATGGAATGATGGGAAAACCTCATTTTGACTGACTAATTCCCAATTCATTTGACTTAATGTTGATTGTAATGATTGGTTATTGACTTTCAAAGGTACTATTTTTTCAAGAAGTTTTGTGTAATCATCTTCTTTTGCCAAAGGAGCATTTCCTAGAGAAAAGGCAGTTTGAATAACTTCCCCCTTACCCACAGCAAGTTTAGCAACAAGCGGAGTTTGGTTTGCTTCTAATATCACTTCTGCATTATTATTTAATTTGGCTTCGTAAGCTGTTACGTTTTCTTTAAAATTGCCGCCTTTTGTTAACTTGTTGAGTGTCTCCTTAGATACTGTTTGCTCTTCGCCTAAAGTCAACGGCAAATATTCTTTCAATAAACCAACTTCGGCATCTACGTTAATAGAAGCCCCGATAATTGCTTTACCCCCATTTTTCACCCATTCAATAATGGCTTGTTGTTGTTCTTCTGTTAAGTCAGCTAATTTATATTCATCAATAACAAGTACATCCCCCGCTGACCAAGATGCTGCTTTTGAAGGTATTGTAAAGTCATTTAACTGTGCAACATCTATTACTTCCATTCTAGTTGCATTGTTTTTTCCAAGTTTAGTTAATCCTAATAACCGATCAGCATTACTTGTTAATGTGAAAACAATTGGAATATCAGCTTCAAGGAGTTGTGGATTGACATTTGCTTTACCAGTGTACTCAATCGATTTCCCCTTTTTCCAACCACCTTCGTAAAAATGAATCATTTGTTGATTTGATCCATTCCCAATGTAAGCATCAGAAAACTGTTCGAATGCTACTTCTATCGACTTCGTTTCATTTTCTCCAATTTCTACAGGGATGGCGATACCACTCCCAGTATTATAGTCCTGCATTGAGTCAATAACGATGTCGCCAGAAAATGCTGTCCCTGTGTTCTTAACCGTTATTGTAAGAGGCAATCCTCTGTTATATTTACCTTTATTTGCAAATCCAACTGATGTCTTTACATCCAGCTTTGGTGCAGCAAATGCTTCCATTTGAATACCTGGTAAAAAACTAAATATAAATAAAAAACATGAGACCAGTAGTAATATCCTTCTTCGCAATGGAGATTCCCCCCTCTTTCTTCTTTTTATTTAGTACGTTTTTTTAAATAATTTGGTTGCATATATAACAAAAATATATATTTTTTATAAAACGAGTAAAATATTACCTTTTATAAATGATCTGTTTATACGCAAAAAACCTATAGTGCAAAATTACACTATAGGTTTTTATTATTTATCAAAAGTAAATGAGCGAAAAAATTGTTCTACAAATTGTATATTAACATTCACTAATTCTTCATCTGGTTGAATAGCAGAATGATGAAGACCATGTGGCGTATTTGCCCCTGTCCAGAACATAGCACCTGGTAAGTCTTTTAAAAAGAATCCAAAATCTTCGCCAGTCATTGCTGGTGTACATTCATAAGCTACGACACCAGGAAACTGCTCGGCAAAGTGTAATAACTCATACGCACAATGCTCATCATTTTCCACTTGATAATAAGATGAACCATAATCAATACTTACTTTACATTCATAGGCTATTTCGGTTGCTCTACAAAGTGTTTCTACGCGCTTTTTTATCAGTTTCATCGACTCTGCCGACATCGTTCGAATTGTACCTTCGAGTCGTGCATCTTCAGCAATTATATTCTGAACAGTACCAGAAGTCATCTTACCTATCGTTACTACGGCACTATCTAAAGGATTTATATTCCGACTGACAATTGTTTGGAGTTGAATCATTAGATTAGCAGCTGCAACTGTCATATCTCTCGTATTATGAGGATATGCTGCATGTCCACCTACTCCTTTTAAATCAATAAAAAGCTCAGATGTATTCGCAAATAGCATACCTGGTCTAGTTGCAATAGTTCCCACAGGATATTCAGGAGCGATATGTAAGGCAAAAATAGTGTCAGGCACTAAATCAGGTCTTTCTCCTTGTAGCCATTCAAGCATAGGCTTTGCACCACCTGGACCTTCTTCAGCTGGTTGGAAGTATATAATTACGGTGTTTTCTGGTTGATTTTCTGAAAAGGCCTGCACTAACCCTAATGCGATAGTCATATGGAAGTCATGACCACAAGCATGCATAAAACCTGGATGCTCTGAAGAATAAGCCAAGCCTGTATTTTCTAGAACCGGTAGACCATCAATATCAGTTCGCCAACCAATTTTCAACTGTGGATTAGAGCCATTAATCGTTACAATAATACCCGTTCGCCAAACGTCAATTTGAATGTATGGCTTCCATAACTTTTCAATGATTGCGAGTAAATACTTTTGGGTTTTCTCTTCCTTAAAACCAACTTCCGGAATTTTATGTAACTCTCGTCTAATTTCCAGTAAACTTTTCATCTTATACACCTGCTTATAATTTACGAAGATCTTGCATTATTTCAGTTTTTGATTTTGTCTTCTCATCAATATTTTTGATTACTTTTGCTGGCATCCCTGCAACTACTGAATAAGGTGGTACGTCTTTGGTAACGACTGCTCCCGCTGCAACTACAGCACCTTCTCCTACCCTACAGCCTTCTAAAACAACTGCATTTGCACCAATCATTACTTTATCTTCAATAATAACTGGAGATGCGGAAGGAGGCTCAATTACACCCGCTAGCACCGCTCCTGCTCCGATGTGACAATCTTTTCCTACCATTGCACGCCCACCTAATACAACATTCATATCAATCATTGTACGATCGCCAATTTCAGCTCCAATATTAATGACACTACCCATCATAATGACACAATTATCTCCTATAGTAACTTGATCACGGATAATAGCACCAGGCTCAATACGAGCGTTGATACCTTTTAAGTCAAGAGTTGGTACCGCAGAATTTCTTCTATCATGTTCAACAACAAAATCGGCAATTTGTGCTTCGTTAGCTACTAAAGCTTTTTCAATTTCTGCCCATTCGCCAAATACAACAGCTGAGTTGCCTTCACCAAAAACTTTACTTCCCTCACCAAATGAAAGTTCTGCTACTTTTTCACCTTTTACATAAACTTTCACTGGTGTTGCTTTTTTGGCATTAGCTAAATATGCAATAATTTCTTGTGCGTCTAATTTCTGCATTGGTTACGTCCTCCTACTATTCTGAAAATATGGACTAATTGTACACGAAATATAATAGTGTTGTCATTTCTTTTATTCCTCAGTATTCGAATAATCATAAAGACATTCAGCATGTTTTTTTACTAGATCTACAAAGGCTGCTACTTGGCGCAATTCAAAAGAAGATTCATAACCAATAAGCCATGTATCGCGTGTTAGCTCAAATTCTTCTTCATTATTTGTTAGGGGAATGGTATTTACATCCTCATGACCACTTAATGTAATAGAAGGTAAAATGGCGTATCCAATCCCGTTCAACGCCATTTGTTTGCAAGTCTCAATTTGATCTACAGTAATTTGTCGATGCGGATTAGACTTAAAATGACGTTGCCACCATTGTTGTATTTCTTGATAATAATTAGAATCACTTTTGAATTGAATAAATGGACGATCTGTTTCGAAAACTTCGTCAATCTCTTTAATTTCTTTATCTACTAAATACAAAGTATCACGGAATAAGTGAATCTTCGAGCCTTTCCAGTCTGTATGTCCACGTACTATACCTACATGCGCCTCACCCTCATAGAGAGATTTAACAATTTCTGAGCTCCAACCTGTGATCAGTGAAATTTTAGCCTCAGGATATTGTGTCATAAAATCTTTCAATACTTTCGGTAACCATGTATGCCCTACAATCGAAGCACATGCTATTTTCAATGTACCGTGTACTTTCGAATTCAACGACTGAATCATTTCATAAATTTCTTCTTTTTTTGCAATTGTATCAATCGCATATTGTATAACCAACTCCCCAGCTGGTGTAGGTGTTAATCCCTTTTGTGAGCGTAAAAACAATTGTGCTCCCCAATCTTTTTCAATGGATTGTAATCGTTGGGAAAGTGCAGGTTGAGATAAAAATAAACGTTCAGCCGCTTTTCTCATATTGCCTTCTTCAGACAATACTTTTACTATTTGAGCTTCTGTTGTAGTCATCGAAAAGTAACCTCCTGTTCGTCCTTATATAGCTTAAATCATCTATTATAAATAAAGAAGGCCCCATTAATGGTGACCTTCCTTCATTTTGTCATATTAAGAATTGAATTGATAGATGTGTTTTTTTAGCTGTTTTAAAATTACACGACGTGTCATAATCCCCATGAAGGTACCTTCATCATCAATTACGCATAAAAATGCATGATTAATTACAAGGTCTAGTGCTCTTTGGAAATTATCGCCAATGTTTAATGTAGCCACTTTCTTATCCATTATTTCATCTACTTTAATATTTGTTAATCTCTCATACTCAATATGATCCATTCCCAAAATCGGTTCTGTGATCATACGCATGCTTAACATACCATGCAGACGGTATTTTGCATCAAGTACAGGTATAGACGAATAGCCAGTTTTCGTTAGGACAAGCAAGGCATGCTCTGCATTATTCCCCATTTGAACATGTGCAACTTTCTCTGAAGAAATGATAAAATCAGTAATTGGCATTTCAAGGAACTCTCTGCTACTTAAGGACATCATAGTATTCTACTCCTTTTTCTGTTCCTCGTTTTAGAACAGCAAAATACTTATTAATCATATCACAGTCCCTCATAAAATTTCCATTTCTACAAATAAATTTTTAAAAAAACATAATATAAATTCGCTAAAATGAATTTTTATGTAACGGTAACAATAAAAAAGTGTGAAGAGGAATTACTAACAACCCCTCTTCACACCTTTATATCCATTTGTATTTCACGATATTGTAAAAAATTACAATGAATATAAAAACAAATGCTAAGCCATAAATCCAAATAATTGGATTAAACATCGTTGGATTATCTTTAACAGCTTGACTAACCGGTTGATCATTATTATGAACAGCTTGTTGCTCCATTTTCGCAATACGTCTCGTATAAGCATACCCGATACCGCAAATAATTAATATTACTGCCATTAACGGCCAAGTCCACATATCCATAGCGTCACTTCCTCCATACTTGTTTCGCTAAGTATGTGCATTACTTGGCTATTTTAGTCTCTAGAATGGATACTGATTTAAGTGTTGTCCACCATCAAGGGTGACCACTTCGCCATTCATATAAGCTGCCTTATCTGACATCATAAACGTTGCTAAATCAGCAATTTCTTCTGGTTTTCCTAATCGACCAAGTGGCACAGACTGTAATGTGCGTTTCGCTGCTTCTTCAGATTGCCATAACTTATCAGCACCGCCAGTTCTTTCAATTGGTCCCGGAGCAATCGCATTAACTCTGATACCATATTGTCTTCCCCATTCCACCGCTAGTGTTCTAGTTAAAGACAGTACTCCAGCTTTTGCTGCTGCTGAATGGGCAACTCCTGGACCAGCGTCCCAAGCATAGGTTGCGACCATATTAAGAATGGCACCGTTTATTTTGTTCTCCATCCAGTACTTCCCTACTTCTTTTGAACAATAAAATGTACCGTTTAGTACGATATCAATAACGGATTTCCATCCATTAGGTGATAAATCCTCAGCACGAACGATGAAGTTTCCTGCAGCATTATTTACTAGACCGTCTACTTGCCCAAAGGTATCTACCGCATAATTTAACATTCCAGTAACATGTTCAGGTTGCCTTACATCCATTTGGAAGATAGCAATATTGTTCCCGTCTCTTGAAATTTCATCTTTTGCGTTTTTTAGACGCTCTAAATCACGACCTGTAATGACAACGTTTGCACCTTCTTCTACAAACGTTTTCGCCATGTATTTCCCCATTCCATTTGAACCGCCTGTGATAATAATTGTTTTCCCCTTTAACAATTACGATTCCCCCTTTGAATGAATATTCATTCATAATTTTACCATACTTCGGAATTGCTGTCTTTAATTAGGGGTAAAAATAAAAACCTCAATGATAGCTAGCTCATTAAGGTTTGCATTTATTATGTCTAACAAAAATACATTTCGATAATACTTTCAATCGGGACTGGTCGGCTAAAATAGTACCCTTGTGCCTTTTCACACTTTACTTCTTTTAAAATTTCTACATGATCTTTTTTCTCGACACCTTCAGCAATTACTTTCATACCTAAACTATGTGCAAGATGTATAATTGTTTTCGCTATTGCTTCATCCTTTTCATCTTGTTCAATTTCCTTAATGAAAGATTGATCGATTTTAATAATATCAATTGGGTATTTTTTTAAATAGCTAAGAGAAGAATATCCTGTCCCAAAATCATCAATAGAAATAATAACTCCCATTTTCTTTAATTCTTGTAAAATTGCAAGGGTTTCATGGATATTTGTCATTGAACTTTCGGTAATTTCAAGTTCTAAAGATTGCGGGTTCAATTCATATTTGTAAATATATTTTTTAATGGCATTAGCGAAAGCTTCTTGCTTAAATTGCTTGGATGAGATATTAACTGCAATTCGCACATCTATAAATCCGTTAATTTGCCATTCTTTTAACTGAATACAAACTTGATTTAGAACCCAATCACCTATTTCTAATATGAGACCAGAATCTTCTGCAATAGGAATGAATACACTTGGGGGAACTGAACCAAACTTTGGATTATTCCATCTCAGTAATGCTTCAAAACTGTTTATTTTCCCAGTATCTAGATCCACTTGGGGTTGATAATGAATCGATAATTCGTTTTTTTCGATTGCACGTCTAAGATGAGATTCCATCACTGCTCCATTATTAGAGGTATCAAGCATTTTACTATGATAAAAACGAAATGTTGAAGGTACTCTCTCTTTTACGTATCTTAGTGCTTGACCTGCCTTTTTTAGTAAATCATCTAATTCCGCTCCATCGGTTGGGTACATAACACCCCCTATAGAACCTGAAATATTCAACTCTAGCTCATCTATACAAAATGGCTTTTTAAATAAGGCTAATACTTTCTCGGCAAAATATTCTGTTTTTTCGACATCCGATTGTTGTAGAAGAAAGATAAAATCATCACCATTTTGTCTATAGATTTGGCTATTAGCATCTGACAGAGTAGAAAGTCTTTGCACAACTTTCTTTAACAACTCATCTCCTTTATTGAAGCCAATAGAGTCGTTGATCTTTTTAAACCGATCCAAATCTAATAGTATTATCGCCATCTGATGACCCCGACACTTGGCAATTCTCTCTTCTTCTTTAAAATGCACCTGTAGTGCACGTTTATTCCAAATATCTGTTAATTGATCGTGATAAGACAAGTAGAAATCCGTCTTTCCCGATTCACCATACCTTGAGATATCGCGCAATATTAGTTGTACTTCTTTTACTTCATTATATTCAATAATTGGGATACTTTTTACGTATACCATTATTGTTCTACCCTCGACATTTTTAATACTACATTCGTTTAATTCTATAGGTTGCTTTTGCTCTAGTGTTTGCTCTATCAATTTCACCAGTTTTAACTTATCTTGCTTAGATACAAGTTCTAAATATGGCAGTTTTAAAAAATCATCTTGTTTATATCCAAATATAGAAGTTGCTGCTTGATTACTTTTAATAATTTGCCCAAATTGATTAATCGTAAAGACCGGATCTAAATTGTGATCCATTAGCGAACAATATGATTCATTGCTAACTACTTTAGTTAATGTCAAACAAATTACTTTGTGTTGTGTCGTTGTATCTGCAATCACTCCAACATTAAAGGTATGTTGTATCGTTTTCTTTCTTATTATTATCTGCTTAGTATATGGTTCTATCACTTCACCTGTTTGTAATAGGAAATCTTCTAAATTAGTTCCCAATTGAAGTGTGAAAAAAGATGATGCAAGCACTTTATGTTCAAATGTATGTTCAAAAAAAGTTTTAAGCGATTTATTAACGTATGTAATCCAGTATTGATTGTTTGAATCTTGTTCTATTAACATTGTCATGGATTCAGGATACAATCTCGAAAACTTTTGTATAAAATCTAGATATTGTTGAGGACTCAATGATGAATTATACATATAATGCCTCCATTAACAGAAGTAGTCTACTATGTATTATCATAATTGATTTTTATTCGATTGAATACAATTTTATTTATTCTTTTGTATCTTTTGGCATATTATTTATATTGAATTAGATAAAAGTATATTCCACACATTATTTTCCAATAAAGGCGAGAAGACTTTCGTCATATTACCAAAAGTCTTCGTTTATATATTATTGTTTTATTCTTCATCTATTAGGACACGGTATGCTTCTTTTAAGAAGATTTCCTGACTGTTTATACATTTATCTCCGTCTTTTTTCTCGCTATAATAGTAAACACCATTCTCATCTTGAATGCGCGCCTTCACATTATCACGGAACTGAGTCTTCATAGATTTCATAATACGTTTTTTTATTTCAGTATCAAAAATTGGGAATAGAATTTCCACACGTTTGATCATATTTCTTGTCATCATATCGGCTGAAGATAAAAATAATTTGTTTTCTCCATTATGATGGAACCAATATATACGTGCGTGTTCAAGAAAACGGCCAACGATACTTATCACTGTAATATTTTCACTAATCCCTTTAATACCCGGGCGCAAACAACAAATCCCGCGGATAATTAAATCTACTTTCACTCCGGCAATTGAAGCTTCATACATTTTCATAATCAATTCTTTATCCGTTAATGAATTCATTTTCGCACGTAAATGTCCTTTACCGTACTTCAAATGATAATTGATTTCGTCATCAATTAATTTAATAAATTCAACTCTTATATCATTAGGTGACACCACAATATGATGGAAGTTTGGCTTCTCCGTATATCCACTTAAGAAATTAAAAAAGTTCGTCGCATCTATTCCAAATTTCTTTTTTGTCGTAATAATCCCCATATCCGTATAAATTTTCGCAGTTGCATCGTTATAATTCCCTGTACCTAAATGGACAAAACGCTCTATTTTACTTTGTCTTCTTCTAACGACTAGCGTGATTTTAGAATGTGTTTTTAAATTATGCATGCCATAAATAACTAAACAACCTGATTGTTCTAGTTCTTTTGCCCAGTGCACATTATTTTCTTCATCAAATCGTGCTTTTAACTCTACTAGAACTGTTACTTGCTTGCCATTTTCAGCAGCGAGCTTTAATGCTTGAATTACTGGTGAATTCCCGCTGACACGGTATAATGTTTGCTTAATGGCTAAAACACTTGGATCATTTGCTGCTTCTGTTACAAATTCCACGATAGGTGTAAAAGATTCATATGGATGATTAAAGAATATATCCTGAGTTAACGCTTTCTCAAAAATATTTTCATCCGACCCTAAATCTTGTGGTGGCTGTGGAATGAAACTTTCATATTCTAAATGCTTTCTGCCTTCACCCACAAATTTTACAAACGAAAACAGAAATGTTAAATCTAGTGGACAATCTACGCTATACACTTCCGCTTCCCAGTCTTCTAATTCGTTCAGCAGAAATTGTAGTACGCCTTTATCCATTTCTCCTGTACGAACTTCTAGACGAGTAAGAGCACCCCATTTACGCTTTTTCAATTCTTTTTCAATCTCTAAAAGTAAATCACGTGCACCTTCTTCATGAATAGTTAAATCTGCATTACGTGTTAGACGGAAAGACTGTACAGATTTAACATGATAACCATAAAATAATTTATTTATGTTTGCACTAATTATATCTTCAAGAAGTACCACTGAGATCTCATTCCCTTTAGATGGTACTTGAATAAAACGTTCTAAGACAGATGGAACCTGTACAACTGCTACTTTTTCACAGAACTCTGGTTCTACATTGTCTTGTTCCAAAAGTATTATCATATTTAAAGTTTTACTGATTAATGTTGGAAAAGGGCGATATGCATCAACTGCTACAGGTGTTAACACTGGAAAAATCGTTTCTTCGAAATATTCATTGATAAAATTAGTTTGTTCTTCATTCAGCTCTGTTATTTTGCGCGTATAAACATTCTCTTTTGGTAATAGTTGTTTCATTAATTTTTTGTAAATCGCTGTTTGTCTTGAAACAAGCGCTTGGGTCTTCTCAGAAATTCGAGCTAATTGTTCCTTTGGTGTTAAACCTGATTTATTCTCCGGTTTATGAAATCCAGCTTTCACCTGATCTTGTAACCCTGCTACACGTACCATGAAAAACTCGTCCAAATTCGAACTGAATATCGCTAAAAATTTCAATCTCTCAAGTAATGGGTTTTGTGCATCCTCCGCTTCCTGTAACACGCGTTCATTGAATGCTAGCCAACTTAACTCACGGTTGTTGTAGTATTCTGGTTTTGTAATTTCTGTATGCTTAACTTGGACTAATTCCATTATCTATCCTTCCTTTTCTATAAAGTGTATGGATACTTCCCCTTTAAAAATTCGATTTAAATGCTTCTTTTGGCGGTTAGCTTGATACATCTCAGCCATAGCATTACCTTTTGTGTAAATCTTCAGTTTTACATCATCACCTGATTGTTCTATTTCAATCGATTCGACAATATTTCTTTTCGAGGCATCTAATGCATATACAAATTTAAGTAATGCGCCGATGTCACGCATTTTTTTAAACTCGTCCTTCGAAAACCACTCCATAAATGGTTCCGAATAACGGCTGAAATCATCTCTGTTCTTGTATGAAGCAATTAACGCTAAACGCACACGCTGACCATGGCTTATCCCATCAATTGAGCGATTTGACAGTAAGTAAAATGTATGTTGACTAGCAGCATCAACTTCAATGTACTCGCCTATATGAAACAATCTAGCGGCCTGCTTCAACATATGTAAATCTTCTGCATTATACAAAAATGCCCCTATTTTACAAACTTCAAAATAGGCCATTTCCGTTAGTTGTACAAAATGAGCTGTCTTTTCTAAAGGTTTATCAAATTCTGCAGCTAAAAATTTTGTACTCCTCTCAAAAACATTGTATTTGTTAAAAGCTGTTGGATTGTCCTTTAATATGCGATCAATAACAAGACCTTCACGTAATCCTTTTCTACTAAATTGAAATGTCTCACTACCCACAATATCCATCAACGCTTGAAATACTATGATCACGGGTGCAATAATATCTGCACGATCACTTGAAAGTCCATCAAGTTGGTTTAATTCTTCGTATGTCAAAGCTGTTACTTCGTTGCTAATATTTGTGAAATCCTCTTTCGTCATCTCATATTGGTGGATACCTGAAATAGGATAATCCTTTTTTCGTTGATCTAGCTTTGCCATGTTACGAGCACTTCCTCCTATACCGATAACAGGCAACTGAGCGCCTTTTAGCCATAGCAATGTCTCAAAGTTACTTTTTGCAAACTCATAAATCTTTTCTCCAGCTTCATTTGTCATTGTGTCACCTTGGATAAATTGTTGCTTTAAGGACACAGATCCAAACGGAAAGCTATGAGAAGACTGTAGTTCTTTATCTTTAAAATAGGTTATCTCAGTACTACCACCCCCAATATCGATTGTTATAGCTGATGGTGTTTCTAATGTATGGGCCACAGCAAAATAGCCAAAATACGCTTCCTGCTCGCCTGATAATAACTCTATCTTTATCCCTGTATTCTTCCACATACGCTCAATAATTTCGGAACTATTTTGTGCTTGACGAATTGCAGCAGTAGCTATGGCTCTTAGATCAACTATGTGATAATCATTTAATATGTCTCTGAAAAAAAGTAATACTTCTTCAAGTTTCTGTACGCCTTCTTCAGACATTACATTATCAACTTGTATATAATTTCTCAGACGAACTACAGATTTAACATTTTCTACTTCCTTTAAGCCTCTTAGCGGATCATACGTATAAAGTACAAGTCGGATTGTATTAGAGCCGATATCGATAATAGCTGTTTTAAAATAAGTCATTTGGGGCACATCCTTAGAATTTTTCTTGTCTCTCTATACAACGGAGAGTAATATTGGTATTATAATGTATATTATAAATTGAATGCTCTGAATTTTCTTCTAAACACAATCAATTACAGACATTAACTTAAGTAGAAAGGCGGTATTTTATGCAAAGAGAATATTGTGATGAACAACTAGCTACTGCTATCTATACTGTAAATAGACACGCAAAAACTGCACCAGACAACAAACCTCTTTACGAGCTGAAACGCCTTGCACTTGAGAAAATGATTCTTGACAGCAGAGCGAAAAAAATTGGTTTACATTTTGTGAAAAATCCTCGTTTTAGTAAGCAACAATCATCAGTACTCATTCAATGCGCAGATTACTATTTTCATACTCTACCCAAAAAAGATGACTTTGCTTCATTACCCCATCTAGGACATCTTGATGACAGCTATCGTAATCCCCAACGTAAAATGAGCTTAAACATAGCTAGAAATGTATTAAAAGACTATTTAGGAATAAAAACCCAACAATTAGTCAAAAAAGAAACGGGTAGTACTTCTAAACCTAAAAAGAAGCCTTTAGTTAATAATACAAGTTATTTTTACGGACACTAGACGCTATTATAATGATAAAACCGGATGCCTTATTTAGTAAGGTATCCGGTTTTATGCATTCATATACTTATAAGATATACTGATCTATTTTTAAGATGAGCTCGGCAATCTCAGGTTTGCTGATTTGGTCTTCAGCCCCGACTTGATCTCCTTTATGTCTTAAATCATCTGTTATTAGACTAGAGAAGATAATAACTGGTAATTTTGACAATACGGGATGGGTTTTAATTTGTTTTGTTAAATGATGACCATCCATTTGTGGCATCTCAATATCTGTTACGACTAATTGCACAACCTTTGAAACATCATTTTCTTTGTCTGCTAAAGCAAGTAAATAATCTAAGGCGTCTTTCCCATTCTCGAAGAATTCTATATTCATATAGCCTGCTTCATGCATCGTATCATGCAGTAATTTGCGAAGTAATGGTGAATCCTCCGCTATAACAATTTTCTTCTCTGAACGATTACGATCACCTAGTTTTTTTACAGACTCTACACTAATTCCCGAATCAGGGTTAATATCTACCATAATCTTCTCAAAGTCCAATAGTAGCAGCATTAAATCCTCTTGTTTAATTACTCCGATGACTTGCGAACCACCACCCTGGTACATATCAGTAGGCTTTTCGATTTGATTCCATGAAATACGATGAATCATAGTTACATTATCAACATGGAAGACAACGCGTTGTCGATTAAATTCTGCAACAATATATTTTTGTTGCTCATTAAAAACACCAGATAAACCTAAAACTTTTTTCATATCTACAACTGGTAATACTTCTCCACGTAATTGAATTATTCCTTCAACGTGCGGATGGGCATGAGGTATAAATGTAACCGGAATTGGTTGTATAATTTCTTTTACTTTAATAACATTAATACCAAATTTATTGGAACCCACTTCAAACTCAACAATTTCAAGTTCGTTTGTCCCGCTCTCCAGCAAAATACCATGACTTTCTACCATTTGATTCACTCCCTTGAGTCACACTTTTCTTTACTTCAATTGTAACATAAAGGGTACATTACTCCTATGATGATTTAGTGACATTTGGGCGAACTCTTATATGGATGATCAAACCAATTATAGTTAATACAATTAAAGTTGACAAAGCTATACGGCTAGCAAGCGTCCCATAGTCCTTTAGTAGCAAAGTAACTGTTCCGTAAATAGCAGGACCAATAATTGATGATACCTTCCCAGAAAAAGCGAATAATCCAAAGAACTGCCCTTGCTTTTCTTTTGGGCTAAGTTCGATAATATATGTTCGAGATGTTACCCACAAAGATCCTAGGGAAATGCCAAACATACTTCCCGCAATCCAGAACATCCATTGCTTTAATGCAAATACCGCTATGATAAGGGATACGATCATTAACAAAGCTACATAAGTTATCGCTCTCTTCGCACCAACACTTTTAGTAATGTATCCAAACACAAGTGAACCAATGATAGTGGATACAGTAGATACTAAGTAAAGAATGATAAATTGCCCGGAGGAAAAACCTACAATTGCAGTTGCATAGACAGCCATCATCGCAATGGTTGTCGCAATTGCATCATTTAAAAAGAAGTAGGCAATCATAAAGGTGAAAATAGCTTTATAAGCACGCATCTCTTTAAATGTTTTTATTATTTCCTTATAGCCAGATAAGAAAGAATTTACTTTCCGTTGTTCCTTTGGAAGTGGTTTATCTTTGTTAATAAAAAATAATGGTAATGAAAAAATTAAATACAATACCGCTGTAGGAATGAAAGCACGATGGAAATCTCCATCACTAACAAATGGATAGATTAACAAACCAACAATCGTACCTAAATAACCAACAGCTACCCCATACCCGGATATAAGAGGCATCTCTTCTTTCGTTCCTAAATCTGGCATCATTGCATCATAGAATACTAAGCTGGAATTAAAGAAGAATTTTGCTATAACAAAACTTACAACAACTAAAAACAGACTCATGGGTACTCCACCAAACATAGTATCAGTTTCCCAGTAACTAAATACCCCCATCAAAAAAGTGAAGATTATGGAAATTGATGCGAACCATACGATAAATCTCTTTTTTAGTCCAGTATTATCAATCCATACGCCAAAAAGCGGTGAGAATATTACTAGGAAAAGGCTCGCTATTGCATTTGCATAGGAGATAAATGTACTGGCAACTTGTTGCTTTACTTCATTCGTTCCAAGTATTTCATCCATATAAAAAGGAAAAAATACCGTATTAATATTGGATGAAAAAATAGTATTCGCAAAATCATAAAATGCCCAGGACAATATAGGTAAAGATAAATATAATCCCCACGGACCTCTTAATATCGATTTCTTAGCCCCTACATTCATCATATTCCCCCCATTTTTATTACTATTCCATATTGAAAGAAGAATGTCCTGTATTTCAAAGTAAATTTACAAAAACCTTACAATCAATCGTCGAGTTTCCTACCCAAATTATCGAACAATGTCATATACTAATTATTTCTTCATATATATGTTGACAGAATTGTTGATATTAATAATTAAAAACCGCTACTGTGAAAAATTCACAGAGCGGCCTTTAAAACAGTGTTATTTATAAGAGCGAATCAATGCTTGAGTACCATTATCCTCATAACCTTTACTAGCTAATTCATCGTACATTTTCTTTGCAAGTGAGAGACCCGGTAAATCTAATTGCATAAGTTCTGCTTCTTGCAAAGCAATCTTCATATCTTTTAAAAAATGCTTTACATAAAATCCAGGAGCTAAATCCTCCTTCACTATTCGTGGTGCTAAATTACTTAATGACCATGAACCTGCTGCTCCTGAAGAAATAGAAACTAGGACATCTTCTATATCAAGACCTGCCTTTTCCCCATAAGCAATTGCTTCACATATTCCAATCATATTTGTTGCAATCGCGATTTGATTGCACATTTTCGTATGCTGACCTGCACCGGCTTTTCCTTGATAAACAATGTTCGTTCCAATTAGATTAAATAGCGGTGTAATTTTATTAAATACTTCACGTTCCCCACCCACCATAATCGAAAGCGCTCCATTTTGTGCACCTATATCACCGCCTGAAACAGGAGCGTCTAAAGCATCCATTTGTAATGATTTCGCATGATCAGCAATTTTTTTCGCTAGAGTAGGCTGGGAAGTCGTCATATCAACAACAAGTAAACCTGCTTGTCCATTTTTAAATATTCCATTTTCATCAAAATATACTTCTTCTACATCTTGTGGGTAACCTACCATCGTGAAAACAATATTTGAATGACTAGCTACTTCACCAGCTGTCTGAAACCAATTTGCTCCTAATTCAACAAGTGGTAAAGCTTTTTCCTTTGTTCTTGTATAAACATTAACAATATGACCTGCATGCAAAAAATGCTTGATAATGCTAGAACCCATTACCCCAGTACCTACAAATCCAATATTCCATTGTTCAGCCATCGTAATTTCCTCCATATGTATATATATATGCTCTTTATTGTATCAGAAATTTTCCGAATTGTATGTCTTCTCTATATTCTCATATAAAAAAAGACAGATGCATTTGCATCTGCCAAAGAAAGGGGGAAATGAGATTGTTGCTGTGTTCATAATTATTATTTCCTTTTAACGTAATTTTAAACCTTTTATTTCGAAAAATTAGAAAATTAATCAAAAAAAGAGCACTAGGAATTCCCCCTAATGCTTAACATTTTCCATTGTAAAATTATAATCGTTCATCTTGTCGACATTCTGAAGTTGATAAATATTTAATAAATGATCTAGCTTTTTACTTAAGCGGATGGTTTCAATATTTGAAAAACCATGTTCAATTCCAGAACGGATCATCATTTCTCTTGTAGATTCTAATTTTTTCAAGATGGAATCAGACATTTACCATCCTCCTCTCAAGCTAAATTCTGTTCATTATTATACTATTATTCCCACTTTTTCGGAGATGAAACTTTCGACACCTTTCGACAAATTAACTCCTCGCAACATCCATGTATTGATAAATAACTTGACCACCTTGTTTTGCCACACCACGGAAATGTTTGAAGTCTTCTCTCTTCACTAGAACTTCTCTAAAGGCATAAAAATTATCTTTATCGACTGTGATAGCTTTTTTCGTACCATTTTTCAATTCTTCTAACATATCATTATATGAATTCACTTATTAAACTTCCTTTTGTTTAAAATTTTCTTTTTTTTTTAAAAATAATAATAGAAAATACTTTACCTCAGACGTATTTTCGTGCAAACTGTAAAGTATTAGTAGGTGAAGGAGCTGAATTTCTATGAAAATCGCTGAAATCGGAAATATCATTGAATTTAACGACGGTCTACAAGGCATTGTTGAGAAAGTAAATGAAAACTCTGTTATCGTCAACCTAACTTATATGGAAAATTTCAACAGCCTAGAAGTTGAAGAAAAAACAGTGGTCAATCACAAACGTTATAAAATATTATACAGTAACGAAGTTTAAAAAAAATGTTCAATGCCCATTATGAATACATATGTAACATATGCGACATACTTATAGCAATTACTATTCGTTAACAGTATACTTTACTAGACATTGGGCCTCTAAAACACTACAATGATTGTATTTGAGTCTGCGCCGTCCCTCAGAATCTGAAGGACGGCGTCTCTTTTGTACAAAGACTACAATAATGTTCAAAAAAGAGTTAAAGACCTTCTTTAAATATCCAGTTGGAGGTGATTATTAATATGAAGAAGCACAAGAATATTTTAGTGCTTATTCTTTCATTGGTCTTCATATACGTTCTGCTCTACTTTAGTTTCGATCAAAAAGCAGTATTCTGGTATCTGTATACATTTACAATGCTAGTTGGTATGGCTTTTGCTTTTGCTTTTGGAAAAATTGAAGATAAAATCAAAACGTGGGAATACTTACTATTCGGGATAGGTTTTGGAACGATTATCTATGGTCTAATTGCATTAGGTTATCGTTTACTACCTTTCTTATCAGAAGAACTTGTGACAACAGTACATCAATTCATCAAAACATTCGGTCCTAGTACTTTATGGCACTATATACTACTGATTTTGATCATTGCTACCGCGGAAGAATTATTCTGGCGTGGTTATGTACAACAACAACTAAAACAGTATATGAAGATGCCTTATGCCGTTATTCTAGCAGCAATTTTATTTGCAATGTCACTTGCAGTAAGTGGCTTCTGGTTAGGCGTATTAGCTGCTTTCATAACTGGCATTATTTTCGGTTTCCTATATGAATGGAAAAAAAGTATGCCAATTATCATCGTCGCTCACCTTGTCATGATAACACTATTATTCCTATTATTACCACTATATTGATTTTTAAACTATCAAAAAACCAATCGATCCAAAATCGATTGGTTTTTTTGTTATTTCTTTTAATAAGATAAATCTTTTATAGATAGACCCATTTTTTTCAATAATGTAATAGCCAGATCTTTTTCTTCAGGCGAAAGGGCATTTGTAAGCTCGTATAATTGTTCTTCATGTTTAGGAAACAATTCCGCCATAAAAGCTTCACCTTCAGGCGTAATTTCAGCATAGGTGATACGACGATCTGAAGGACAAGATATACGATTTAGAAAACCTCTTTTTTCCAATTTATCAACTACATAAGTGATTGACCCACTTGCTAAAAGGATTTTATTCCCTATTTTCTGTAATGGTTGTCGTCCTTTGTGGAAAAGTAACTCCAAAACCGCAAATTCTGTAGGGTTAAGTCCATTATCTTGAAAAAATTGATTTGTACATTCATTTATTGCTTTATTAGCTCTCGATAAAACGATAAATAGTTTTAACGATTGTTTTATTTCCTCTGATGTCATTTTAATTCATCCTTCATATCCATTATCTTGATTTAAAGCTATTATATCGATAATGTTGAAGCTTTGTCAAAATAGACTAATGAAAAACCCATACACCTTTTAGCTTGTGTATAGGCTTTCTGGCTTTGGTTCATACTGAGGAATTGAAGGGTCTACTCCTAAAGGCAATGTAATCTCAAAGCATGTCCCTTTTTGTAATTCACTAGACACTTCAATTTTACCACCGTGCTCTTCAATAGTTTTCAATACGAATGGCAGACCTAGACCTGTCCCACTTTTTTTCGTAGAATAGAATGGCATGAAAATCTTTTGGATTTCTAGGTCGCTTATACCTGAACCACAATCTTTAATTGTCAACTTCATTTGCCCCATAAAGTCAAAAGTTTGGGTAATCGTTATTTCGCCACCATCTGGCATTACTTCTATAGCATTTTTAATAAGATTTATTAGTACTTGTTTGATTTTAAAATCATCCGCATATATATATCCTGGTTCAAAATCCGGTTTATTATACACTATGTTAATGTTTTTCATTAAAGCATTTGGTAACATTAACTCAAGAACTTTAGTTACAATACCACTTAAAGATAGCATACTCTTTGTCCATTCTTTCGGTTTCGATAATACTAAAAATTCATTGAGAATCGCTTCCATTCTCTCAAGTTCACTATCAATAACTGATAAATAACGGCGATTTTCTTCAGTCGCACTTATTTTCAATAATTCGGTAAACCCTTTTAAGGATGTCATTGGATTACGTATTTCATGTGCTATACTTGCAGCAAGCTCTCCTAGAATGTTTAGTGAATCTTGATGTTCAACTTGTTGTTTTAAGTTCATCATTTCTGTGTCATCACGGATAACAGTCATGTGAAGTTCTGATGTCGTATCGTAGGTGCTCACAATATTAAGATACCTAGTGTATTCATTTGCAAACTGAATATTAAAAGTATGCTCAGCTTTACCTGTCGTCAATAGCTGCTTATAGAAATGACGAATTTCATTTGTTTCCCCGTGGAATATCTCCATTAAAACAGGTTTTTTATTGCCAAGAAGGACCTTTCTTGACACTTGTAATAATTCTTCGGCCTGATTATTAACTTCTACAATGGTACCATTCTTATCCGTTAATATAATGCCATTTGTAGAATAATTAAACACATGATTAAATTTCTTCTCACTGTCATTCAATAAACTGAAAGTCGGCAATTCTACAGTAGATCGTTCGAATCGCACCATCATGACATTAAATTTAGTATAATGGAATCCTGTAATTCTAACTCCTTCAATTATACTTTGATTTATATTTAAATTAAGTACGCATGCTGCATGCTTTTCATTGATTAATTCATGAATAAACTGTTGCCAATCTGCTCTAAAAGACTCTTCCACAATAGTTTCTAAATCCATGCTTAGATCTATTGCTAACATTTCCTTTGCAGAATCATTAATCCTAACCATTTTGCAATTAGTATCTAAAATTGTAAGCGGGTCTTTTATTTCCTTAAATAAATAGTCGAACGTTGGATTAGTACTACTCGTCATACGCTGTTTCACCGTACCTTTCGTTTACTTCTATAACCCTATGCATCCTATTAATATAGTATGCAAATATAATCGAAAATAAAAAGGTCACAATTGAGACACAAACGTTAATATATAATATTCAGATTATTCCACAAAAAATAATATATAGGAATAGGTCTTTATACTTATATTGCGGAAATTTCACAATATTGTTACAATCTATAACAGTTACACATATGTTACTTTCTCATTAATAACAGCCTACATTACGCTGTTTTCCAAAGGAGTTCACAAATATGAACATAGTACTAGCTACTCTAAATGCAAAATATATCCATACTAATATTGCATTGCGCTATTTAAAATCATTTGCTAAACCCGAATTCGACCCAATTATCTCTGAATACACTATTAAAGACCCTTCTTTTAATATTGTTTCTGATATTTATCAAAAAAAACCTGATATCGTCGGCTTTAGCTGCTACATATGGAATATCGAAGAAACAATTCGCGTCATTAGAATGTTAAAAAAAGTTAGTCCTAATACGAAAATCATTCTTGGTGGTCCTGAAGTATCCTATGATGTGCATGATTGGCTACGTCGACTTAATGACGTGGATTATATCATTATGGGTGAAGGAGAATATTCTTTTAAACAGCTCCTTTTCCACTTAAATGGTGACCTACCGCTTGAAGAAGTCCCAGGAATTTGTTATTTAAAAGATGGTAAAGTCATTATTCACCCACAGCCTAAAAAAGTCGACTTACGCGAAATGCCAAGTCCTTATCGCTTTGAAGAGGACATTCCTGAAATCCCAAAACGAATTTCATATATTGAAACAAGCCGCGGATGTCCATTTAGCTGTCAATTCTGCCTATCATCCATTGAAGTTGGAGTCCGTTACTTTAACCGTGAAAAGATAAAAGAAGATATTCGTTACTTAATGGAACATGGTGCTAGAACGATTAAATTCGTCGACCGTACATTTAATATTAGCCGTAGCTATGCTATGGAAATGTTCCAATTTTTAATCGATGAGCATAAACCAGGTGTAGTATTTCAATTCGAAATTACAGCTGATATTATGCGACCTGAAGTCATTCAATTTTTGAATGATAACGCACCTAAGGGGCTATTCCGTTTTGAGATAGGTGTTCAATCAACAAATGACTTAACGAATGAACTTGTCAAACGACGACAAAATTTCGAAAAATTATCCCGTACAGTTACTATGGTTAAAGATGGTGGAAAGATTGATCAGCATTTGGACTTAATAGCTGGGTTACCGGAAGAAGATTATGCTAGTTTCCGTCAAACTTTTAATGATGTATTTGCGATGCGACCTGAGGAGTTACAACTAGGTTTCTTAAAACTACTACGTGGTACAGGTTTACGATTGCAAGCGAAGGAATATGGATATGAATATGTCGATATGGCACCTTATGAAATTTTCGCTAACAACTTATTAACATTTGATGACATTTTGCGTATAAAACAAGCAGAAGATGTATTAGAAAAATATTGGAATGATCATCGTATGGATCGTACTGTAGAATATCTAGTAACAGAAATATTTGAATCGCCATTCGACTTCTTCCAAGAATTCGGTACATATTGGGAAGAACGCGCATGGTCAAGAATAGGTCATCAACTTGAAGATTTATTTAACCGTTTACTTCAATTTTTACATGACCGTGGTGGCGTAAATCTAGAAATAGTAACAAACTTAATGCAACTTGATTACTTAGCAGTACAGCAGTTCCAACCTCGTAAAATTTGGTGGGATAAACGCATTTCAAGTACAGAATCCAAGAAGCTTTTCCAACAGTTACGTGAAAATCCTGCAATCGCTGGCGAGGAATTTGCTTCATTCCAATTAAATGAAAAGGAGTTATATAAACATACTTTACTCGTTCCTTTCTCACTTGATTATGAAGCATTTAAAAATGGACAACTTGCAGTACAAAGCGGTTATTTATTAACCTACTTCAGAAAAGATAATACTCCTTACTTCACAACTATTTCAGGTACTCTCATTTCTTAATAACAAAGCAGAGCAAATGCCATTAAAATTGGCTTTGCTCTGCTTTTTTGTCTTTCACAAAAAATGACAACGTTATGAATCAAAAAAATCGTCTGCGTTTTTAACTTAATGTTAAAACGTAGACGACTTTCTGTGGATTATCCAATAATTACTCGCTCTTTCGGATAATGGTATTTCGTTTTCTTTGCCTTCCCTCCAATAGAATATAAGAAGGAAATAAGACCAACTCGACCAATGAACATGAGAAGCATCATGATTACTTTCCCAATTGATGATAAATGTTCTGTCAAACCAAGCGACATACCACAAGTTCCGAATGCGGATGTAATTTCAAATACAATTTGAATTAATGTAGCTTCCGGCTCAGTGATTAATAAAATCATCGTTGCAACAAGTACCATCGCTACAGCTAAAATGATAACAACATATGAGCGGTACACATCAACAATATGAATCTCACGATTAAAAATCTGGATTTCTTCCTTACCCCTTGCAAAATTAATTAAAAATAAAATTGCTATCGCAAAAGTAGTTGTTCGAATCCCACCACCAACCGAACTTGGCGAAGCCCCTATAAACATTAAGAAACTTAAAAAAACATCTGTCGCTTCACTGAATTTCGTGACATCTATTGTCGTTAACCCAGCTGAACGTGCTGAAATAGAATGGAACATCGCTGAGAAAAATGCTTCATGCCAGCTCATCCCTTTAAATGAATGGAATGATTCAATAATTAGGATTACGAAAGTACCGAAGAGAAATAACATTGCATAAGTAGCTGTCGTAATTTTTGTAAACAACGAGAAACGAAAATTTCTATTTTTATTTTCTAAAAACGCTTTAAGTTCAATCAATACAGGAAAACCAATTGCCCCTAAAGTAATTAATAACATATTAATTACTTGTACAAAATAATCCCCGTGGAAAGATACTAATGACATACCAGTTATATCAAAACCACCATTTGTAGTCGCAGAAATAGCGCCGAAAACACCATGTAATAATGCTTCTTTAAAACTATCGAAATATTGTACGAAATAAAGCGTTAAAATGGTAGAACCTATAATTTCAATCGTTATTAATATTTTCACGATTTCTTTTATTAGATACACGACACCTGATATTTTCGTTTGGTTATGATCGACCATGATTAATTGACGTTCACGCATCCCAATCTTCTTCCCGACAAGTAACCAAACAAAGGTGCCTAAAGACATTATCCCAATTGCACCTAGTTGTAAAATAAGCAGTAACATAACAATACCAAAAACTGAATACGTTTCAGATATATTCGTAACTGTTAAACCGGTCACACTAACTGCACTAACTGCTGTAAATAACGAATCAAGTAACGAAACTTCTACACCTGGTTTATGTACACCTGGTAACCTTAAAAGTACAAAAGAAATAGCAATAGCTATAAAATAATATGAAACAATAGCTTGGAATGGCGTTGCACGCCGATTGATATCTTTAGTAAAACCCAAATAAATCGAATCCTTTCAATCTTGAAAACAAGATACTCCCTATTGTATGAAAAAGTAAGAGAAAAGGAAAGTACCTAAAAATATTCTCTCTATAACTTTTCAATCTCCCCTATTCTGCCCTTTTTATCCAAAGAAAAAACCCTATTCACCATAAATATGGAGAATAGGGTTTTAACTAAATTATTCAGTTGCATCTGACTTTTTCTTATTGCGGACTCCTACAAGGTAGCCACCTGCTGCTAGTACAACAAGAACAATCCAGAATGTCATTTTCCAAGTAGTTGAATGTGGGAATTGCTCATCTAAAACCGCAACCTTTGGATGTGCTAATGTTAAAACTACTAATTTCACTCCAACCCATCCAACGATTAAAAACGCCGCCGTTTCTAAAGATGGATAAGATTGTAGTAACTTAACAAACCATTGTGCTGCAAAACGCATAATGATTAAGCCAATAATACCGCCTAAGAACATAACTGCGAACTGACCACCATTAATACCACCAACGTGGAAATCACCAATTTCAGGTAGTGTTACAGCTAAAGCTACTGCAGCAAGCATTGAATCAATAGCAAAAGCTAAATCTGCTAATTCTACTTTAAATACTGTCATCCAGAAGCCAGAACCCTGTTTTTCTTCGACCTCTTCCTCCTGATTCTTTTTCTTCCAATGATCATATAAATGTTTGAAACAGATAAATAGTAAATACGCTGCTCCTAACGCTTGAATTTGCCAAAAGTTCACTAGGAATGTAATCATAAATAGCGCAGCAAATCGTAATACAAACGCACCTAGCAAGCCGTAAAATAACGCTTTTTTCTGTTGAACAGGTGGTAAGTGCTTGACCATAACAGCCATAACAACCGCATTATCTGCGGCCAATAAACCTTCTAATACTATTAGTACCAATAGTACCCATGCATATTCCAATAATATCGTGTCCATCCAATTTCCTCCTTTTTCAAACAAAAATAAAAGACCCATGCCTAATAAAAGGCAAAGGTCTCGCTTAGCAATTTTAAAAATTCATTTGCTCTCATAACCGATGGCGGTTAAACCATGTAATGACGACTATGAGGTAGGTTTCCCTATAGCTACTCCCCTTTGACAAAATGTCAAAAGTAATTAAGTTTGTTTGTGACTCTATTATAACTAAAATATTTTGGTAAGTAAACTTTTTTCTAGGGGGAAAATTCTGTTTTAAGAAAGTAACTAGTATTAGTATTATTTAATCTGAATCTGATAGGCTTTGTTATTTTTATGCTTATTATAGAACTCTATCATCGTAGGTAGGGATTGAATAAAGTCTTTACATTGAATAGAAGAACCCGCTAAAAGTTGCTCAGCTGTCCTAGTGTCAAATGATGCATTCCACCTTAAATAGTCAAGAGTCTCATACTCAACCCCAAGTACTTTACGGACAGATAGTATACTCATTGATTTTCTAGCAAGACTTAACGGAATACGACCTTTTGGCTTCTTACCAGTCAAAGTAAATACCATGGCTCTATATATTTCTTGAACAGGATGCGGATTTGGATCAGTCATATGAACAGTCTTTCCTATAGCCCCGCAAAGAGTGCTCAAATAAACAACACCGTTCGTTATATAATCTATAGGTACCACATTTAATCTGGCATTCGATTGACCGATGTACGGAATGATTGGGAGGCATTTTAATCGATCAATCATATTCAAAAAGAAATATGGTCCATCAAATTTAACTGTTTCTCCAGTTTGTGAATGACCGCGCACGATACCAGGACGAATAATCGTTACTGGCATCGTCGCCTTTAATTCTTCTACTAATGTTTCTGCTTCAAATTTCGTTTCTTCATAGAAATTTTTAAAACTTATTGGACGAATTAATTCAGATTCCTTTAAAATGCCTTCACGGGTTCCTGCAACATAAGCCGTACTAAAATACATATAACGTTGTATGTTTTCAATTCGGCTAACAAATTCATTTACCATTGATGTGCCTTGAACATTTACTTTCCAGGCAGCCTCTTTTGGTACAGCCAAATCATAGATAGCAGCTAAATGCCAAACGACATCCACCTCATTCAATAATTCTTCAAGTTGATCATTGTTAATATCTAAGTTTGGTAGTGTAATATCTCCTTCAATAATAACTATTTTTTTATCCGGATAATCTTTTAATATGCGCTCTACTTCAGCTTCTGCTCGTTGCATTTCCGTTATTAATACCACTGCGTACACTTTATCGTACAATTCTTGTTTAAAGGCTGTACGAACAATTTGACTAGCAATAAAACCTGGAAATCCTGTAAAAAAACCTGTAGCCATCCCATCCACCCCCTAATTACTATGCCTTTCTCTTTTTATTCAAAAAACGTGTTTCACGATCAAACAAACTGTAAACAATCGGTACAATATAGAGAGTTAAAAATGTAGAACTTACTAATCCACCGATTACAACAATCCCCATTGGTTGATTCATTTCGGTTCCTTCACCTAAACCAATAGCTAATGGTATTAATCCTAGAACAGTCGTTAAAGCAGTCATTAATATTGGTCTTAAACGATCTCTAGCAGAAGTAACGATTGCTTCATAAGATGGAACTCCAGCAGCCTTTCGCTGATTAATGTAATCGACAAGTACAATACCATTATTAACAACAATTCCAACTAGAACCAGAATACCAATAATGGCAGTTACCCCAATCGGTGTATTCGTTAACACTAAAGCAAATGCAACACCAATAATCATTAATGGTACAGTGAACATAATAACAAAAGGATATTTAAACGATTCGAACTGAGCTGCCATTACGATATAAACAAGTATTACTGCTAATACAATGGCTAACAGCATATCGTTAATCGATTCTTCAAACAGTTCACGATCTCCACTAAATTTTATCGATGTACTTTCTGGAAGATTGAGCTCTTCAATTACTTTATCAATTTTTTCTCCTGCCCCAGTTAACGTTTGTGTTGACTTATACTTCAAAATAAAGGCAACGGATGGCAGTTGGTCCGTACGTCTAACGGATACAGGTCCTTTTTTCACTTTCACTTCAGCTAAATCCTGTAATTCAACAAATTCACCTGTAGCACTTCGTAATTGCATTTTTTTTAATCGCTCTATACTTTTTTTATATGCATCACCGTAATTCACAACAACCGATTGTACTTCATCCTGATTTGTCAAAATTTGCGTTGCTGTGACGCCTTTTGTCATTTGTTGTACGGTTTGTGCAATTTGGGAGGGCACAAAACCTAATTGAGAGGCCTTCTGTTGATTCACATTTACTTGTATTTCTTCAACTGTATTATTGAGGTCATTTTCAACTTCAGTAATATCGGAAATTCCCTCTATTTTCTTCTGAATATCCTCCACTGCCTGATTAAGTCGCTTATGATTCGTGTCAGATACTCTGAATGTTAATGTATTAGGAGCAGAGCCAGATGCCGTTTGCATATTAAAACTAACATCTGCCCTATCCCCTACGTCCTGTTGCACATCTTTTTTTATATCATCTACAAATTCAAATACAGAGCGCTTCCGTTTATCAAGTGCTACTAGTTTGACAGAAAGTTCAGCTTCATTTGCTTTAGAATTCCCCCTCGATTGTGTTTGCTGATTCCCTCCGATGAGGCTAACGTAAACTGCAACGTCTTTTTCTTTTTTCAATCGCTCCTCAATTAACTGAACTACCTCTTCAGTTTTAGAAAGCGCGGAGCCATTATTAAGCTTCACAGAAATTGAAAAGAACCCTTCATCAGTCGATGGCAAAAACTCCATGCCAGTACGAGTTAATCCAAAAACCGAAAGAACAAGTAAAAATATAGTTACAGCAAGCACTAAAAATCTATGTTTGATAGCCCACTCAACTGAATTTTTAAATGCAGTATAGCGTTTGGAATTGCTACGCTTTTCTTCCATATCTCCCGACTTTTTCTTCAACATATGGCCTGCCATCATCGGCACTACGGTAAGTGCAACAACTAAAGATGCAAGTAAACTAAAAGAAATAGTCAATGCAAATTCAGTGAAAATCTGACCAATTAATCCTGTTATAAAAATAACTGGTACAAACACTGCTACTGTCGTTAAGGTGGATGCAATAATTGCTATGGCTACTTCTTTCGTACCTTCAGAAGCTGCTTGCTTTGGTGTTTTCCCCATTCCTAGATGGCGCTCAATATTCTCAATTACGACAATAGCGTTATCAACAAGCATGCCGATCCCTAAAGCTAGTGCTCCAAGCGTTAATATATTTAACGAAAAATTGGAGAAATACATAAGAACGAACGTCACAATGACAGAATACGGGATTGCAACAGCTATGATAATGGGGCTACGAATGCCTCTTAAAAAGACAAATAGTACTAACATAGCAAAAATCCCACCATAAATAAGCGATGAACCAATATTATCAATTGCTAACTTTACATAATCCCCCTGATCAAATAAAATATCAGCTTTTACTCCTTCATACTGCTTTTGGGCTAATAAAGTATTTAATGCAGTTTTAAAATTCTTTGAAACATCTACTGTATTAGCTCCCGATTCTTGTAAGACAGACATTAAGACAGCTGGATGCTCATTTGCCCTAGTAATCGTTGCCGTTGGTTGCTCAGCCACTTTTACATTTGCAATGTCTTGTAATTGTACTTCATCCCCATTTAAAGGGTTTGTTTTTACAATAAGTGTTTTTAAATCGTTTACTGAACTTAACGTACTTAATACTCTCACCGTCAGTTGCTGTCCTTGACCCGTTTCAATAGGATCTCCTGGTAGTGAAACATTGTTCCCTTGAATTGTTTGTACAATATCTGCCTGGGTTAAACCATTGTTTACAAGCTTGTCCTTATCTAATGTTATACGCATTTCTTCTATAAGAGTCCCTGAAATATTTACACTAGCAACACCTTCAGTACGTAGTAAATCTTTCTCTAGTTTTTCTGCTAAAATGCGGACATCTTGATTATCACCAGTTGCTTGCAATGTCATTTGAATAACTGGAAATTGAGCTGGATCAAACTTTAAAAATTGCGGACGATTTGCATCAGATGGGATAGGCGTTTGATCTATACGCTGTAAAACATCCGTTTGAATTTTATTTATATCTGTCGACCAATTGAATTCAAGCATCATAAAGTTTGCGCCCTCTTGAGAAGTAGATTGAATTGATTTAATTCCCGGCAAGGTTGATAACATACTTTCTAAAGGTTTTGTTACTTTTTCATTTACTTCAGTTGGACTAGCTCCTGAATAATTTGTAACGACAACACCAATTGGTGGATTTAACTCTGGAATTAAGGTCACTGGAATTTTGAAAAAAGATACTGCTCCTAGAATAATCACGAGCAACATCGTCACTATAGTAAAAACAGGCCTCTTGATGGAAAAATTACTAATCTTCATTGCGCTCGCTCCTTTTTACTCATTCTTTTAATCATATTGAATTATTACTTTAACTACAAATATTTTTTGGATAATAATTAATTTTCAGAAATTTTAAATTCCTTTTATCATACATACTATTGACATGTTTAGTATGAATTAAATCTAATTGTGAAACTTTTGAAATTTAAAGCGAAATAGATTATGAAGAAAATCAATTGAGCCATTACTATTTCTCAACCAGAACATAAAAAAGCCGTCCTAACTAAGTAGGACGACTGCTTGTGAAACTTATAATAAGCTATAAAGCTCAATATTTTCGTTTTTATCTTGGAACCAGCGCATTGCAAATTCATTTTCGAATAAGAAAACAAGATTTTCATAACGGTCATGTACAAGCATGCTACGAGGACCTGTCATAGATTCTTTAACGTCTGCTTCATTTTGAATCCAGCGTGCTATTTTCGAGCCCATTGGTTCCATACGAACATCTACGTTATATTCAGCTTTCATACGGTGTTCAAATACTTCAAATTGTAATTGACCAACTGCTCCAAGTATAACTTCTTCCGTATGCAAAGTTTTGTAATATTGGATAGCACCTTCTTGCACAAGTTGTAAAATACCTTTATGGAAGTGTTTTGATTTCATAACGTTTTTCGCCGTTACCTTCATAAACAATTCTGGCGTGAACTGTGGTAGTTTTTCAAATTGGAATGTTTTTTTACCGCCTACAACGGTGTCACCAATTTGATAGTTACCTGTATCATAAAGACCAATAATATCTCCAGCTACAGCTTTATCAACTGTTTCACGGTCATCCGCTAAGAACTGAGTCGATTGTGTTACTTTAAATGATTTATTAGTACGTGATAAAGTCATATTCATACCACGTTCAAATTCACCCGATACAATACGTACAAAAGCAATACGGTCACGGTGTGCTGGGTTCATATTTGCTTGAATTTTAAACACAAAACCTGAGAAATCTTTATCTAAAGGTTCGATAATTTGCTCATCTTCTGTTAGACGCGGTTGTGGTGTTGGTGCAAAGTTCAAATATGTTTCTAAGAATGTTTGTACACCGAAGTTTGTTAAGGCAGAACCAAAGAATACAGGTGTTAACTCTCCTCTTGTTACACGTTCTGCTGAAAAGTCATTTCCAGCTTCATTTAGAAGCATAATGTCTTCCATCGCTTGTGTGTAGTAAGAGGTTTTCTTCATATCATGTTCAACAGCTAACTCACCGTTTTCATCAATTGGTAAGAATCGTTCCTCTTCCTCTGTGCGGAATTGCTCGATTCGTTTGTTATAACGATCGTAAATTCCTAAGAACTCCTTACCCATACCAATGGGCCAGTTCATAGCATATGATTCAATGCCTAGAACTTCTTCAAGTTCTTCCATCAACTCAAGTGGCTCTTTACCTTGACGATCTAATTTATTGATAAATGTAAAGATAGGAATACCGCGCATGCGACAAACTTTGAATAGTTTTAATGTTTGTGCCTCAATACCTTTTGCTGCATCCACAACCATCACAGCACTATCTACTGCCATTAACGTACGGTACGTATCTTCTGAGAAATCTGAGTGTCCTGGTGTGTCCAAAATGTTGACACGGCGATCATTATAATCAAATTGCATAACTGAAGATGTTACTGAAATCCCACGTTGCTTTTCGATTTCCATCCAGTCAGAAGTAGCAAATTTACCTGTTTTTTTCGCTTTAACTGTACCTGCATCGCGAATTGCGCCACCAAAGTACAAAAGCTTTTCTGTTATCGTTGTTTTACCAGCATCCGGGTGAGAGATGATGGCAAAAGTACGACGAGATAATATATCTTGTTCAAGATTAGAACTCATTTTTCCGTCTCCTTCTGTCCATAATGTTTCATCATAAAACTAAAAATGTTAAGCCAGACTGAACCGAATTTAGTTGTCAATATAAGTTCTTCATTGACTGACTACATTCGATAATCGTGACGTACAATTTATTGTTTCTATTATTGTAGTCGATTCTCCATGTGCTTATCCTGTTATACATTCTTAACCCTACTATTATAACAAAAAAGAGCATACATAGTTAGCATGCTCTTAACTAGATCACGTTATTTTTTGATAATCAGTTTTTGTTCTGCATAAATTAAATCCGATTTTAAATCTTTCCAACTTTTTAATTTTGTCACTTGCACTCCGTACACTTTTCCAATTACAGATAAGAAATCTCCATATTAAACTGTATATTTCAGAGTTTTAGTAGTAGAATTGTTTTTTTCGTATTCTTTGTTTTTTTTTATGATTAGCTTTTGTCCAACTAAAAATGTATCGTATTTTTATAACCAGTATTTCACATCATCGTTTAGAGGTAAAATCGATGAGATACTACGATGAATAAATTAGATGAACATAGATATCTACTCAACAGAAATCAAGATACCATAAATTGGTAGAAAGTTTTTTATTTGATGTCGAATGATTTAATTTCATTTCATTTACCTCCCCAAATCTTGAATAATGAGAGTTACAACACACACATTAACAGACTGATAAAATGCTCTATGCATATTGATAAGATCATCTATGGTTATTTGTTATTTTAGGGTATAATTTGGTAGAGGAATAGAGTACTCATGTAAATACATAAGTATTTACATGAGTACTCTAAATGTAATATTACCTAAACATTTCACAATGTGAATTAGTCACCAACACTAGAGAAACTTTCTGTAGCAGCTGATCCAGCACAAGAAGTCACTGAGGAAAAAGATGCCGACGTGGGTAAACTAGCTAAACTACTAGCTGTTGTAAATCCAGCAAACTCTGACATATCAGTTTGTTCCTCAATATATAATGCATCTTTCATATTTACATTTATGTTTTGTTTTTCACTCATAATATATATCCTCCCTTATTATCCAAATGAAGAAGCAGTTGCAGTTGAACTAGCAGTTGATGCACTACTCGTCATTGTAGAAGCTGATCCAAATGTACTTGCAGAACCCCATGTACCAGCAACTTCATTTAATTGTTGATCTTGTTCCTCAACATACAGGCTCATTTACTCTACTTTAATTTCATCAAAATTGTTCAAACTGTGCACCCACTTTTCTATAATTTTTTGATCGAATGCTAACTTAACCCGCTGTTCCTACGGTTGATGATGTACTCACTGATAATGCTGGGAAAGATACTGAATGAGCTAAATAAAGCTGCCACTTCATTTAGCTCTAAAATGTATATCTTTCCTATTATCCGGCTGTAGAAATAGTTGATGCACAACTCCCAAGTGTAGAAGCTGATCCCCAAGTACCGGCAACTTCACTTAACTCTTGATCTTGTTCATCAATATAAAGGCTCATTTCTTCCACTTTAATTTCATTAAAATTGTTCAAACTGTCCAACCCCTTTTCTTTAATTTTTTTGATCGAATGCTAACTTAACCCGCTGTCCCTACGGTTGATGCAGTATTCAATGATGATCCGGGGCAAGATCCACTAGAAACTGTACTTAATGAGCCTAATGAAGCTGCCACTTCATTTAGCTCTACTTGCTCTTCAATATAAATTTTTGATTCTAGAGTTGCTGTTATATTTTTTTCTTCCATACTTATCACCTCCTTTCAGTGATTTAAAGGATTACTTTAAATATCGGAAAGACTTTTTTGAAATAATAAATAATAAAATAAATAGAACAACAAGTATTGCTAAATAATTTTGAATTCCCCTCCATGGAGTTTCTTCTAATCCTAAAATAATTGAACAAGACTTGATTTCCACCTGCAAGCAGAAGATTAGAGCAGTTTATATGATCAAAAAAGTAGCCATTCTTTCGTAAACTATTCTGTTCTTCGCAAAAAGAGCAAGCGTATTTTGTCGGAGCTTATGGTGTAGGAGTACCTTTATCGGCGATTAGAGGTAAAGTGGGCCAGATACTACGGTGAATAAATTAGATGAAAATAGATATCATCTCAATCTCGAAAATGGTTAGAAGGAGGGTTTTTATTTGAATGTCGAATAATTTCATTTCTTAATCTGAGCCCCTGAGGCTCTAAGTATAATTAGTTTACCCCCAAAATCTTGAATAATGAGAGTTATTCTAGGGTATAATTTTAGGTAGGAAAAGAATAGAATACTCATATAAATACATAACAGTATTTAATGAGTATTCTAAATGTTACCCAAGCATTTTACTATGTGAATTAGTCACCAGCACTTGAGAAACTTCCTGCTGAAGAAACTGATCCAGCACAAGAAGTCACTGAAGAAAAAGACCCCCCCGTGGCTAGACTACTAGCTGTTGTAAATCCAGCAAACTCTGCCATATCAGTTTGTTCCTCAATATATAATGCATCTTTCATATTTACATTTATGTTTTGTTTTTCACTCATAATATATATCCTCCCTTATTATCCAAATGAAGAAGAAGTTGCAGTTGAACTAGCAGTTGATACACTACTCGTCATTGTAGAAGCTGATGTAAATGTACTTGCAGAACCCCATGTACCAGCAACTTCATTTAACTGTTGATCTTGCTCCTCAATATAACAGTATTTAATGAGTATTCTAAATGTTACCTAAGCATTTTACTATGTGAATTAGTCACCAGCACTTGAGAAACTTCCTGCTGAAGAAACTGATCCAGCACAAGAAGTCACTGAAGAAAAAGACCCCCCCGTGGCTAGACTACTAGCTGTTGTAAATCCAGCAAACTCTACCATATCAGTTTGTTCCTCAATATATAATGCATCTTTCATGTTTACATTTATGTTTTGTTTTTCACTCATAATATATATCCTCCCTTATTATCCAAATGAAGAAGAAGTTGCAGCTGAACTAGCAGTTGATACACTACTCGTCATTGTAGAAGCTGATGTAAATGTACTTGCAGAACCCCATGTACCAGCAACTTCATTTAACTGTTGATCTTGTTCCTCAATATAAAGGCTCATTTGCTCTACTTTAATTTCATCAAAATTGTTCAAACTGTGCACCCTCTTTTCTATTATTTTTTGATCGAATGTTAACTTAACCCGCTGTCCCTACGGTTGATGCAGTATTCAATGATGATCCGGGGCAAGATCCACTAGAAACTGTACTTAATGAGCCTAATGAAGCTGC